>NZ_CP046444.1:906623-1208831 GCF_014083945.1 Granulicella sp. 5B5 | reverse complement strand
TCTTTCATTTAGTTCAGCTGGGAGAGGATGCCGTCCCAGAGTGCGATGCGGGCGGCGATGGCGGATTCGGCTGCGGTCGCGGCTGTTTCCCAGAGAGCCTCGTTGCTGCCGCAGAGGTCGGCGACCATGCGGAGAGAGAGTGGGCCGTGGTCTTCGCCGTCGACTTCGATGTGGCGCTCGAGGTACCAGATGTACTTGGCGAAGGCGCCGGAGTGCTGGGTGTTGAGGTCGCGGACGAGGTGGCGGAACATGTCGGGGATGACGTCTTCGCGACCGAAGGTGAAGGCCGCGGCCATGGCGGCGAGGTTGCCGGAGCGGATGACGTGGAAGGTGGAGCTCATGAAGGCGCGGGCGGCGATGGGGATTGCGGGGATGTTGAGCGCGACGTCGTTGACGGAGAGCGAGCCAGGTTGGGTGGTGAGTGAGGCGAGTAGATTGCGGATGGGAGAGGTGTCGGCGCCGGCTTCGTGCATGGCTTCGAGGTAGAGTTCGAAGTGGCTGATGGCGCGGCCTTCGAACTGGTCGCTCTCTTCGCCGAGTACGATCTCGTTGATGAAGCGGCGGCTTTCAGGGAAGGCCGATGGCAGCCAGGGCACGGTGACGCAGGTGAGTGCGGACTGTAGAGCCTTGAGGATGGACATGAAGTCCCATACAGCGAAGACGTGCGACTGCATGAAGAAGCGCAGGTGCTGCGGCGTGCGGATGCTGGCGTAGAGCGGATGGCTGGTGAGGCGGCTGCGCAGCGGGGCGATGCGGGACTCGAGGGCGTCGATGGTGGTGGGTGTTGCGATTGCGTTCACAACTCTATTATCGCGAATGGTGTCTCAGGCGGATGCGGTTATCGAAGAGTTTCCGTATGCTGAGTAGGCGATGGCGAAGACGATAGTGGTGTTGGGAAGTTTTGTGGCGGATGTTGCGTTTCGGATGGGACGTTTGCCGGCGTGGGGTGAGACGGTGCTGGGCAGCGGGTTGGCGCTGGGGCCGGGTGGCAAGGGGTCGAACCAGGCGGTGGCTGCGGCGAGGGCGCTGCAGGGGAGCGGTGCGCGGGTGAGGATAGCATCGCGAGTGGGAGACGACGCATTTGGGCAGATCGCACATGCGACATGGGAGGCTGCCGGCGTAGAGGCTTCGCTGGTGGATGTGGGTGGTGTGCCAACGGGGTCGGCGGCGATTCTGATTGATGAGGTGAGTGGGAACAATGCGATTGTGGTGGTGCCGGGTGCGTGCTATACGCTGACGCCGGAGGATGTGGACCGCATGGCTGAGGCGATTCGCGGGGCGAAGGTGCTGCTGGTGCAGCTGGAGCTTCCGCTGGCGACGGTGCAGCGTGGGTTGGAGATTGCGCGCGCTGCGGGCGTGACGACGATTCTGAACCCTGCGCCTGCGGTGCCGCTGAGTGAAGAGATGCTGTCGCTAGTGGATTACCTGACCCCGAATGAGAGCGAGGCTGCCCTGTTGACGGGGTTGCCGGTGGAGACTGTGGAACAGGCTGAGGTGTGTGCTCGTGCGTTGCTGGAGCGTGGGCCGAAGGTGGTGATCCTGACGCTGGGTGAGCGTGGCGCGATAGCTTGTGCGCGCGGAGGGGAGCCGGTGTTTGTGCCGGCGTTCCATGCCGGGCCGGTGGTGGAGACGACGGGTGCGGGTGATGCGTTCTGTGGCGGCTTTGCTGCGGCTTTGCTGGAAGGCAAGGCGCTGAGTGAAGCTGTGCGGTTTGGGTGTGCGACTGCGGGGATTTCCGTGACACGCGCGGGGACGGCACCCTCCATGCCGCAGCGCGCCGAGATTGAGGCGCTGCTGCGTGGGTAAGGCGACGTCCCTGTTGCAGGCCTAAGCGATCAGCGCGCCGCCGTCGATGACGACCATCTGTCCGGTGGTGAAGCCGGATTGCATGAGGTAGAGATAGGTCTGCGCGACATCCTCGCCTTCGCCGATGCGGCCGACGGGGAGCGCCTTGGCCTGCTGGTCGTAGAAGGCCTGGCGGTCGGCTTCGGACATGTTGTCCCAGAGCGCGGTGCGGATGACTCCGGCGCAGACGGCGTTGACGCGGATGGGCGCCATCTCCAACGCAAGGCCGCGGGTGAGGGATTCGAGCGCGCCAGCACCGGCTCCGACGGCTGCCCAGCCCTTCCACGGCCTGGCGCCGACGATGCCGTTGGTGAGTGTGATCGAGCCGCCGGGATGAATGAAGGGGAACGCGGCTTTGGCTGCGGTGTATGCGCCCCAGAAGCGGACCTCGAAGACCTTGCGCGCGTCTTCGGTGGTGGCGATCTGCATGGGCAGAGCGTCGCCGGCGGTGTAGACGAGGTGGTCGAGGCCGCCGATGCGCTTGAAGGTGCTGGCCATGCTGGCTTCGTCGGAGGCGTCGATGATGGTGCCTTCGACGCCCCTGGGCAGAGTGGCGAGGGCCTTGTCGATGTTGGCCTGGCTGCGTGAGCCAATGGTGACCTTTGCGCCTGCTAACGCTGCGGCACGTGCCGTCGCAATGCCGAAGCCTGAGGTGCCTCCGATGACGATGACGCGCTTGGAATCCAATGTGTTTGCTGCCATGACTGTACCCTCCTGAGTTGCGAATTCTGTTCGCGTGTATGGGATGGGTGCAGATCATCATGCGATCCATGCATACTATGCATTATGAACTTGCGTTGGAAGCAACTTCGTCAGATAGATTTGAACCTGCTCGTCGCGTTCGCCGTGTTTGCTGAGGAGCTCAGCGTGACGGCGGCTGCGAACCGGCTGCTGTTGAGCCAGTCGGCGGCCAGCCGCACGCTGGACCGCCTGCGTGCGCTGTTTGAGGATGACCTGCTGATACGGGGCTCCAAGGGCTACAGCCTGACGCCGGTGGGTGTGCGGCTGCAGGAGAAGCTGAACGTGCTGCTGCCTAAGATCGAGGGCCTGATTGGACGACCGCAGTTCTCGGCGGAGAAGGAGGAGGCGCGGTTTCGGATTGCTGCGCCAGACAATGTGGCGACGGCGCTCTGTCCGATCCTGTGCCGCGATGTTCTGCCGAAGGCGCCGCGCGTTGAGATGACGTTCGTGTCGTGGAACCTGAATGCCAATGCGGAGCTTGATCAGGGAAGACTGGATATCGCGCTATCCAATGACGAGATGCTGGTGCCGCGCCATCTGCAGACGGCGACGCTGTACCAGGAGCGGTTCTATTGCGTTGTTTGGAGCGGCAGCAGGTTTGCGAAGCAGAAACGGATGAGCCTGGAGCGGTATCTCGACGCGGAGCATATCGCGGTTTCATTCGATGATGTGGTGCAGTCGATTCCTGATAAGCGTGTTGCTGCGGTTGGTCGGCGGCGGCGCTGGGCGATGCGTGTGCCGTACTTCGGTGTGGCGATGACGTGTGTGCCGCAGACGCAGCTGGTGCTGACGGTGACGTCGTCGATGGCGCAGTTGGCACGTGCGAATCCGGAGCTGCGGGTGATGGAGGCTCCAGTGGAGATTGCGCCGTTTTCGTTTCAGGCGGTATGGCATCCGCGGTTGAGCTCCGACCCGGCGCATAGCTGGCTGCGCGAACGGCTGCTGTGGGCGAGTGGGCGGCTTGCTCTCTAGCTGGCGGCGAAGAGGGTGGCTTGTGCGGGTTGTTGGGGTGTGACGGGTTTGGGCTGTTTGCGTGGCTCGGCGTAGATGTGACGGCCGGTGACGCGGGTAAGCAGAGCATCGGTGGAGCGCTCGCCGAGGCCGTGGGTGCGGCAGACGAGGGTGGCGCGGGAGGACATCTTGTTGCGGTAGTCGGTTGAGGCGAAGTCCTCGGTGGCGTAGCGGCGCTGGTAGTCGGCGACGAGGGCGGGGAAGTGTTCGCGAACGAAGCTCAGGAACGTAGGACGCGAACACGACTTCAAGAACAGCGGGTGGGCTCCCAGGAAGCTAGCACCCGCTGCGGCAGCACGGCTCGCAACGGCGTCGAGCGACTGCAAACTATCGTTGATGCCGGGCAGGAGCGGCGAGCAGAGGACGCCGGCGGTGAGGCCGGCCTCGCGCAGCTTGCGGACGGCGTCGAAGCGGAGATCGGGGCGCGGCGCGCGGGGTTCGAGCTTGCGGGCGAGCTCGCGGTCGGCGGTGGTGATGGTGATGTGCAGGACGAGCGTGTTGCGCGCGGCGATCTGTTTGAAGAGGTCGATGTCGCGGGTGATGAGGCTGGACTTGGTGATGAGGCCGATGCGGAGGCCTTCCTGCTTGGCGAAGACTTCGAGGATAGAGCGCGTGATGCCGACGCGGCGCTCTATCGGTTGGTAGGGGTCTGTGGCGGTTCCGATGGCGATCTCGTCGTGGTGTTTGGCGAGGTTGCTGCCGATGGCGCGGAGCTCCTGCTCGAGGAGCCAGGCGGCGTTTTCTTTGAGATAGATTTCGCGCTCGAAGGCGAGGGCCCAAGGCTGCTGGGGGGCGTCGTAGGTGCCTTTAGGCGGGGTGGTGATGGGGGTGGGTTGGAGGAACTCGTGGGTGTAGCGGGCGTAGCAGTACTTGCAGCCGAACTCGCAGCCTCGGTAGGGATTGATGGACCAGGCGAGGGAGAGCTGGCGCTTGGAGACGGACTTGTTGAGGATGGAGCGGGACTGCATGGCCTTGAACTCGATGAGGTGTCCGTCGTCGGCGTGGGTGGCTTCGGCGGCGAGGCGGGCGAGACCGACTGGGGACTGGTCGAGGATGGGGAAGAGGGTTTCGGAGGTAGATTGTATTTTCGCCATGTCTTCGCCTCAATGGAGGTGAGATTAGGCTGGTGGCTGGCGGCTGTCAAGGGGATTTTTGCGGTGTTGATTCTGGCGGATTTAGCGGTGGCAAGCTGGGCGGCGGTGAATGGGTTCTGGTTCGAGGTATTGGGGTTTACGGTGCTGCGGACGCAGAAGGCGGTGGGCAATGTGCGGTCGCGAGGGATCTCCGCGAGAACCGGGATGCTGCTGGTGGGGCTGGAGGAGAAGGAGTTTGTGAGTGGGACGCTGCCGGCGGAGATTTGGGAGATGACAGCTGAGGACTGGCGTGACTGGAAGCGTGGGCGCGGGTGATACCTCTCCCCCTCCCTATGTAGCGGAGGGATCTAGTGGAATCAGCGGGTTACGGGGTGACCCTAGGGGTAAGCGGCTGATTCTGTATATGGTTACGGGTATGATATGGGAAAGATTGGGGTTAGTGGTCCCAGGCGTCGCAGAGTGGCGGGCAGATGGCAAAAGGCGCTCACGCAAAGTGCGCGAAGTGAGCCAAGTTTCGCCACGGCTGCGGAGGCTCTACCCTACTTTCAGTAGCCACGGCTGCGGAGGCTCTACCCTACTTTCAGTATAGGTGGTGCAGACGGAGAAGTTGTATTTGTTTTGTGGGGGTTTTGGGGTTTGGTTTGTTGGAGTTGAGGTGGTTTGGGGTGAGGGTGGGGGTTGACAGTGTTTTGGTTGAGACGGCAGTCTTGTGCGGTTGAATAAGTTCGGAGCGCGACGGAAAAGGTATCCGTTGCAGGAGGAGGAGTGATGGCGGTATCGCGTAGGGAGTTTGTGGTGGGTGCCGGGGCGGCTGCGGCGGCGTTGTCGGCTCGTGGGATGTGGGCGCAGGATGGGTGCCCGTTTCGGTTGTCGGTGATCAATGATGAGATTGGGCCGGACTTTGAGCATGCGTGCCATGTAGCGTCGGTGGACTTTGGGCTGCACTGGATTGAGTTGCGGAGCCTGTGGGGGAAGACGCTGGCGCAGTTGAGCGGCGCGGAAGTCGATAAGGCGAAGGGGATCCTGGCGAAGTACAATCTGCGGGTGACGGACCTGGCGAGCCCGCTGTACAAGGTGGACCTGCCGGGCGCGCCGCTGTCGAAGGAGAGCCCGCACCATGACGAGTTCCATGCGGACTTTACGTACAAGGAGCAGGCCGAGCTGCTGGAGACGCTGGTCCGGTTGACGAAGAGCTTTGGGACCGACCGCATTCGTTGCTTCGACTTCTGGCGGCTGGCGGACGAGAAGCCGTATCGCGCGGAGATCAACCGGAAGCTGGTGGAGGCGGCGGAGCGGTGCGCGAAGGACGACATCGTTCTGCTGCTGGAGAACGAGATGGCGTGTAATACGGGATCGGGTGTGGAGGCGGCGAAGGTGCTGGCGGAGATTCCGAACAAGAACTTTATGCTGAACTGGGACCCAGGGAACTCGGTGACGTTTGCGGGGGACGTGCCGTATCCGAATGACTATGATGCGCTGCCTAAGAAGCGGATTGGGCATGTGCACTGCAAGAACGCGATCCGGACGCCGGGGAAGGCGCATCCGTTTGAGTGGGAGCCGGTGGATGTGGGCCTGGTGGACTGGGTGAGGCAGTTCAAGGCGCTGAAGCGCGATGGGTACCACCATGCGGTAAGCCTGGAGACGCATTGGCATGGCGGCGAGGGGAAGACGCAGGCGGAGATCTCGGAGAACTCGACGCGGCGGAGTATGCAGGGGCTGAAGAAGTGTCTGGGGGAGGCTGGAATTACGGGGTGCTAGTTTGGATGCGATGAGGCGCATGCGGATGATCGGGCTGGTGCTCGTGCTGGCGTGTGCTGCGGTGCATGCGTCGGCGCAGAGTGCATTGAAGGCAGCGGAAGGTGATGCGGCGCTGCCTGCTTATGATGTCTCGGTGATACGGGCTGCTGCCGGAATGGAGAAGGATGACCGGCATGTGTGGACGCGGCTGAATACGCTGGATGTGAAGAACATGCCGCTGCTCAATCTTCTGGAGAGTGCGTTTGATGTTCCGAGAGACATGATTGTGGGGTTGCCGGATTGGGCGAAACATGAGCGGCTGGATATCCAAGCGAAGACGCTGGATGCGGATACGGCGGGGCTGCGGGAGTTGACGGTGGCGCAGCGGCGGGCGATGATGCAGGCGCTGTTTGCAGACCGCCTGGGGTTGAAGTGGCACTATGAGACCCGGGTGCTGCCGAGCTATGACCTGGTGGTGGCGAGTGGTGGGGCGAAGCTGAAGCCGACTGTGGCGACGGGGCACAACAGCGGAGTGAGCGTGAACGATACGCGGTTCAGGCTGACGAATGTTCCTGTGCCGGAGCTGGCAGTGGTGCTGGCCGATAAGCTCGGCCGGCCGGTGGTGGATAAGACAGGGCTGACGGGGCGGTATGACATGGTGATGGAGTGGAGCGCTGATCTGCCGGTGGCGTCCGCGAACGTGGATGCTCCGCCGCCGCTGTTTACGGCGTTACATGAGCAGCTTGGGTTGAAGCTGGAGAGTGGGAAAGATCCTGTGCAGGTGTTTGTGATTGACCGGCTGACGCCGCCTGTGGGGAATTAGGGCTGGGTGGTGTGGGCCTGTCGATGTAGACGAAGCCGCTGCCAACGGCCCGGCTAAGCGACCTTTGCCTTGATGCCGGAGAGTTTTACGGGCTTGCGGTCCGGGAATTCTGCGACGAGAGCGAGGGTGCCTCCGAGGGCCTCAATGGAGCGGCGCAGCGTCGAGATGTGCATGTCTGTACGCTTCTCGATCTCGGATATCTGCTTCTGGGCGACACCGAGTTTTTTTGCCATTTTGACCTGAGTCATCTCGTGAGCGCGGCGGAGTTCCTGCAGGGTCATTTCTTCGGCCATCAGTTCGGTTGCGCGCTTCTTGATGGCGCGGCGACGGGCGGCGGGAAGGGACTTGATGATGTCTTCGATGTCAGTGGGCATGCTTATGCCTCCTTTTTCTTGAGACGCTGGAGATGAGCGTCGAAACGCTCATCGGCCTTGCGGATGAGTTCGCGGTAGAAGCGTCTTTCGCTGCCACCAGATTTGTCGCCGGCGATGAGCAGGATTGCATGCCGCTGAGGGTCGAACGCGAAGGCGATTCGCCAGACACCGTCGTCCGCGTCGAAGCGGAGCTCTTTCATGTTGGCGTGGCGCGAATCGCTCAAAGTATCGACGCGCGGCCTACCGAGTTGGGCTTAAACTGTCGCCATGACCTTGATGCCCTTGGTTTTGCCCGCGACCGTCTCGCCGATTCGGATTCGGTTGGATGCGCCGCTGAACGATGAAGGGCTAATGAGTCACGTTAGCCCGACTCCTCAGGGGCTGAAGCCCAAATTACTCAAAAGTGTTGTACTGTCGGCACGGCTGAAGCCGTGCCCCTTCGATAAACGCTCTCGTAGGTGGTTTTTAGCTCGCGAGGGTTGAAAAACGTCTAGGTTTCCTGCATACTTAGTAGGTTGTCTGTACTCCAATGCAGACGAGTCGAGACCACGCCCATGCGGAGGATTGCATGACCTTCGTGGGAGGCAGGCGAGAGCCGGGCCTTCTGCGAGAAGAAGGGGTGGGAGACGAGGTAGAGAATGGCAAAGAAAGTTTCCAAGAATATTGCGAAGGCGCGCGCCCTTGTGGAGCAGCGTCCGTATGCTATTGGCGAGGCGATTCCGCTGCTGCAGAAGGCGAAGTTTGCCAAGTTCGACGAGACCGTCGACCTGACGCTGCGGCTGGGTGTGGATACTCGGCATGCTGACCAGATGGTGCGTGGGACGGTTGTGCTGCCCCATGGTCTGGGTGGCAAGTCAAAGGTTGTGGCTGTGATCGCTTCGGGCGACAAGGTGCGCGAGGCTGAGGCTGCGGGCGCTGAGTTCTTCGGCGGCGAAGAGCTGGTGGAGAAGATCCAGAAAGAGAACTGGACTGGCTTCGATGCCCTGATCGCGACGCCGGACATGATGCGCTCGGTCGGTAAGCTGGGCAAGGTCCTGGGACCGCGCGGCCTGATGCCGAACCCGAAGACGGGCACCGTGACCACGGATGTGGCTGCGGCGATCGCTGAGATCAAGGCCGGTAAGGTCGAGTTCCGCGCGGACAAGACGGCGCTGGTGCATGTTCCGGTCGGCAAGCTGTCGTTCCCGATCGAGAAGCTGGAGCAGAACGCGATGACGGTGATCTCGGCTGTGGTGAAGGCGAAGCCTTCGGCGGCCAAGGGCAAGTACGTCAAGCGGATCATCCTGAGCTCGACGATGGGCCCCGGCATTGAGCTTGAGGCGGCTGTGGCGGACGTTGCCGCGAAGGCGTAAGAGCAGGGATTAGGGAGCAGGGAGTAGGGAGTAGCGATGCCCCGGATTTCCTGCACGGCTTTCAAGAGATTTAGATTTTGGCTGGCAGTGAAACAGGCCAGCAGCGAAGGTTAGGTTTCTACCATGGCATTGACCAAGGCGAAGAAGAACGAAAAGGTAGCGATGCTGGCGAAGGAGCTCGAGAGCTCGACTTCGGCCATTATCGGCAGCTTCAAGGGATTGACGGCGTCGAAGGATTTTGAGCTGCGCAAGGTCGTCCGCGAGGCGGGTGGCAGCTATCACGTGGTGAAGAACAAGCTGGCTGCGAAGTCGGCTGAAGGCACCAAGGTTGAGGCGGCGCTGAAGGGCCTGAAGGGCGTGAGCTCGGTGGCGTACACCTCGGGCGACCCGGTGGCGCTGGCGAAGGCGCTGAGCACCTGGGTGAAGGACAACGCGGAGTTCACCTTCAAGCTGGGCATCGTTGACGGCAAGGTGATCAACGTGTCGGAGATCGACTCGCTGGCGAAGCTGCCGGGCAAGGAAGAGCTGTTCTCGAAGCTGCTGTTCCTGATTCAGTCGCCGGCACAGCGTCTGGCGACGGTGATCAACGCGACGGGCCGGAACCTGGCTGTCGTGGTGAACATGGCGGCGGAGCAGGGCAAGTTCGGCGGAGCGGCTCCGGCTGCGAAGACCGAGGAGGCCCCTGCGGCGGAGACGCCTGCAGCCGAAGAGGCGGCAGCGCATGTCGAGGAGTCGGCGGCCGGCGAGCAGCCTTCCGGTGCGGCACAGCCGGAGAACGGCACGGCATCGCAGGCTGGCGAAGCGGCGAACACCGAGCCGGCGGAAGGCTAACCAAGTTTCGTCGCGGATCTTTTCGAGTGCGCAGTCTGGGCGCAACGGAAACTCGAAGAGGCTGCGGCAACCTGAGGCGGAAGATGGCTTTGGGAGTATGAATCGGCAGTATCAAATTTTGTAGTAATCAATGGAGAACATCATGGCGGATTTGCAGCAGTTGGAAGATCAGATCGTTAGCCTCAGCCTGCTCGAGGCGTCGGAGTTGGTGAAGAAGCTTGAGGAGCGCCTCGGCGTTTCTGCGGCTGCGGCTGTGGCTGCGGCCCCTGCGGCTGGCGGCGGCGCGGCTGCCCCGGCAGCGGAAGAGAAGACCGAGTTCACGGTCATCCTGAAGGATGCCGGCGCGAACAAGATCAACACCATCAAGGCAGTACGCGAAGTCACCGCTCTTGGGCTGAAGGAAGCCAAGGACCTGGTCGACGGCGCTCCCAAGCCCTTGAAGGAGAACATCTCGAAGGACGACGCGGCGGCAATCGCCAAGAAGTTCGACGGCATCGCGACGGTCGAGATCAAGTAGTTCCGTACTGGCTGGTACACCCGGTGTGCTATCCAGTTGCGCAGGAAGGCAGAGTGCGGTATCCTCTTGAGTGGGGATATCCGCCTCTGCCTTGACGCGCAGTGGAAGCAGCTTTGAAGTTCAAAGCTAAAGGGCACAAAGGCCAGGCGGCACTCCAAAATCTTGAGCAGCTTTTGAGCTGCGAACACGATTCAAGTACGTATCAGGTGTAGTAATCCGGTTCATCCTGGCAATGCGAAGCAGGTTATGGAGCCGGCCATCTTGCGGTTCGAGCGGCGGGCCCGCAAGGTGAAACGTGCGACAAGCGGCAAACTCTTAGGGCCTTGGCCGGGTACCTAAAGGGCGGCGACTATCCACAGTTTCTGTTTGACGTCCAACTTGAAGTGCGCATTCGCGCTCTCCGGGCATTGCTCCCGGCAGGGCGCTTTCGTCGTCTTTGCCAGCAAGGCGCAACCGTAGGCCAGAAGATTTTCCCACAGCCCCGCAGAAGTGCGAGCCGGGGCGCGTGGGACGTTCGTTTTTGAACGTCGTTTAGATGTTGTAGCGGCTTTTCAATTTGTAGCAGCTGGGGCCTTGTGCAATTCCAGTCCGCTGGATGGCCGCGGTGAAGAAAAGGTTTCGACCCGTTTTTACCCCGCAGAATGCTTCGCTGGGGTTGAAGTATCAAGCGCTTCAGGTTGTATCTCTGCGAGGAGAGATGCAGCCGGAACAGGCGCACACATCAGTCCAATGAGAGGGCCCCGTAAACTGCGGGGACCTTCTCCCCGGCGGCGAAAGTTGCCGGGCCCTCGAACCAAGCGGCCGGCGCCTAACCCACGACCGGCAAGGAGAGAGCATGTCGAAGACGACGAACAGCGAATTGCGTGCAATCCGCACCCGCCTCGATTTTTCCAAGATCCCCACGTCCATCCAGATCCCGAACCTGATCGAGGTGCAGCGGCGCAGCTATGAGCGCTTTCTGCAGATGGACAAACTGCCCCAGGAGCGCGAAGACAACGGCCTGCAGAGCGTGTTTACGTCGGTGTTTCCTATTACCGACTTCCGCAATGTGAGTGAGTTGGAGTTTGTCGATTATTCCATCGGCAACTGGGAGTGCAAGTGCGGCTACCTGAAGGGGCTGAACCACCTGCGCACCGCGTGTACGCACTGCGGACACATGGTGATTACAGACCCATTCCATCCGGGCGATGTGCTTTGCAAGTTCTGCGGCACGTACAACAAGAACACGCCGGACTTCTGCACCAAGTGCGGTGACCCGGTGGGTCTGCAACTGAAGTACGACCAGGCCGAGTGCGAAGAGCGCGGCATGACGTACAGCGCTCCGCTGAAGGTGACGATCCGCCTGAAGATTTACGACAAGGACCCGGAGACGGGCGTGAAGACCCTGCGCGATATGAAGGAGCAGGAAGTCTTCTTCGGCGATATTCCGCTGATGTCGGCCAACGGCACGTTCATTGTGAACGGCACCGAGCGCGTCATCGTGTCGCAGCTGCACCGTTCGCCCGGCGTCTTCTTTGAGACGGCGAACAACCGCACCTACTTCCTGGGCAAGATCATTCCGTACCGCGGCAGCTGGGTGGAGTTTGAATACGACCAGAAGAACACGCTGTATGTGCGTATCGATCGCAAGCGCAAGTTCCTGGGCACGATCTTCCTACGGGCGCTCGGTCTGCGCACGGATGAAGAGATTTTGAAGACGTTCTACACGGTGGACACGATCAACGTGAAGGACGGCAAGCTGAGCTGGGTGGTGACGGGCGAAGAAACCCCGACGCACCTGGTGGGCACGCGCACGGCCGTGGCCCTGCACGATGCGAAGAAGACGGAGCTGGTGGCCGCGGGCAAGAAGGTCGGTGCGAGCTCGATCAAGCATGTGCGCGCGGCGGGCATCACCGAGGTTGAGGTCGAGACGAGCGAGTTCGACGGCGCGATGAGCGCGGCGGACGTGATCGACATGACCACGGGCGAGCTGCTGTACGAGGCGAATGCGGAGCTGACGGCCGACAAGATCCACAAGATCATGCAATCGGGCGTGACGAGCTTCCAGGTGTTCTTCCCGGAGCGCGACGATGTGGGCAACATCATTGCCAACACGCTGCGTCGCGATTCGGTGCGCAAGCCGGAAGAGGCGCTGATCGAGATCTACCGCAAGCTGCGCCCGGGCGACCCGCCGACGCTGGACACCGCGACGGCGCTGTTCGAGGGCATGTTCTTCGATCCGCGCAAGTACGACTTCTCTCGCGTGGGCCGTTTGAAGTTCAACATCAAGCTGTATGAGAACCAGGATGCGACCGGGCTGGACAAGCGGACGCTGACGCCTGAGGACTTCTACGGGACGATTCGTTACCTGCTGAAGCTGCGCAAGAACATCGGCGCGGTGGACGACATCGATCACCTTGGCAACCGCCGCGTGCGCGCGGTGGGCGAGCTGATGGAGAACCAGTTCCGCATTGGCCTGGTCCGCATGGAGCGGGCTATTAAAGAAAAGATGTCGGTCTATCAAGAGATGTCGACGGCGATGCCGCATGACCTGATCAACGCGAAGCCTGTGATGGCGGCGATCCGCGAGTTCTTCGGCAGCTCGCAGCTGTCGCAGTTCATGGACCAGACGAACCCGTTGAGCGAGATCACGCACAAGCGCCGCCTGTCGGCCCTTGGGCCGGGTGGTTTGTCGCGTGAGCGTGCGGGCTTTGAGGTCCGTGACGTGCATCCAACGCACTATGGCCGCATCTGCCCGATTGAGACGCCTGAAGGCCCGAACATCGGTTTGATCTCGTCGCTGAGTTGCTTTGCGCGCATCAACGAGTACGGCTTCATCGAGTCGCCCTACCGCAAGGTGAAGGACGGCCAGGTGCTGGACTACGTTGCTGTGACCAACGCGGGTGAGTCCGGGCTGCGGCAGGGCGACTTCCTGGAGATCCATGAGTCTGTCAAGCGGAACAAGGAGCTGAAGAAGGACGGCAAGCGCACGATGGACCTTGAGCCGTTCAGCTTCTACCTGTCGGCATGGGAAGAGGACCGTCACACGATCGCGCAGGCCAACATTACGCTGGATGCCGAGTTGAAGATCGTGGACGACCTTGTGAACGCGCGGAAGCAGGGCAACTTTGTGCTGGTGCCGAAGGCCGAGGTCGATTATGTCGACGTGAGCCCGAAGCAGCTGGTGTCGGTTGCCGCATCGCTGGTGCCGTTCCTGGAGCATGACGATGCGAACCGTGCGCTGATGGGCGCGAACATGCAGCGCCAGTCGGTGCCGCTGCTCGTGTCGGAGGCCCCGTTTGTTGGAACCGGTATGGAAGGCGTGACGGCGCGCGATTCGGGCGCTGTGATTCTGGCCAAGCGTAACGGTATCGTCGACTCGGTCGACTCGGAGCGGATCATCGTGCGTGTGGAGGGTGAGCACCACCCGACGCAGCTATCGCGCGAGGTCGGTTCGGACATCTATCAGCTGACGAAGTTCAAGCGCTCGAACCAGAACACCTGCATCAACCAGAAGCCGATCGTTCGCCATGGCGACCGTGTGGTGAAGGGGCAGGTGATCGCAGATGGTCCTTGCACGGAGCAGGGCGAGCTTGGTCTCGGCCGCAACGTGCTGGTCGGCTTTATGCCGTGGCGCGGTTACAACTTCGAGGACGCGATTTTGATCTCGGAGAAGCTGGTCCGCGAGGACTACTACACCTCGATCCACATCGAGGAGTTCGAGATTGAAGCGCGCGATACGAAGCTGGGACCGGAAGAGATCACGCGTGATATTCCGAACGTCTCCGAGCACGCGCTGCGTGACCTGGACGAGTCGGGCATCATCCGCATCGGCGCCAAGATCGGGCACAACGATATCCTCGTTGGCAAGGTGACGCCGAAGGGCGAGACCCAGCTGACGCCGGAAGAGAAGCTGCTGCGCGCGATCTTCGGCGAGAAGGCCGGTGACGTGCGTGACGCTTCGCTGACGTGCCCTCCGGGTATCGAAGGCACGGTCGTCGATGTTCGCATCTTCAGCCGCAAGGGCCAGGAGAAGGACCAGCGTGCTCTGCAGATCGAACAGGAGATGGTCGAGAAGCTGGAGCGTAACCTTGCCGATGAGATTCGTATTCTCACCGACGAGCGGTTGAAGCGGCTTGACGACATCCTGGGTGCCAAAGAGGTCCTTGCGGACTTGCACGACGAGCGCACCAACAAGAAGCTGCTCTCGAAGGGCGACATCCTGACCCGCGAGATCATCGAGCTGATTTCAACGCGCAACCTGAAGCGTATTCGCTACGCCGACAAGGACCCGCGCGTGAACGAGCAGATCGACGAGATCGAGGAGATGACGAGCCGCCAGATCGATGTGCTGCGCAAGATCACCAACGAGAAGATCGGCAAGATGTCCAAGGGCGATGAGCTGTCCCCGGGCGTGATCAAGATGGTGAAGGTGTACATCGCGATGAAGCGCAAGCTCTCGGTCGGTGACAAGATGGCCGGACGCCACGGTAACAAGGGCGTTATCGCGCGCATCCTGCCGGAAGAGGACATGCCGTATCTGCCGGATGGAACGCCGGTGGAGATCGTGCTGAACCCGCTGGGCGTGCCTTCGCGTATGAACGTCGGACAGATCCTGGAGACGCACCTTGGCTGGGCGGCACATACGCTCGGCGCGAAGGTTGCGGAGCTTGCTTCGCAGCACCAGAAGGCTGCTGAGGTGAAGGAGATCTTCACGGAGGCGTTCAAGGGCACTGCGGCGTTGAACCAGCTGCTGGCGCTCGATGACGAGCAGACGCTGCGCGTTGCCAAGGGCATGAAGCGCGGCATCTGGTTCGGCACGGCGGTGTTTGACGGAGCTCAGGAGAGCGAGATCAAGGCGCTGCTTGCAGCGGCCGGTCTGCCGAGCTCCGGTAAGAGCATGCTGATCGACGGCATGACGGGCGAGCCTTTTGAACAGCCTGTGACCGTTGGCTACATCTACATGCTGAAGCTGAGCCACCTGGTCGACGACAAGATCCACGCTCGTTCGATCGGACCGTACTCACTGATCACGCAGCAGCCGCTGGGTGGTAAGGCGCAGTTCGGCGGACAGCGCTTCGGTGAGATGGAAGTGTGGGCGCTGGAAGCGTATGGCGCTGCGTACATCCTGCAGGAGCTGCTGACAGCGAAGTCTGACGATGTGTTCGGCCGTACGAAGATCTACGAGGCCATCGTCAAGGGTGAGGCCGCGATCGAGCCGGGCGTACCGGAGTCGTTCAACGTGCTGATCCGCGAGCTGCAGTCGCTGTGCCTGGATGTGGAGCTGGTGAAGAAGACCGCAGCCCACGAAGAGGCTGAGGCTCTGCCAGAGCTGGCCGTCGCCGATTAGGTAATGCGTTAGTTCGCAGCCGGTCCTGAGCTTGAGTAATGGCAAGGGCCGGCGGCGGACAGGCGAAGAGAAGAGATTGACGGATGACCTGCAGACGAGCGCAGGGAAGTCCGAAAGAAGAGCACCAAGAAAACAGCAGCGAAGCTCGCAACAGGCCCTTTGAGTAGCGACAGGGCGAAGCAAAAAGTTGGCATCGAGCTAGGCACTGCAAACGGAGAGACAAAAACCATGTTCCGTTCAAGCCCCTTTGAAGCAACCGGTCCGATCACGGACTTCGATTCCATCAAGATTCAACTGGCCAGCCCCGAGAAGATCCGCTCGTGGTCGCATGGCGAGGTCACCAAGCCGGAGACCATCAACTACCGTACGTTCAAGCCTGAGCGTGACGGCCTTTTCTGCGCGCGGATCTTTGGACCGATCACCGACTGGGAGTGCCTGTGCGGCAAGTACAAGCGCATGAAGCACCGTGGCGTGATCTGCGACAAGTGCGGCGTTGAAGTGACGTTGAGCAAGGTTCGCCGTGAGCGGCTCGGTCATATCGAGCTGGCTTCGCCGTGCTCGCACGTATGGTTCTTCAAGGGCCTGCCTTCGCGTATCGGCCACCTGCTGGACATCTCGCTGCGCGAGCTCGAGGCTGTGCTGTACTTCGAGAGCTACGTTGTGGTCGATCCCGGCGACGCGCCTGTGAAGGAGCGCGAGGTGATCAAGGACGAGAACCGCTTCCGCGAGCTCGACCAGCAGTACCGGCCTTCGGGCTTCAAGGCGATGATGGGCGCTGAGGCCATCAAGGAGCTGTTGAAGCGCGTTGAGGTGCAGGAGCTTTCCATCGAGCTGCGCGAGCGCATGAAGACCGAGACCTCGCTGCAGAAGAAGCTGAAGTATGCCAAGCGGCTGAAGGTTGTTGAGGCGTTCAAGCGCTCGGACAATAAGCCGCAGTGGATGATCCTGGATGTGATCCCGGTGATCCCACCTGAGCTGCGCCCGCTGGTGCCGCTGGATGGTGGCCGCTTCGCGACGTCCGATCTGAACGATCTGTATCGCCGCGTGATCAACCGCAATAACCGCCTCAAGAAGCTCATGGATCTTCATGCTCCTGAGGTCATTGTGCGCAACGAAAAGCGCATGCTGCAGGAGGCTGTGGACGCGCTGTTCGATAACGGCCGCCGCGGCCGCGTGCTGCGCGGTGCGAACAACCGTCCGCTGAAGTCGCTCTCGGATACGCTGAAGGGCAAGCAGGGCCGGTTCCGTCAGAACCTGCTCGGCAAGCGCGTGGACTACTCGGGACGTTCGGTGATCGTGGTTGGTCCTGAACTGAAGCTGCACCAGTGCGGCCTGCCGAAGAAGATGGCGCTCGAGTTGTTCAAGCCGTTTATCTATCACCGCCTGGAGCAGACGGGCCACTGCACGACCATCAAGCAGGCCAAGGAGATGGTGGAGCAGCAGGAGTCGATCGTCTGGGACATTCTTGAAGAGGTCATCAAGGACCATCCTGTGCTGCTGAACCGCGCGCCGACGCTGCATCGTCTGGGTATCCAGGCGTTTGAGCCGGTGCTTGTGGAAGGCAAGGCCATCAAGATTCACCCGCTCGTCTGCACGGCGTTCAACGCCGACTTCGACGGTGACCAGATGGCGGTACACATTCCGCTGAGCCCCGAGGCGCAGATCGAGGCTTCGGTGCTGATGCTGGCATCGCACAACATCCTCTCGCCGGCGAGCGGCAACCCGATCACGGTGCCGACGCAGGATCTCGTGCTGGGTCTGTACTACCTGACCAAGGCAAAGGTTGCGGCGAAGGGCGAAGGCCGCACATTCGCCAACATCGATGAAGTGCTGATGGCGCTCGAGGCCAAGCAGGTGGAGACGCTGACGCCGATCCGTCTGCGCTACACCGGCCCCGTGCTCGACATGACCGTTGCGTATGACGATCAGGACATCCTGCACACGGAGGCTGTCGAGTTCAACAAGCAGTTCATCAGCACGACCGTGGGCCGCGCGATTTTGAACGATTCGCTGCCCGAGGGCATGCCGTATGTGAACGGCCTAATGAAGAAGAAGGGCATCGGACAGCTGATCAACTACCTGTACCTGAACCTCGGGCTCGAGGTGACGGTGCATGCGCTGGACAAGATCAAGGAACTGGGCTTCCAGTACGCGACGCGTTCGGGACTCTCGGTTGGCCTGGATGACATGGTCATTCCCGATTCGAAGTACACCGTGGTGCATGAGGCTGAGAAGCAGGTCATTGCGATGCAGCAGCAGTACCTGGATGGCTCGATCACGAACCTGGAGCGGTCGAACAAGGTGACGCAGATGTGGTCCGGTGTGACCGAGCGCGTGGCCGACGACATGTTCAACAACATGAAGCGCGCGGACAAGGAAGGGACCATGAACCCGATCTACATCATGGCCGACTCCGGTGCGCGTGGTTCGAAGCAGCAGATTCGTCAGCTGAGCGGTATGCGCGGACTGATGGCCAAGCCTTCGGGCGAGATCATCGAGACGCCGATCACGGCGAACTTCCGTGAAGGCCTCACCGTTCTGCAGTACTTCATCTCGACGCACGGCGCTCGTAAGGGGCTTGCGGATACGGCGCTGAAGACGGCGGACTCGGGCTACCTGACTCGCCGCCTGGTCGACGTAGCGCAGGACGTGATCATCTCGGAGCTGGATTGCGGCACGGTGGAAGGCATCTATGTGATGCCGATCATCGAGGCCGGCGAGACGATCGAGCCGCTGCGTGACCGCATCATCGGCCGCGTGTCGCTCGAAAAGCTGAAGGACTTCGAGGGCAAGGTCATCGTCGATGTGAACGAAGAGATCGACGAGGAGAAGGCAAGCGCGGTGCAGGCTGCCGGTATCGAGAAGGTGAAGATCCGCTCGGTGCTGACCTGCGAGTCGAAGCGCGGATGCTGCATCCTTTGCTACGGCCGCAACCTGGGCTCGGGCAAGATGGTCGAGATGGGCGAGGCCGTGGGTGTGATCGCGGCGCAGTCGATCGGCGAGCCGGGCACGCAGCTGACGATGCGTACGTTCCACGTGGGTGGTACAGCGTCGCGTGCGGCTGAGTCCTCGCACCTTGAGGCGAAGAACGATGGCAAGGTGGTGTTCATCAACCTTGTGACCGTTCGCTCGAAGGAAGGCGGACTCGTGGCCTTCAACCGTAATGGTTCAATCGCGATCATCGATGCGAAGGGCCGTGAGAAGGAGCGCTACTCGATCGTGTACGGCGCGAAGCTGAAGGTGGAGGACGGACAGGCGGTGAAGCTCGGCGATGTGATCGGCGAGTGGGACCCGTACACGTTCTCGATCCTGACGGAGATCGCCGGTACGGTGCAGTTCAAGGACCTGCAGGAAGGTCTGACGCTGAACGAAGAGATCGACGAAGTGACCGGGCTTTCGCGCCTTGTCGTCGCCGACTCCTCGGATGAGAAGCGTCAGCCGACGATCATCATCAAGAGTGCGAAGGGCAACAAGCGGTACCTGATGCCTTCGCGTGCTCACCTGATGGTGCAGGATGGCGACGAGGTCACGCCGGGCGATGTGCTGGCGAAGATCCCGCGCGAGACGACCCGCACCAAGGACATCACGGGCGGTCTGCCGCGCGTGGTTGAGCTGTTCGAGGCACGCAAGCCGCGTGATCCGGCGATCATCTCGAAGATCGACGGTGTGGTTCGCTTTGGCGATGTCAGCAAGGGCCAGCGCAAGGTGTACGTGACCGCGGACAACGGGCAGGAAGAGGAGTACAGCGTGCCTCGCGGTGTGTACATCAACGTGCAGGAAGGCGAGCGTCTGCGCGCCGGCGATGCACTGATCGATGGACCGCGTAATCCTCACGACATCCTTGAGGTGCTGGGCGAGCGCGAGCTGCAGATGTACCTGGTGAACGAGATCCAGGAAGTCTACCGGCTGCAGGGCGTGTCGATCTCGGACAAGCACATCGAGACGATCGTTCGGCAGATGCTGCGTTGGGTGAAGGTGGAAGAGGTCGGCGATACGAGCTTCCTGCTCGAGCAGCAGATCGACCGCTTCCGTTTCAACGCAGAGAACCAGCGCGTGCTGATCGAAGGTGGCCGTCCGGCCATCGGACGTCCGCTGCTGCTGGGCATCACGAAGGCGTCCCTGTCGACCGACAGCTTCATCTCGGCGGCGAGCTTCCAGGAGACGACGCGTGTGCTGACCGAGGCTTCCATCAACGGCTCGGTGGATACGCTGCGCGGTCTGAAGGAGAACGTGATCGTGGGTCGCCTGATCCCTGCCGGTACCGGCATGGAGTACTACCGCAACGTTCAGCTCTCTCCAGAGCTGGAAGAGGCGGCAGCGCAGGTGCAGCAGGAGGTCACTGCGGCGATCGAAGCCGAAGAGCGCGAACTGGAACAGATGCGCATGGAAGGCGAGCAGGAAGAGATGGCCGCCGAGTAAGTGCTGGGCGCACGGCCACACGCGCTTCGCACAAAGGCAAACAGCAAGGGCAGACTCGAAAGAGTCTGCCCTTGCTGTTTGCCGTTACACTTTTGCCATGCGAACCTTTTCTGCTCGAGAGACGGAGTGGCTGCAGGAGCTGGATGGCATTGAGCTGGCCGGGTTCTGGCAGCGGGCGATTGCGTTTGGCGTCGACTCGATCGTGCTGACGATTCTGTTTAGCGTGCTTGCGACGCTGTTTGGAATGGGCTATCTCGAAGTGCTGCATCTGCGTGGGAAGCCTGTGCCGGGCGTGACGGAGCTGCTGCATCGTCAGGGCAACAGCAAGAACTTTAACTTCAAGATCGGTGAGGACGCGAGCGGTAGCAAGGACAATGTCGAACTGGAGAAGCTCGAGCATAACGAGCTGCTAAAGATTGTGAACGATGTTGCCATTCCGATTCTCTACTTCGGCATTTTGCTGTGGCACGGAAAGGGCAGGACACCGGGCAAGCGGCTGACGAAGATCCGCGTTGTCTCGGTGATGCATCGACACCTGAGCTTCTGGCATTGCGTGGAGCGGGCGCTGGGGTATGGCGCGGCAGCGCTGGAGGGTGGATTCGGGTTCGTGCAGTTCTTTATCCACCCATACCGGAGGTGCGCGCAGGACCGGCTGGCAGAGACGATTGTGGTGACGGAGCGCAGTTACCAGGCGCTGCAGCACAGGCTTTCGCATCCGCTGATTCCTGATGGTGCGTTGAATCCGCCGCCGGATACGATTTAGCCGAGAGTGCCGCAAAGTACGAAGCCGCCAGGGACCTGAGTCTCTGGCGGCTATCGTTTATGGCTAAGGTCGCTGTGATGGTTGGCTGTTGGGCATTATTGGCTCTTCCGTTGGGTCGCTCTCCGGTGCGCACCGAAGGAGCTTCGTTTGCGGATTCTCTTTGGATCACCGCTCGACTCGCGTCTTGCGGCGGGGCCTCCGATTTGCCTCCGGGCTGCCCTCCAGCTTGCGCCTTTGGGTCAGCTTCTTCGGCTTTGCCTGCGGTCAACTTCCGTCCGTTGTCTTCCCTGTTTCTCCAGCGATACCAAAGGGCGGCTTCCGGCTTTCGCCTGTCGCTCATCCCTTCGGCGGTGCCAGTGATTCAAATCCGACTCACTGCTCGCTCAACCGATGAAGGGACATTAGGCTTCGCCAACCTGTGCGGGCAAGTGCAAAACTGGGGCGTTCTGTGGAAGGTCGTGAGGCGTTCTTTCAGGCGGCTCCGCAGGAGCCGCGGATGATGAGCTCGACGGGGAGTGTGGTGACTTTGGCTGGCTTGGGGCGTGTTTCGTTGAGGCGCGTGAAGAGGACTTCGGCTGCGGTGCGGCCGAGGAGCTCTTCGGGCTGGCGGACGACGGTGATGCCGGGAGTGATGAGGTCGGCGGTCTCGAAGTCGTCGAAGCCGACGAGCGCGATGGGTGATGGGGGATGGATGCACATCGACTGCAGGCTGTGCAGCACGTGGCGCGTGGTGAGGTTGTTGGCGCAGAAGAGCGCGGTGGGCGGTCTGCGTGAGGCGAGGAGTTTCTTGATGGCGATGAGAGTATCTGGAAGGTTGCGTGTGACGTGGATGGGCTCGGGACGCAGGCGGGAGGCGGCCATCGCGGCGGTGTAGCCCTTGTGACGCATCTTCATGGTGTAGAGGTCGTCGGAGAGACCGATGTAGGCGATACGTTTGTGGCCGAGCTTGATGAGGTGTTCGGTGCCGATGCAGGCGCCGCGTTCGTTTTCGACGAGGAGGCTGTCGAACTTAGCGCCGGCGATGGGGCGGTCGAGGGTGACGATGGGAAGGTCCTTGAACTCGGGCGCGAGGAGCGGTGACCTGCCGGATGTGGGTTGTGCAGGGATGATGATGAGGCCTTCGACGTTACGGCCTAACATGCGGCTGACTTCGTCGCGCTCGGTCTGCAGGTCTTCGTTGGAGGTGGAGAGGACGACGGAGTAGGAACGCTGACGGGCAGCGGTGCTGATGGCATTCGCGCAGATGGCGAAGAAGGGGTCGGAGAGATAGGGGACGAGGATGCCGATCTGGCGGGAGCGGCGGGCGCGGAGGGAACGCGCGACCTCGTTGGGCTGGTAGCGAAGCTCGGCGATGGCGTCGTTGACGCGCTTGCGCATGGCGTCGGTGACGTTGGGGGTGTCGTTGAGCACGCGCGAGACGGTCATGGTGCTGACGCCAGCGAGCCTGGCGACGTCGCGCATACGCACTGTTGCAGCCATGAATCGTTCTCCTTCAACGCCATGAGATGGGCGTGTTGCGTTGTCAGTTGTGAGGGCTACCCCTCAGCGTAACAGGTTCTGCTCAGAGGTGAAGGTGGGTGCGGGCAGACCGTCGGCGTTGTAGAGCCAACCGGTGACGACGCCCATCCAGCCGTAGCGCACGTAGACCGGCTTGCTGATGGAGGGCGCGGAGACGACGATGGTGTCGCCTTCGATCTTCGCTTCGGCGGGAATGAAGTGGTGGTCGGCACCGGCGATCTCAAAGCCGTTGAGCGGGGAGCCGTGCGTGGAGAGGCCGTCGGCGTGATCGAACCAGACGCGGAGTGAGATCCTGCCGTCGGAGGAGAGCTCGGTGGTGGCCTGGCGGAAGAGCGGGCCGCTGTCGGGGATGTGTTCGCCGTAGGCGAGGTCGCGTGCGCCGAGGACGAGGCGGGCGGCGACGGTCTGCTTGTCGGGGGGATGCACGTTGCCGGCGAGGCCGATATCGAGCGTGGTCGCCATGGCAGTGTTGGCGACGGCCAGGGTGCGGCGCTGCGCATCGCGGACGGTGCCCCAGTCTTCGCTGGGAGAGTTGAAGCTGGAGATCTGGACGTAGAGGAATGGAAGGTTGCCCTGGGCGAAGTGGGCGCGCCAGTCGCCGATGAGAGCGCTGAAGAGGCTGCCGTAGTAGGGGGCGCGGTCGAGCGCGGAGTTAGTCTCGCCCTGATACCAGAGGAAGCCCCTAATGGTGAGCGGCGTGAGCGGGGCGATCATGCCGTTGTAGAGGCTGGCGGGGAACCAGGAGTCTCCAAACGGGTGCCAGGGGTGCGTGGGCGCGGGTTTGCCGGCAGCTTTGGCTGCGGCGTCGGCCTGTTTTTCGGCGGCGATGGTGGCGTCGAGGTCGGTCTGCTCGTTGGCGAAGCGGGCGCGGCTGGCGAAGGCGGGGAGCAGCGCGGGGTCGGTGCCGAGGGTGTCGAGGCTGGTCCAGGAGTCGGCGGGTGTGCCGCCCCAGGTGGAGTCGATGAGTCCGATGGGGACGTCTTCGTGAGCGGCGATGGCGCGGCCGAAGAAGTAGGCGACGGCAGAGAAGTCCTTGGCAGTTTCAGGGGTGCAGAGCTTCCAGGTGCCGGAGACATCGTTGACGGGGAAGTCGGAGGTCTTGTGGTCGACGCGGAGGAGACGGAGCTTAGGGTTGTTGGCGGCGGCGATCTCGTGCGCCATGTCTTTGAGCGGCGCACCGGTGAAGCCGGCGAGCGGGAACTCCATGTTGCTTTGTCCGGAGGCGAGCCAGACGTCGCCGACGAGGAGATCGGTGAGGGTCTTCTCGGGGCCGTCGCCGGAGAGGGTGAGGGTGTAGGGGCCGCCGGCGTGCTCGGGGGTGAGATAGAGGTTGAACTGGCCGAGGTCGTTGGCTACAGCGAGGACTGTTTGGCCGTGGAAGTGTGCGGTGAGGTGCGCGCCGGGCGTGGCCCAGCCCCAGATGTGGATTGGGCGGTCGCGCTGCAGGACGGCGTGGTCGGAGAGCGCGTTGGGGAGGCGGAGTTCAGCGTGGAGGGTGGGGACGGCGGCGAAGCAGAGGGCGGCGGCGAGGACAGCGAGACGCATTGGAACGATCTCCCAGGTTTGTTGGACCGTGCAAGTTTCGGCGTGATAACGGTATCACCGTCGCTGGAGGCTTGCTACTGCGATGGGCGATCTCAGCGGTTCATTCGCCGTTTGCTTGTTTGGCAGCTGCGAGAAGAGCGTGGAGGTCAAGTGGACGGGTGAACATGGCGATGCTGCCGCTGGCTTCGTGGGGCCAGTCGGATCTGGGGCGGTCCCAGTAGAGCTCGACGCCGTTGTTATCGGGGTCGCGGAGGTAGAGAGCTTCGCTGACACCGTGGTCGGCGGCGCCGTCGAGCTGGATCTTCGCGTGGATAAGACGCTGGAGCGCGTTGCCGAGCTCGGCGCGGGTGGGGTAGAGGATGGCGAGGTGGTAGAGGCCGGTGGAGCCGGGCGGCGGTGGCTGGCCGCCGAGGCTCTCCCAGGTGTTGATGCCGATGTGATGGTGGTAGCCGCCCGCAGAGAGGAACGCGGCGGAGTTGCCCATGCGCTGTGTGATCTCGAAGCCGAGGACGCCGTGGTAGAAGGCGAGGGCGCGGTCGAGGTCGGCGACGCGGAGGTGGACGTGGCCGATGCGGACGTCGGGGTGGAGAGCGGTGTCGGGCATAGAAGCAGATTCCCTTCGGGAATGACAACAAGAAAAGCAACTACAAAAAATGCAACTGCGAGCAAACAAATGCAACTGCGAGCAAACGTCAGGGCTTGGGCAGGGCGCAGCAGTCGCCGGCGGCAGGGACGTCGTCGGCGCTGGCGTCGAGGGCGACCTTCCACTGGCCTTTCACTTTCTTCCAGACGGTGATGTAGCGGCCGGAGAGAGAGACGGGCTGGCCGTTCTTGTCTTTGGCGGTTGAGGTGTAGTGTCCCCAGGTGAAGCCGGAGAGCGAGTTGGGGCCCATCTGGGCGCCTTCGGCGTACCAGGTGAGCTGGTAGTCCACGGGGTTCCAGGTGGCGACGGCGGCGATCGCGTCGCGTCCGCGGACGGGAGGCTTGCCGTTGGAGAGGGTGATGCCGTCGTCGGCGAACCAGGAGGCGAAGGCCTTGCCGCCGCCTTTGGCGACGGCGTCAGAGAACTCGCCTTCGAGCTTGATGAGCTCGAGCTCGCCGGGGGTGATGGTGGGCATGGTGAGCGGGCTGAGCGTTGGGCCCTTGCTGAGTGGGTCCGCGGACGGCGGGTTGATGCCGGACAGCTGCGTGGGGGACTGGGCTGCGGCGAGCGGTGCGAGTAAAAGCGTTGCGGCGACGAGCGGGAGGGAGCGGAGCAGCTTGCTGGCCATGCGACTCATGGGTGAGATTGTACGTGGTTGCAGGATCATCCAGCGGCGTGGGCTGGTATCCTTCGCTGCATGACGCATGTGTTTTGGATAGTGGTGCGGTGCGCGGTGGTGCTTGCGCTGGCGGCGTTTGCATGGCGGCGGCGGAGCCTGACGCCGTGGATCTTTGTGGCGATGGTGGCGGGCGCGGAGCTGGGGCTCGATGCGCCGAGAGTGGCGGTGGAGCTGCGGGTGTTTTCGGACATCTTTCTGCGGCTGATCAAGACGATCGTTGCTCCGCTGATCCTGTCGACGCTGGTGGTGGGGATTGCAGGGCATGGCGACCTGAAGAGCGTAGGGAGGATCGGCGTGAAGGCGCTGGTGTACTTCGAGGTGGTGACGACGCTGGCGCTGGCGATTGGGCTGATCGCGATCAACGTGAGCAAAGCCGGTGTTGGCGTTGTGTTGACGGGGGCGCCGGTGGTGCAGAGTGCCGTGGTTGCTCCGACGCGGTGGGACGAGTTTCTGCTGCACATCTTTCCGGAGAACATTGCGAAGAGCATTGCGGAGGGGCAGATTCTGCAGGTGGCGGTGTTTGCGGTGTTCTTCGGGATTGCGCTGTCGTTGTTGAGTGCGGAGAAGCGTGCGCCGATCGTGACCCTGCTGGAGAGCCTGAGCGAAGTGATGTTCAAGTTCACGAACATCGTGATGTATCTATCGCCGCTGGCAGTGGCGGGGGCGATGGCCTATACCGTGGGGCACAGCGGGCTGGGTGTGCTGGTGAACCTGGGCAAGCTGTTGCTGACGCTGTATGGCTCGCTGGTGGCGTTTGGTGTGCTGGTGCTGGTGCCGGTGATGCTGGTGTTCCGGGTGCCGGTACGGCGGTTCCTGAAAGCGGTGGCGGAGCCGGCGACGATTGCGTTTGCGACCTCGACGAGCGAAGCTGCGCTACCAAGTGCGATGGAGCAGATGGAGGCGCTGGGTGTGCCGCGGAGGATTGTGGCGTTCGTGATTCCGGCGGGGTACAGCTTCAATCTCGATGGGTCGACGCTGTACCTGGCGATTGCGAGTGTTTTTGTGGCGCAGGCCGGGGGCATCCATCTGACGATTGGCGAGCAGCTGACGATGATGGTGACACTGATGCTGACGAGCAAGGGCATCGCTGGGGTTCCGCGGGCGATGCTGGTGGTGCTACTGGCGACGGCGTCGACGTTCCATCTTCCGCTGGAGCCGGTGGCGATGATCCTTGGCGTCGATGTGCTGATGGATATGGCGCGGACGACGGTGAACGTGGTGGGGAACTGCCTGGCGAGCGCGGTGGTGGCGAAGTGGGAGGGGACGTTTGGGACTGAGCCTCCGAGTGAGGTGGTGCTGGAGGGTGCGGAGGTGTAGCACCCTCCCTGGTTTTGGGGCTATGATCCGCAGCGGATTGGAGTTAGGCTCGTAACCGGTTTGGTGGTTACCTGGCTTCGGTTGAGGAAGAGCTTTAAAGGAGAAGACCCCGCCTGGGCGGGGTCTTTGCTTCTTTTATTGTAATTGGCTTGTCAAGGGGTACGCTCGCGCTTCGCGCATCGCTGCGGTAAAAGCGTTCACGCAAAGGGCGCAAAGGAAAGGCCCGCAAAGGACGCAAAGGAAAACAGGCAACTACTGTGGGCAGGGGTTGTCGGTGTTGTTAGGGTTGGGGTGGGCGGGGTGGTTGGGGGATTGGGGTGGCAGTGTGTCCATGGTGCAGGGCTGGGCCTGGCCGTTGGAGGGTGAAGAGCCAAGGCCGGGGCCGGGGCTGTGGGGCTCGTGATGGGGTTCGCTGGGGAGGATGCCGGTGGTGTGCATCCAGAAGGTGGCGAGATGAGTCCAGTGCTCCTCGGGTGTGTGCGATGGGTCGATGCCGAAGCCGTGGCCGCCGGTGGCGAAGTAGTGGAGCTCGGCGGGGACGTGGGCGTCCATGAGGGCGCGGTAGTAGACGAGGGCGTTGCGGCCGTAGTTCTTGTCGTTTTCAGCCTGGATGAGGAAGGTTGGCGGGGTGAACTTGTTGGGGGTGTAGACGGAATCGAGCTCGGTTTCAGCAGGCGGAACAGCGAGGTAGGCCGGGTAGCCGATGATGGCGAAGGCGGGCTTGGCCGGGCGCGGTGTGCCGTTGATGGTGGGGACGTCGGGTGCGGCGGGAGTGGAGAGGACGTGGACGTCGTCGGGGTGCGTGCTGAGGAGGACGGCGAGGTTGCCGCCAGCGGAGAAGCCGATGACGCCGATGCGTTCGGCGTTGATGTGCCACTCGGCGGCGTGGGCGCGGGCGAGACGCATGGCCTGCTGCGCGTCTTCGAGGTCGGAGGGATCGGCGGGGTAGTGGCCGGCAGCTCCGGTGGGCTGGGGGACGCGGTACTTGACGAGGAGGCAGGTGACGCCGATGTGGTTGAGCCAGTCGCAGGTGTCGGTGCCTTCGCCGTTCCAGGCGAGACGGACGTAGCCGCCGCCGGGGAAGACGAGCGCGGCGACGCCGGTGTTGTTGCTGGGAGGCGCCGGGTAGACGCTGATGGTCGGAACGGTGACGTTGGTGAGCCGCTGGGAGCGCTTGCCGTTGAAGAGCGCGTCGGTGGGCTTGGTGGTGTCGATCTCGGGTTCGGTGGTCTGTGGCGGCTCGGGCGTGGCGTGAGGCCAGAGCGGAAGGATGGTGGCCTGGGCGTGGGCGGCCGGAACGAGCGTGGCTGTGGCAAGCGTGGCGGCGAAGAAGAAAGCGGTGAGTGCAAGGCCCCGGTTTTTCATGTGGGACATCCTAAGCGCAAATGAGTGTGGGGGCAATGTGGGTGGTGCAAGGATGTGTTCGTCCCCAGCATTTGAGCTGGTCTGAACGAAACGCAGATTCCCTACGGGAATGACAAACAAGAAAATATGACAATGACAAATAAGAAAAGAGGCGCGTGAGAGGATGGAGGCCATGCGGATGCGTGTGCTGCAGGGGGATGTGGCGAAGGGGTTTGTGGTGCCGAAGTAGATGGCTCCGGGGCTAAAGCCCTCCTTTCACTTTGGCTCTATGAGACCCGACGCTGAGGTGTGAGGGTACCTGGATGTGACGCGCCGGTAATCCAGGGGCGGATGAAATTCGTCTTCTTAGTCAAAGGAGTGCACGCATCACGGTTTGATTGCGCGAAAGTGCTGTGCATACGCGGGCGTACGGTGATTGATACACTGGTTTGATGGCGCTGTGCGCGCGGTTATGGCGCAATGCGACAGGCTGGGATTGGAACGAATGAGTGAGTTACTTTGAGCGAGTATTTGGGCAGGATTAAATCGCCGGCGGATATAAAGAAGCTGGGGATGGTTGAGCTGGAACGGCTGGCTGAGGAGATTCGCGAGCGGCTGATTCAGGGCGTCGCGAAGACCGGCGGACACATTGGGCCGAACCTCGGCGTGGTCGAGCTGACCATCGCGATGCACTATGTGTTCGATACACCGCAGGACAGCTTTGTGTTCGATGTGAGCCACCAGTGCTATGTGCATAAGCTGCTGACGGGACGCGAGGAACGGTTTGAGACGATCCGGCAGCCGGGTGGGCTGAATGGCTTTATGCTGCGCACGGAAAGTGAGCATGACAGCTTTGGGGCCGGTCATGCGGGGACGGCGCTGAGTGCGGCGCTGGGCATGGCTGTCGCCCGCGATATGAGCGACGGCAACGAGAAGATCGTTGCCTTGTGCGGCGATGCGGCATTTACGAACGGGATCAGTTTTGAGGCGCTGAACAACATCGCGCAGACAAAGCAGATGCTGGTGATCCTGAACGACAATGAGTGGTCGATCGACAAGAATGTGGGGCGATTGCGGAGTACTTCCACAAGATTGCGACCAACCCGACGTATGTGAATCTGCATGACCGCGCGACGGGGCTGCTGGAAAAGTTCGGCGGCAAGGCGGCGCTGCATATCGCGAAGAAGGCGGAAGAGGCGGCCAAGGGCATTGTGGGCCGTGGCATGATCTTCGAGGAGTTTGGGCTGGAGTACTACGGGCCGGTGGATGGGCATAACCTGCCGGCTCTGATTGAGACGTTCAAGTTTTTGAAGAACGTGAACAAGCCCGTGGTGCTACATGCGTTGACACAGAAGGGTCGCGGCTTTCAGCCGGCGATGGAGCAGCAGAAGAAGTTTCATGGGCTGGGCGCGTTCGATCCGGAGACGGGAGCTACGAAACCGGCGGCGCAGAAGACGTACTCGGAGATTTTTGCGGAGAGCTTGACGAAGCTCGCGGATACGAACGACAAGGTGGTTGCGATTACGGCGGCGATGCCGAATGGGACGGCGCTCGATCTGTTCCGGCCGCACCATCCGACGCGGTACTTCGATGTGGGCATCGCGGAAGAACATGCCGTGTTGTTTGCTGCCGGGATGGCGACGAAGGGATACAGGCCGTTCTGCGCGATCTACTCGACGTTTTTGCAGCGGGCGTTTGACCAGATTGTGCATGATGTGGCGCTGCAGGAGCTGCCGGTAGTGTTCTGCATGGACCGCGGCGGGCTGAGCGGCGATGATGGGCCGACGCATCATGGGCTGTTCGATATCAGCTATCTGCGTGGGGTTCCGAACCTGATCCACATGAGCCCGAAGGATGAGGATGAGCTGCAGGACATGATGTACACGGCGCTGCAGCATGAGGGCCGAGCGCGATACGGTATCCGCGTGGGACGGGGCCGGGCGTGGCGCTGAAGGCGCAGCCGGTGGCGCTGGAAATTGGCCGTGCTGAGGTGCTGCAGGACGGCAGCGATGTCGCGATCTTTGCGCTGGGCAATATGGTGGCCGAAGGGCAGCGGCTGGCGAAGCTGCTCGCAGCAGAAGGGCAGAGTGTTGCGCTGGTGAATGCGCGCTTTGCGAAGCCTCTGGATGAGGAGTGCGTGACGCGGTATGCGCGGCGGTGCGGTGTGGTGGTGACGATGGAGGACCATGTGCTCGCGGGCGGGTTTGGGTCTGTGGTGCTGGAGTGCCTGAGCACGGCGGAGATGGAGATACCAGTCGTGCGGGTGGGATGGCCGGACCAGTTCATCGAGCATGGCAAGCCGGAGGCGCTGCGCGCGAAGTATGGCGTGACGGCGGAGGCTGCGTTGGAGAGAGTAAGACCGCATCTGAAGAGGGCGGTGGGAGTTTAAGTGCAGGGAATAGGGAGTAGGGAATAGGGAGTAGAAGAAGCGGCGGCCACGTGAAGGGTCGTCCTCTTGTTTTTGCGATGGTGAAGCTGGTGCTGGAATGAGGTTGAGGGTGGGGAATAACGTTCTGTGAGGGGTTGGCGTCTTATGGAAGACCTGACGATGGGGTGAGGTAGTACGTTGGGAACCTGCAGGCGCTGGTAACGTTGACAAAGCGGAGAGAGGTCTCTTGAATCGGTTGCAGGGGATTGAGGGACTTGAGCTATCCACATATATTGCCGGCGGAGATGGGTTGCGAGATGACGGTGAAAGATGAACTCGCGCGGCTGGGTAGCCGCGAGGACCATGCGCAGGGGCTTCTGTTGGTGGGACTGTTCAAGCTGACGAAGTTTGTGTTTTTTGCTGCCGTGGGCGTGGGCGCGCTGCACCTGATCCACAAGAACCTGGGTGACGAGGTGCTGCGGCTGACGGAGGCGCTGCGGCTGGGGCCGGAGAGCCATGTGGCGTCGTTCCTGATGGACAAGGCCGATTTGATCGATCATCACCAGTTGAGGCAGGCGAGTCTGTTTGCGTTTTTGTACTCGGCGCTGTGCCTGATTGAGGGCATAGGGCTGATGATGCGGCGGGTGTGGGCGGAGTACTTTACCGTGACGCTGACGGTGCTGGGGCTGCCGTGGGAGGCCTTTGAGCTGGTGAAGCGGGCGTCGTGGCTGAAGGTGGGAGTGATGGCGGTGAATGTGGTGGTGCTGCTGTATCTGCTGTGGGTGCTGAAGCGGAAGCGGGAGTTCGAGGGGCAAGTAAATGTGGCAGGACAAGCAAACCTCAGGGGCTAAAGCCCGCGTTTTCTCATGAGCTGTGAGACCCGACGCTGAAGCGCCGGGGTACCGGTTTGCGGGGTGTGCCGTCCATCGTGGGTAGTTAGAGGGTGAGGGATGTGATCGACGCTATTTGTGATTTCGCCTGCCACTTTCGCTTTTTCATCGCTTATCAGAAGCTGGAGCGGCTGGCAATTGAGCAGATAGGGACGACTCACAGGCGGCAACACTAGATATGGTGGTGTTCTCGCCCATACTATCTACAGGTTGGATTTTCCACATTCTCAGTGGAAAAAGGGTGCTAAGCGGTGAAGTTTTCGCTTGCAAGCCGGGACGATCCCGGCGATTCTGGGTGGGAGCTTGTGGGAGAAAGTGGTTGATTGTGGGTCGACGGACCCAAATCCCCCAAGCTGTAGTGATGGTACGGCAGCCAGGACAGAAAAGCGAGTCCCCGGCCAGGTACCCTCGGAGGTTTTTAAGGTGTTTCGCGGGAGCCACATTGCTCGGGTTGATGAGAAGGGGAGATTAAAAGTCCCCGCCGAGTTCAAGCGCCTGCTGGACGAGAAGTATGGAGCGACGTTTTTTATCACGAGCTTCGACGGTGAGCGGGCAGAGATTTTTCCGATGCAGGAGTGGGAGAAGATCGAGGCCGAGATGGCTACCCGGACGTCGAGCCCGCAGAAGGCGAAGTTCCTTGAAGTGACGAACTACTACGGCCAGGTGGTGGAGATGGATGGCCAGGGCCGGTTGTTACTGCCACAGAACCTGCGGGACAAAGCAGGGCTGGCAGGCGACCTGGCGGTGATGGGTTTGCAGACGAGGTTGTCTGCAGTGAACGACGAGCAGCAGGTTGCGCGGTTGAAGGCTGCTCCGCTGACGGGCGATGACTTTGCGGCACTGGCGATTCCGGGTGTGTAGGTAACCAGTTGCTGGATGTGTGGTACGGGCCCGAAAGATTCAGCTCCTGAGTGGAGCGCATGAGGCGGCAAGAGATGGCTGAACCGCAACATGTACCGGTTCTTTTAGAAGAAAGCTTGACGTATTTGAATGTGCGCCGGGGCGGCGTGGTTTGTGATGCGACGCTCGGATTCGCGGGCCACTCTTCTGCCATTGCGAAGAGGCTGGGGCCTGAGGGCAAGCTGATCGCGTTCGACCGCGATGAGCAGGCGATGGCGAGAGCGAAGGCGAGGCTCGCAGCGCTGGCCGAAGAGATTGGCAGCGAGATGCCGGTGGTTGAGTTTGTGCCACGGCCGTTCTCGGAGATTGCCGAGGTGATTGAGCCCGGTACGCTGGATGGGTTACTTGCGGACTTTGGCGTGAGCAGCATGCAGCTGGATGAGGCGCACAGAGGATTCAGTTTCCGGTCGGATGGACCGCTGGACATGCGGATGGATCCGCGCAGCGAGTTGACGGCCGAACAAGTGGTAAATCAGGCGGACGAAGAAGAGCTCGCAAACCTGATTTACGAATACGGAGAGGAAAGGAGGTCGCGGAGAATCGCCAGAGCAATTGTGCGGGCGCGGCCGGTAACGACGACAGCAGAGCTTGCTCGCATCGTTGCCGGCTGTGCCCCGCCAATCAAAGGCGAGAAGATCCATCCGGCGACGAGGACTTTCCAGGCGCTGCGTATTCGAGTGAATGATGAGCTGGGCGAGATTCAATCGCTGCTGAAGAGCGCGGGGTCTCTGTTGAAGCCGGAAGGTCGAGTGGTATTGATCAGCTTCCACTCGCTGGAAGACCGGCTGGTGAAGGACAAGTTTAAAGAGGCGGCGAAGGACGGGAGCCTCGAGGTGTTGACGAAGAAGCCGGTGGTGGCGAGCGAGCAAGAGTCGCTGAGGAACCCACGGTCAAGAAGCGCGAAGTTGCGGGCGGCGGAGAAGACCACAGGCCGGGACAAGAAAAACGTTCACGCAAAGTACGTGAAGTAAGCAAAGTTTCGCAAAGTAAGACGAAGGATTTGGAGATACGGCTATGGCGACGATGGTGATCGGACATGAGATGGAGATGCAGGGCCGCGTTGCCGTGCGTCCGGCGAGTGCGGTGCGGCGCGCGCAGAGCGTGGCCGAGAAGAACCGCGAACTGCTGGAACAGCAGCGTGCGTATCGCCGTGGGCCGACGCCGGAGATGTTCTTTGCGAAGTACATCGATAACACGCGGCTGAAGAAAGAGGACGACCCGGCGAGGCAGCGCGAGATGCGCCGTTTCACGGTGGTGATGGGCCTGTTCTTCATGCTGACGATGGTGTACGTGTGGCAGCACTTTTCGGCGATCGAGGTGGGCTACAACGTAGAGGCGCAGAAGCACCAGGTGCAACTGCTTCGCGAAGACAACCGCCAGCTGCAGCTGAGCGAGGCCGAGTTGAGCGATCCGGGACGGATTGATGCGCTGGCTCGGCAGCTGGGCATGCAGCAGCCGATGCCCGGACAGGTGGTACGTGAAGATGCGCGGCAGGATGGATCGGTGCTGGCGCAGGCGCACGTGCCGGCGATGGGGAGATAAGTTGAAAGCGGCAGCCGCATCGCTGCAGGTCTCTCCACTACGCCAAACGATGAAACTGTTTGGCTCCGGTCGAGATGACAAATCGGTGGGGCATTCCGCGAGATGACGAGCCTATAGGAAGTTCAAGATGAAGAAACCGCCGCGCAAGACACTGACCGCACCGATCCGCCGAGTGCGCTTTGTCTGGGTGGCGTTTTTCTTTTGCGTGTGGACGGTGGCGATTGGGTCGAGGCTGATGTGGCTGCAGGTGGTGCGGCACTCGGAGTTTTTAGAGCGCGCGCAGAGGCAGCAGCAGCGAACGTTTGAGGTGGCCCCGAGGCGCGGTGTGCTGTACGACCGCAACCTGCGCGAACTGGCGATGACGGTGCTGGTGGACAGCATCTATGCGGTGCCGAGCGAGCTGGGCGACAACAAGGCGAGCGATGCGCAGATTCTGGCGAAGATTGTGCATGTGGACCCGAAGGACCGGTTCACGAGCGAGCCACAGATTGAAGCGCGGCTGGATGCGCAGCGGAACTTTGCGTGGGTGGCGCGCAAGGTGGATGCCGACACGGCAAGCCGCGTGCGCGAGTTGAACCTGAAGGGAATCTACTTTCAGAAGGAGTTCAAACGCTTTTATCCGAATGGAGAAGAGGCGGCGCAGATGCTGGGGTATGTGGGCACTGACGATGACGGGCTCGGCGGGATGGAGCTGAAGTTCGATTCGGTGCTGCATGGACAGCCGGGGCATGTGCTGACGGCGATCGATGCCAAGCGGCATGTGATGGGATCTGAGGAGCGCGACCCGCAGCCGGGCGAGAACCTGGTGCTGACGATCGACTCGAACATACAGTACATGGCGGAGCGCGCGCTGGATGCGCAGATGGCGAAGGTAAAGGCGCTGCACGGCACGATCGTGGTGCAGGACCCGAATACGGGGCAAATCCTGGCGCTGGCGGTGAGCCCTCGGTTCAATCCGAATGATCGTCACCACATGGATGCGGAGTTGCTGACGAACCGCGCGGTGAGCGATGTGTATGAGCCGGGATCGACGTTCAAGCTGGTGACGTACTCGGCTGCGGTGGATGCGGCGGGTGTGGAGCCGACTGACATTGTCGACTGCCAGGGCGGGAGCATTAATTTGTATGGGCGCATTATCCATGACGACAAATCGGACATGGGGATGGGCAAGGTGACGGTGGAGCGCGCGCTGGAGAAGTCGAGCGACGTGGCGGCGGTGAAGCTGGCGCTGAAGCTGGGGCCGCAGAAGTTTTACGACTACATGAGGGCGTATGGGTTTGGTCAGCGCACGGGGATTGAGCTGCCGAGCGAGACGCGCGGTCTGCTGCGGCCGCCGAGACGGTGGAGTGCGACGAGCATTGGGTCGCTGGCGATTGGGCAGGAGGTGGGTGTGACGCCGGTGCAACTGGTGACGATGGTGTCGACGATTGCGAACGGTGGGATGTACCTGCCGCCGCATGTGCTGATGCAGGAGACGGATGAGCAGAAGGGCGATCCGAAGCTGAAGCCAGTGGCGTTTCATCCGGAGACGAGCCTGCCGATGCAACTGCCGGAGGGCGCGCATCGCGTGATCAGCGAGCGGAGCTCTGCGAAGATGCGGATGATGATGCAGGGGATTGTGCAGGAGGGCACGGGCACGCCGGCGCAGCTGAATGGCTATAGCTCGGCGGGCAAGACGGGTACGGCGCAGAAGTTCGACCGGGAGACGCACTCGTACTCGCACACGAAGCTGGTGGCGAGCTTTGCGGGGTTTGCGCCGGTGAACCATCCGGCGATCTCGGTGGCGGTGGTGATCGATACGCCGACGGTGGGAAGTTTGTATGGCACGACGGTGAGCGCGCCGGTGTTTCGCGAGGTGGCGCAGGAGGTGCTGGAGTACCTGGGGGTTCCGCATGACCAGCCGCTGAAGACGCAGCAGCAAATGATGCTGGCGGAGAAGACGACGGATGCGGACGATGTTCCCGATGAGCAGGTGGGGGACCTGACTGCGATGTTCGATGCGGTGAACAGTTTGCCGCCGGATGATCCTCTGCGTCAGCCTGCGAATGCAGCGGCGATGGCGGAGAATGCGCAGATGGATGCGGCGAAGGAACTGGCGAAGGAGAATGCGCCAGCTCCTCAGCATGGATGGTGGACGCTGCCCGACAAGGTGCTGACTGCGTTCCATGCGAACGGCGATACGACGTCGGTGATGCCGGATGCGGGCGAGGGTGCGCCAAAGGTCCAGCCGCCGGAGGTGCGTCCTGCAGTGCAGCAGAACAAGGATGCGGTGCTGGTGGATGCCGGCAAACGCGTGGCTGTGCCTGATTTCACAGGGCAGGCGCTGCGCGATGTGGTGGAGAACTCGGAGCGCGCAGGGCTGCATGTGCAGACGGTGGGGAGTGGTGTCGCGCATGACCAGGCGCCGGTGGCGGGGACGATGGTGCCGCTGGGAACGGCGGTGGTGGTGCGGTTTACGCGGTAAGGCAGGGGATAGTGGGTAGGGGATAGAGGATAGAGAAAAGTACGAGGCGGGTGGGCTAGGATCGTCACTATGAAGTGGAGCGAAGCGGTTGCGGCGGTGCGGACGGTGGAAGTCGCGGGGCGCGGCGATGTGGATGTGCGGGGCGTGCAGTATGACTCGCGGCGGGTGAGCGGTGGTGATGTGTTTGTTGCGATGCGCGGTGGGACTACGGATGGGAACCGGTATATCGACGCCGCGATTATGAAGGGGGCCGCGGCGGTAGTGACGGACTCGCGTGAGGTGTTTGACGAGCTGCGGGAGCGGCAGCCGGAGCTTGCGGTTGCACTGGTAGAGCACGGGCGGCGCGCGCTGGCTGAGGTGAGTGCGGAGGTCTTTGGACATCCTGAGCGGGTGTTGAAGCTGAGTGCGGTGACGGGGACGAATGGGAAGACGACGACGGCGTTTCTGCTGGAGCAGATGCTGCAGAGCGTGGGGCGGAAGTGCGTGCTGCTGGGGACGATTGAGACGCATGTTGCGGGCGTGGTGCGGGAGAGTGAACATACGACTCCGGAGAGCCGCGATGTGCTGGCGCTGTTTTATGAAGGGGTACGTGCGGGTTGCACGGAAGCTGTGATGGAGATGAGCAGCCATGCGCTGGACCAGGAGCGCGTGTGGGGGCTGCCGGTGGATGTGGCTATGTTCACGAACCTGACGCAGGACCATCTGGATTATCACGGGACGATGGAGCGGTATGCGGAGGCGAAGGCTCGGCTGTTTGCCGGTGCTGGTGCGCCGCCGCCGCAGGTGGCGGTGATCAACTGCGATGATCCGTATGAAGAGACGATGTGCCGGGAGTTCTGCGGTGAGACGTTGATGACCTATGGTGTGGATGAAGGCGATTGGCGTGCTGAGGAGATCGAGTTGGGCGCGGGGCTGACGCGGTTTGTGTGGAGGACGCCGCAGGGGGCTGTAAGGATAGAGTCGCCGCTGACGGGGCGCGTGAATGTGTACAACCTGATGGCGGCTGCGTGTGCGGCTTTTGCACGCGGGCTCACGATGAAGGAGATTGCGAAAGCCGCCGGGAGTTTGAAGCAGGTGCCGGGAAGGTTTGAGGTGGTGCCGGGGTCGCGGGAGGCAGGGTTTACGGTGGTGGTGGACTATGCGCATACGGATGATGCTTTGAAGAACCTGATTGCGCTGGCGCGCGATCTTGTGAAGGAGCAGCGCGGGCGTGTGATTACGGTGTTTGGATGCGGCGGCGATCGCGACCGGACGAAGCGGCCGAAGATGGGGCGTGTTGCGGCGAAGGGCAGTGATCTAGTGGTGGTGACGAGTGATAATCCTCGGAGCGAGGAGCCGATGGCGATTGTTGCGGAGGTGCTGGCTGGCGTTCGCGAGACCGATACGGCTTGTGTGGTGGAGGCTGATCGAGCGAAGGCGATTGAGATGGCGATCCGTGCTGCGGGGCCGGGAGATATTGTCCTGCTAGCGGGCAAGGGGCATGAGAAGGTGCAGATCTTTGCGGATGGTGCCGTCCCGTTTGATGATGTGGCCGAGGCCGCACGAGTGTTGAAGAGCGAGGTGCATGCGTGAAGCTGACGCTGGGGCAGATTGCGGATTGGACTCATGCTGAGGGCGTGTTCGATACGAGCGCGGAGGCGGTGGGGTACTCGATCGATTCGCGGACGATTGGTGCGGGTGAGCTGTTCTTTGCGGTGACAGGTGAACGTGTGGATGGGCATGAGTATGTGGAGGCGGCGCTGTCGGATGGCGCTGCCGCTGCCGTGGTGAGCATGCGCTGGCTGGCTCCGTCGACGATGGATGAGGCGAAGCTGCTACGTGTCCCTGATGGAGAAGAGTGCGTGCTGCGTGCGATGCAGAGGCTGGCGAACCGCGTGCGCAGGGCTTGGGGCGGCCGTGTGATCGGGGTGACGGGGTCGGCCGGGAAGACGACGACGAAGGAGTGCATTGCCGAGGTGCTGAGCACGAAGTACAAGGTGCTGAAGACCGAGGGGAATTTGAATAACCACTTTGGCGTTCCGTTGATGCTGCTGCGGCTGGAGCCGGAGCATGAGGTCGCCGTGCTGGAGATGGGGATGAACCATGCGGGCGAGATTACGGCGCTGACGAAGATTGCGGAGCCGGACTGGGCGGTGGTGTCGAATGTGGGGATGGCCCATGCGGAGTTCTTCAGCGATGGGATTGAAGGGATCGCTCGCGCGAAGAAGGAGCTTGTTGACGCGTTGCCGGAGGATGGGATTGCGTTTCTGAATGGCGATGATGAACGGGTGCGCGCGTTTGGCAAGGGGATGGGTGAGCGTGCGGTGTTCTATGGCACGAGTGAAGGCTGCGATGTGCGGGCGACGGATGTTGAGGACCACGGGTTCAATGGGACGGAGTTTCTGCTGGGCGAGGGCGGCGAATCGTTTCGGATGATTCTGCGCTTGCCGGGACGGCACAATGTTCTGAACGCACTTGCAGCGCTGGCGGTGGGGATGCGGAGCGAGGTGAGTGAACTGGAGGCGATTGGCGCGCTGGAGAGTATGCGGCCGACGGAGAAGCGCGGGAATGTGCTGCAGTGGAATGGCGCAGAGATTGTGAATGACACGTACAACTCGAACCCGACGGCGCTGAAGTCGATGATTGCGGCGCTGGCGCGGACGGAGGCGAAGCGGCGTGTGCTGGTTGCGGGCGAGATGCTGGAGCTGGGCGCGGAGGGCGTACGGCTGCATAAGGAGTGCGGTGAGGCCGTGGCGGATGCGGGTGTCGATGTGGTGATTGGCGTGCGTGGATTGGCGATGGAGATTGTGAAAGCTGCGCGGGCGCATGGAGTGGCTGCTGAGTTTATGGAGAGCCCTGAGGCCGCGGGTGAGTGGTTGAAAGAGAACCTGCGGGCGGGCGATGTGGTGCTGCTGAAGGCCTCGCGCGGGGTGCAGCTAGAGCGCGCGCTGGCCGCGCTGGAGCTATAGCAGCGGGAAACGTACAGAAGCAGATTCCCTACGGGAATGACAACAAGAAACGCACAATGTGCGCTGTAAGATTGGCATTGGGCTGCGCCGGCTGTCGCGCTCACCAGATCCCTACGAGGCACATCCTTTGCTCTATTGGCTGCTCTACCAGAAGCTGTTTCCATACTTTCGGTTGTTTCGCATCTTTCGCTATGTGACGTTTCGATGTGTGTTTGCGAGCCTGACGGCGCTGCTGATCGGGATGCTGATTGGGCCGTTTGTGATTGAACGGCTGCGAGAGTTTCAGATTGGGCAGTACATCCGCGAAGACGGGCCGCAGAGTCACCAGAAGAAAGGTGGCACGCCGACGATGGGCGGGGTGCTGATCTGCATTGCGATTGTGGTGCCTACGCTGTTGTGGAGCGACCTGAGCAATCCGCTGGTGTGGCTGGTGGTGTTGTCGACGCTGGGGTTTGCGGCGATTGGATTTGCGGACGACTATATCAAAGTGGTGAAGAAGCGGAACCTGGGGCTGACGAGCCGGCAGAAGCTGGCGCTGCAGTTTCTGGCGAGCGCGGCGGTGGCGGTGACGCTGCTGTGGCTGGGTGCGCGGGGCGACTACTCGACGCGGTTGATTGTGCCGTTTGCGAAGGGGTTCAGGCCGAACCTGATCATTGACAGCTTGCGGCATGTGCCGTACATCTGGCCGTTGGCGTTTGCTCCGTTTGTGCTGTTTGTGATGCTGGTGATTACAGGTTCGAGCAATGCGGTGAACCTGACCGATGGGCTGGATGGACTGGCGATTGGGTGCACGATTATTGCCGCCGGTGCATTGACGATGCTGACGTATGTGAGCGGGCATGTGGTGTTCAGCGACTATCTTGAGCTGCAGCGCATGCCGCTGGTGAGCGAGCTGACGATCTACTGCGGGGCGATGGTTGGGGCTTCGATTGGGTTCCTTTGGTACAACGCGCATCCGGCGGAGATTTTTATGGGGGATGTGGGGTCGCTGATGTTGGGTGGCGCGATTGCGACGGTGGCGGTGGTGATCAAGCAGGAGCTGCTGCTGCCGTTCATCGGCGGCGTGTTCATCATGGAGGCGCTGAGCGTGATTCTGCAGGTGGGCAGTTATAAGCTGCGCGGCGGGAAGCGTATCTTCAAGATGGCTCCGATCCACCATCATTTTGAGCTGCTGGGTTGGAGCGAGAGCAAGGTGATTGCGCGGTTCTGGATTATGGCGCTGGTGTTTGCGCTGTTTGCGCTGACGACGTTGAAGCTGAGGTAGGGCAGGAAGTAGCAAGTAGGAAATAGGAAGTAGCGATGATGCTTGAGCTAAAGAATAAACGCGTGTTGGTGGTGGGGCTGGGGAAGAGTGGGTTGGCGGCGGCGCAGTTTTTGAAGGAACGCGGGGCGCGGGTGACGGTGAGTGATGCTCGGCCAGCGACGCTGATTGCGGAGCTGCCGAGCCTGCTGGAGCAGGGGTTTTCGGTGGAGGCGGGGAGCCATGGGCTGCTGACGTTTCGTCGGCAGGATTTGATTGTGGTGAGCCCGGGTGTGCCGAGCTCGACGCCGGAACTGGTGCAGGTGCGGGCGCTGGGGATGCGGATTATTGGTGAGCTGGAGCTTGGGGCGCAGTATCTGCAAGGGGAGATTATTGCGATTACGGGGTCGAATGGGAAGACTACGACGACCTCGCTGGTGGGCGAGATTCTGAAGGCGGCGGGGAGGCCGACGCTGGTGGGTGGGAACATCGGCAGGCCGGTGACGGCGATGGTGGCGGAGAGCGTGGCGCTGAGTAACAATCCCTCCGGGGCTGAAGCCCCAGTTCTTTCAGCGCCCCAAGATGGACGGGCTGAAGCCCGCCCCCTTCAAAGCGGAACGGTGTGGAGTGTGCTGGAGGTTTCTAGCTTTCAGCTGGAGACGATTGAGACGTTCAAGCCGCGGATTGCGCTGGTGCTGAATATTACGCCGGACCATCTGGACCGGCATGGCAGCTTTGAAGCGTATGCGACGGCGAAGGCGCGGATTACAGAGAACCAGACTGCAGATGACTTTCTGGTGCTGAATGGTGAGAACAAGGCGGCGCAGATGGTGGCTGCGAAGACGAAGGCACAGATTTACTGGTTCAGTGCGCGGAGGCCGATCAAGCAGGGTGTGTTTGTGCATGGCGAGTCGATCCTTTTTGTGGCGAAGGAAGGCGCTATTGCGGAGCCGGTGATGCCGGTGAGCGAGGTGCCACTGGCGGGTGCGCACAATGTGGAGAACGTGCTGGCGGCGGTGTGCGCGGCGCGGCTGGCAGGTGTGTCGAGTGAGGTGATTCGTGGCGCGGTGAAGAGCTTCAAGGCTGTGGAGCACCGGCTGGAGTTTGTGCGCGAGGTGCGTGGAGTGAAGTACTACAACGACTCCAAGGCGACGAACGTGGATGCGACGGAGAAGGCGATTGCTGCGTTTGCGGGTGGAGTGCATGTGATTTTGGGGGGGAAGGACAAAGACTCGGATTATGCGACGCTGGCGCCGCTGCTGCGCGAGAGGGTGAAGACGGTTATCACGATTGGTTCAGCGGCAGAAAAGATTGAGCGGCAGCTGGCCGGAGTCGTGAAGATAGAGAATGCGGAGACACTGCAGCGTGCGGTGGCCAAGGCCGAGGAGCTTGCTGTCGCGGGCGATACGGTGTTGCTGGCACCGGCGTGTGCGAGCTTCGACCAGTTTGAGAACTATGAGCACCGCGGGCGGGTGTTCAAGGAGCTGGTGCAGGCGCTGTAGGACTGCAACGACGAACGCGATGTTCGCGATGTATGCAATGAAGACGGTGTGATGAATGGCGAAGCGGGTTGGCGTCGATAAGTGGTTGTTTGGAACGGTGCTGCTGCTGGTGCTGTTTGGGCTGGTGAGCGTGTTCTCGGCGTCGGCGGTGATGGCGAAGGCGACGCTGGGGTCGCCGTATGCGTTTGTGATCAAGCAGGCAGCGTTTGCGTTGGCCGGGCTGATTGCGCTGTTTGTGCTGATGCGTGTGGACTACCGCCGGTACAACAACAGGTTCCTGATTTTTACGGCGATGGGCGCGACGGCGGTGATGCTTCTTGCAGTGTTTGTGATGCGCGGCAAGGTGAATGGAGCGCACCGCTGGATACCGCTGGGGCCGGCTACGTTGCAGCCTTCGGAGCTGGCCAAGCCGATGATTGTGTTCTTCCTGGCGTGGTTTCTGCAGACACGCATCCACGCGATCGACAACATCAAGGAGACGATTCTACCGGCAGTGATTCCGCCGCTGGTGTTCATTGCGCTGATTTTGAAGGAGCCAGACCTTGGCACCGCGCTGGTGTGCGCGGCGGTGGTGGTGTTCATGCTGTTTCTGGCGGGGCTGCCGCTGCGGTGGATCGCGGTGGCTGCTGCGTGTGCGGCGCCTGTGATGTACTGGATGCTGTTTCATGTTTCATGGCGGGCCGCGCGCATGAAGGTGTTTCTGAATCCTGAGGCCGATCCCAAGGGTGCGGGGTTTCACATTTTGCAGTCGCTGATTGCGGTGGGGTCGGGCGGCATCTATGGACGAGGGCTGATGGAGGGTGTGCAGAAGCTGTTTTATCTGCCGGAGCCGCATACGGACTTTATCTTCGCGAACATCTGCGAGGAGCTGGGTTTGATCGGCGCGCTGTGTGTGGTGGCGGCGTTTTGCATCGTGGGGTATCGCGGGCTGCGGGCGGCGTTTTTATCGACGGACCCGTTTGCGCGGTTCCTGGCGTTTGGGCTGACGACGGCGCTGCTGGTGCAGGCGTTCTTCAACATTAGCGTGGTGCTGGCGCTGGTGCCGACGAAAGGGATTCCGTTGCCGCTGATCTCGTCGGGCGGGACGAGTGTGTTTGTTACGTTGGCGTGCATGGGCGTGCTGTTGAATGTGACTCGTGAGATTGATTGAGAGCAGGGAATAGGGGGTAGGGAATAGGGAATAGTTCCAATTCGTTGCGGGTGATGATTGCCGGTGGGGGCACGGGTGGGCATGTGGTGCCGGCGCTGGCGATTGGGCGTCGGCTGCGGGATGCGCATGGGGCCGAAGTGCGGTTTGTGGGGACGTCGCGTGGGATTGAAACGAAGCTGGTGCCGGAGGCCGGGTTCAAGCTGGAGCTGGTGCGCAGTGGGCAGCTGAAGAACGTGAGCCTGATGACCAAGCTGCGGACTGCGCTGGATGTGCCGCTGGGTGTGCTGCATTGTGTAGGGCTGCTGCGGGCGTTCAGACCGCAGGTGGTGGTGGGTGTGGGCGGGTATGCGAGCGGTCCGATGATGCTGGCGGCGGTATTGATGGGGGTTCCGACGCTGGTGTATGAGCCGAATGCTGTACCGGGGCTGACGAACCGTGTGCTGGGCAAGCGGGTGAGCGCGGCGGCGGTGAACTTCAGACAGACGGTGAGCTACTTTCGCAATGCCGAGGTGACGGGCGTTCCGGTGCGGCCGGAGATCTTTGAACTGCCGGAGCGGGTGGCAGGGGCTGCGCCTCGGTTGCTGGTGACGGCGGGCAGCAATGGGGCGCTGGTGTTCAACGAGACGATGCCGCGGATTGCGGCGCGGCTGTTGAGCGAGGTGCCGGGGCTGACGATTGTGCACCAGTCGGGGCCGAAGCGGCTGGAGGCGACGCGGGCGGAGTATAGCGCGAGTGGCGCGGATGCTGCGCGGTGGTCGGTGAAGGCGTTTCTGACCGATATGCCGGAGCAGTATGCGGCGGCGGATGTGGTGCTGGCGCGGTCGGGAAGCACGACGGCGGAGTTGTGTGCTGCGGGCAAGGCGTCGGTGCTGGTGCCGCTGGCGACGGCCGCGGATGACCATCAACGGAAGAATGCCGAGGTGATCGTGTCGGCTGGCGCGGCGGTGATGTTATTGCAGAAGGACGTTACGCCGGAGTCGCTATATGGGGCGCTGTATGCGCTGTTGACGGATGCTCCGTGGCGAGCGGAGATGGCCGCGAAGGCGAAGGCGCTGGCGAAGCCGGGAGCGCTGGACCGGATTGCTGCGATGGTGCTGGAGCTGGCGGGGCGGTAGAGATTCAGGAGCGCAAAGAGGAAGGGCTGAGGAGTTGTCCTCAGCCCTTCGTTGTTTGGGTTGCGTTTAGCGATGTCCGCCGCCGCCGTGACCACCACCACCAGCGTGACCACCGCCACCACCACCGCCATGGAAGCCACCGCCGCCACCGTGGTATCCGCCACCACCAGCACCACTGGTGGCCGGACGGGCGCCGCCGTTGAAGCTACCGCTGCGGGATGCGGGGGCTGCTCCGCGATTGAAGCCCTGTGCGGAGCCCTGACGGAAGCTCTGGCCGCCATGGTTGAAACTCTGCGAGCCGCCGCGGTTGACGTTGTAGCCGCCGTGGTTAGCGCTGGCGAAGGCCCCGCGATAGCCGCCGGCTCCGCCTCGGGCGAAGGCCGCACCGCCGGGGCGTCCGTTGCGGAAGCCTGCGTACTGGTGGTTATAGAAGTTGCCATGGAAGCCGGGGCCGAAGTGGCCGTAGGCGCGGTTGTACCAGAAGTGTCCGCCGTGCCAGTAGCCGCCGTAGAAGCCGAGGCCGAAGTAGCCGAAGCCGTAGTTGATGCCGCCGTAGTAGCCGACGGTCAGGCCCCAGTAGCCGGGGTACCAGCCGTAGTAGCCGTCATAGAGGCCCCAGTAACCGGGAGTCCAGAGGGCATCGGTGTAGGGAGGCTCAACCCAGGCGCCGTTGACCCAGTAGTAGCCACCGGGTCCCCATGCCCAGTAGCCGGGGGTCCAGAGGTAGCCGTCGCCGGGGCAGGGGGGCTGGTCGTAGTCCGGGATGGCCGGAGGTGCGACGTTCGCCTCGGGTGAGCCGGACGGGGGCGCCTGCTGCTGGTACTGTCCCTGATCCTGATACTGGCCGGGGTTCTGGTTCTGGTACTGCTGATCCTGATACTGATCCTGGGGAGCAGGCTGCGACTGGTAGGAAGGGTCGTTGTAGCTGTTCTGTGCCCGCGCCGTGGAGGCTGCGAGCAGGCCCAGAGCCAGAGCGGTACCGCCTGCGAATGTGCTGCGAAGTGCCCGAGTGACGTTCATGACCATCTCCTTGTCCGCTCCATTGCCACTCCCTTGAGATGCGGTAGCTGGCCAGGTGATGCGGAGAGAATTCCGGCCTGCACGTACCGGGTCCGGGTCTCGGTTAATGTAGACACTTCTTTACAGTGTTTGTTGCGTTCTGGTGGCCGGTGTCCGGACAGTGGAGCAGAGTGGCAGGTGGTTGTCGACCCTCCCCCGGTTTTGGGGCTAAGATCCGCAGCGGATTGAAGTTAGCCTCGTAACCATGGGAGCGGAACTTTGGTCGTGTGCCGGAGATTAGAAGCGAGAGTACGAGAGGCGAGTTGAGAAGGAGTGGCGAGACGAAACAACCCGGCGCTAGGCCGGGTTGTTTCTACACTTTCATTCTACAAGGCGTGTCAAGGGGTGAGGCATGAACCTGTGCGCCGCTGTTCAAAGCAAGATATTTGTTCAGAGCTTTCCTAAGGGTTTGGGGTGGCGGCTAAGAGCTGGATCGGGATGATGACGAACTCGCCGGGCTGGATGGGTGCGATGCCGATGAAGATGTTGACGATACCGTTGTCGATGTCCTGCGTGGTGGAGGCGTCGCGACGGATGAAGAAGGCCTGGTCGGGTGTTGGGCCGGCGATGGCGCCGGCCTGCCAGAGGTTGGTAAGGAAGGGGCTGACCTTTAACCCGATAGCGGCCCATAGCGACTCATCGTTGGGTTTGAAGGCCGTCCAGGCAAGGCCTGCGAGGAGACTGGACTCAATGAAGAGCGCGAGGCGTCGGACGGAGATGTACCGGTAGTTGGAGTCTTGTGTAGAGAGGGTGCGCGCACCCCAGATGAGGGTGCCGAGGGTGGGGAAGGTGCGGAGGCAGTTGATGCCGAGCAGGTTGAGGGGGCCCTGCTGGGTGTCGGTGATCGGGGTGGCGAGACTGGCGATGCCGTTGAGTGCGGCGGACTGGCCGGCGGGGCTCTCCCAGACGCCGGTGCGGGTGTCGGTGGTGGCCCAGATGGCGGCGATGGCTGGAGCTGCGGTGAGGGTGATGGGGTGGGCTTCGATACCGACAGGTGCGAGGGGGTCGAGGATTTCGATGCGTGGGAAGTAGAGCGCGCAGTTGGAGAGGCTGGCGGCGGGAGCAAGGTTGAGGTCGGCGGGGGTGAAGGTGAGGTCGCCGTTTTTCGCTCGAGTGGACCAGGCTACGGGGGCGTCGATGAGGAGCATGGCGCGTTGCTGGACGCAGAGAGCGAGGGCGGCGTTGAGGAGCACGGTGTCGAGATCGCCGTTGAGGGTATCGGGCGGGAGGATGAGGATGTCGAAGGGCGTGTCGATGGCTGCGAGTGCGGCGAGGCGCGGGTCGGGTGTGGGCGTGGTGGCGCCGGTGCCGGTGGAGAGGACGAGCGCCTGTGCGCCGCCGTTGTTGAAGAAGAGCCAGAGCGCGTAGGTGAGCGGATAGGCGGGGTTGAGCGCTCCAAAGAGTTGCTGGAAGGCTACGAAGCTGTCGACGGAGGTGGGTATTGGGGAGCCTGCGGAGGCGAGTGGGGTGCGTCCGATGAAGAGGGTGACGGAGGTGGGTGCGGAGGCGATGGCGTCGAGGGGGGTATCGATGGTCGTGATGTGGACACCGGGGTGTTTGAGGGAGATGTTGGCCATGGGTGCCTGCCTTGGGTGTGGAGTGAGGAGATTGTACGCTGGGCGAACGGCCGTTCGTGAGGGGCGGAATTGGGAGAGAATGGGTGGGATGAGTCTTCCAGCACATGCATTGTTTGCGCCCACGCAGCGGGTGCATTTTATTGGGACCGGTGGGATTGGGATGAGCGGGATCGCGGAGATCCTGCTGACGATGGGGTATGCGGTTTCGGGGTCCGATCTAAAAGCAAGCCCGGCGACGGAGCGGCTGCAGGGGCTGGGAGCGACGATCTATGTAGGACATAAGGCGGAGAATGCTGCGGCGTGCGATGTGATCGTGACGAGCTCGGCGGTGGCGAAGGACAATCCCGAGGTGCTGGAGGCGCGGCGAAGGAAGATCCCGGTGATTCAGCGGGCGGAGATGCTGGCGGAGCTGATGCGGCTGAAGTATGGGATCGCCGTCGCCGGGATGCACGGGAAGACGACGACGACGAGCATGGTGGCGGCGGTGCTGGCGGGCGGTGAGCTCGATCCGACGGTGGTGGTGGGCGGGCGCGTGGGGGCGATGGGGTCGAATGCGCGGCTGGGGAAGTCGCAATATTTAGTGGCTGAGGCGGATGAGAGTGATCGCAGCTTCTTGAAGCTGTCGCCTGTGCTGGCGGTGGTGACGAACCTTGATCGCGAGCACATGGAGAGCTATCGCGATATGGAGGATGTGGAGAACTGCTTTGTAGAGTTTATGGACAAGGTGCCGTTTTATGGCGCGGTGACGGCTTGCGTGGACAATGCGATGCTGCGGGGGATTCTGCCGCGAGTGCAGCGCAGGGTGTACACGTATGGAGAGAGCGCAGAGGCGGATTTTCGGGTGAGGGTGTTGCCGAACCCCACTCATCCCAGCGATAAGGCTGCTGGGATGAATGGGGCACCCAGCGGATTTTCGCGGTTTGAAGTTGTTGCGAAGGGTGTGGTGCTGGGGCCGTTTTCGCTGCATGTGCCGGGCCGGCACAATGTGCTGAATGCGACGGCGGCGGTGGCTGTGGGGGTGCAGCTGGGGGTGTCTCAGGAGCAGATTGTGGCTGGGCTGGAGAGCTTTCGGGGAGTGGACCGGCGGTTTCAGGTTCGCGGCGTAGAGAGCGGTGTGACGGTAGTGGATGACTATGGACATCATCCGACGGAGATTAAGGCGACTCTGCAAGCGGCGCGGGAGTGCGGCTACGAGCGAGTGCTGGTGCTGTTTCAGCCGCACCGGTACACGCGGACTCGCGACCTGATGGGGGAGTTTGCAGGGGCGTTTGGCGATGCGGACGCGGTGATGGTGCTAGATGTGTACGCTGCGAGCGAGGAGCCGATCGAGGGTGTGAATGGGGAGTCGCTGGCGGGAGCGATCCGGTACAAGAAGGGTGGCGGGGTGGAGTATGTGGCGTCCATGGGAGACGCGGTGGCGAAGCTGGCGGCGATGGCGAGGCCGGGCGATATGGTGCTGACGCTGGGTGCGGGGAGCGTGAGCCAGGCGGGGCCGATGCTGCTGGAGGCGTTGAAGGGCAGGGAGTAATATTCTTGCATGGCGGCTACTACGACAGCTCGGAGTTCCACGGTGCGGCTTAGCGTAGATGAGCTTGCCAGCCATTTGGAGACGCTGGAGGCTGAATTGAGCGGAGGGCGTTCGATTGAGCTGTTGCGTGGGGAGACGGTGATTGCGGAGGTACGTGCACCGCAGACGTCAGCAGCGAAACCCGAGGCTGCCGGAGAGCGTTCGATACCGGACTTCATGGCGCGTTTGAAGGCGATGTATGGAGATGAGGTATTGCCCGCAGGGACGACGACGCAATGGATTCGTGACGATCGAGATGGGCTGTGACGGTTTATCTCGATAGCAGTTTTGTTGTGGCATTGTATGTTTCAGAGGGGAAGTCAGCCTTAGCGGCTGAGACTTTCAGACGCTTTGCCGAAGGCGCTTGTGTAAGCGCGTTGACCGATATTGAGGTTGCGGCGGCTTTACAGAAGCATGCCTCTCCGAACAGGCAGGGTGGCTATCGTTTGTACCGGCAAGACCGTGAGAGCGGACTCTACACGACGCTGTCCATGGATGAAGCTGTATTCGAAGAGGCGCGGACCATTGCGGAGTCGCATGCGGGGGCTTATTTTCTACGATCCTTGGACATCTTGCAGCTGGCGATAGCCCGGAGACACGGTACGAGCCGTATAGCCACATTCGATGATCGAATGGCTGCTGCGGCGGTGGCGTTGGGATTGGAAGTTTTGTCGCCTCGTTCCTGAGGGGGTACCTCGGGGTGGGCGGGTAGTTTTTGCAGGTGGGTTCCGGCTTATAGTTGAGGTTGGCGATTCTTCCGTGGCCTTGCTCGGGCGGCGGAGATGAAGATGGGAAAGCGCGCGACGTCTGCGGCAGCGGTGCTGGATGCGCCGGAGGAGAGGTATGCTCCGGTGGCCGAGTCCGGCTATCGCGGCCCCGTGCCTGCGCCGGCGGGAGCGCTGCAGCGCGGGCTGAATGCAGATCCGGCTGAACCATTTGGTTATAACGCCGATACGGACGATGACGACTACATGCCGCGGCGGGGGAAGTTTCGCCCGACGCTGAAGAGCCTGCTGCGCAGCAGGGGCGGGCGCGGTGTGGTGGGTGTGCTGGCGCTGGTGGCTGTGGGCGCTCTGGCGGTGGGAGCGGCGGCGGTGCGGTACTACCTGTTGCAGGACCCGCGGTTTGTGGTGGCGAGCTCGGACGATATCCAGATCAGCGGGAACACGCACCTGACGCGCGAACAGCTGCTGGGTGTGTTTGGTGGCGACCTGGAGCGGAACGTCTTTCGGGTGCCGCTAGGTGAGCGCGAGGCGGACCTGCAGAACCTGCCGTGGGTGGAGCAAGCGACGGTGATGCGTCTGCTGCCGAACCAGCTAAGGGTGCAGATTGTGGAGCGGGTGCCGGTGGCGTTCGCGCGGCAGGGGACCCAGATTGGGCTGGTGGACGGGCATGGCGAGCTGCTGGATATGGGCACGGATGTGCGGGCGGATGCGAAGTACTCGTTCCCGGTGCTGACGGGGATCAATGCGGCTGACCCGGAGTCGACGCGCGAGGCACGGATGCAGCTGTACCAGCAGTTTATGCAGGCCCTGGACAGCGGCGGGCAGCACTTTTCAAAGACGGTGAGCGAGGTGGACATCACGGAGCCGGATGACCTGAAGGCGCTGATCGCGTCGCCTGATCCGTCGAAGGGCGGTAGCCCGGAGGTGCTGGTGCACTTTGGCGATGACAAGTTTTTGAGCCGGTACGACGAGTTCGAGAAGCTGCTGCCGGAGTGGCGGCAGCAGTATCCGAAGCTGGCGGCGGCGGACATGCGGTATGAAGGCCAGATTGTGCTGGAGATGCGGAAGGATGGGGATACGGTGGCGCAAGCTGCGTCGGCTCAAACCCAGGTCTCAGAAGCGAGACCTGGGGCACCCAGTGTTGCGGCGGCGGTTGCTGCGGTGAAGCCTGCAGTGCTGCCGGTCGTGAAGTCAGCGGGAGCCGCGAAGCTGGTGCGGGCGAGTGCGCCGGTGGTGAGGGCTCCTGCGAAGTCTGCGCCGAAGAAGGCCGCGAAGCCGGTTGCGAGGAAGGCAGTGGCGAAGAAGGCGGCTGCGAAGAAAAAGAAAGCGCACGCGGCAGATGGTCGCGATGCGGCGAATGACAAGCTGTTTGCGGAGTTGGCGGCGGCGCGGAAGGCGAAGTAGTGGCGGTGACAGGAGAGCATACCCCAGGGGCTAAAGCCCCCTCGATTTTGGGGTGAGCTATGAGACCCGAGCCTGAAGGCTCGGGCTACCTGAGATGTGGCGGGTCGCGAGATACGGCGAGTCGTGAGATGTGGCGAGTCGATGGCTGTGGTTGAGGGAAGACGATGAATGCGAAGACCGACAACCTGATTACTGTGCTGGACGCGGGCAGCAGCAAGAGCTGTGTGCTGGTGGCGGAGCTGACCGATGGCGTGCTGCGGTATCGCGGGCATGGTGTGGAGGCTTCGCGTGGGATGCGGCGGGGAGCGATCTCGGATCTCGGCCCGGCAGCGGAGGCGATCGACGCGGCGGCACTGCGCGCGGAGAAGACGGCGAAGGCCCCGATTGAGACAGCAGTGGTGAGCGTGGGCGGGCCACATATGCGGGGGGTGAACTCGCAGGGCGGCATCAATATGGGCAGTCGCATGAAGGAGATTACGAAGGAAGATGTGCGGGCGGCGATTGACCGGGCGCGGTCGATCAGCCTGGCGCCGGACCGCGAGGTGCTGCACCTGCTGCCGCAGCAGTTCATCCTGGATGACCAGGGCGGGATTCATGACCCGGTGGGGATGGTGGGGAACCGGCTGGAGGTGGGGCTGCACCTGGTGACCTGCTCGGGGTCGGCGTCGCAGAACGTGGTGACATGCGCGAACCGCGCGGGGCTTGAGGTACTGGACACGGTGTTTGAAGGCATCGCTGCGGCGGAAGCGGTGCTGTCAGCCGATGAGCGCGAGCTGGGTGTTTGCCTAGCGGACATTGGGTCGCACTCGACCGAGCTGGTGGTGTTTTTTGAAGGCGCGGTGGCTCATACGGCGGTGCTGCCGATTGGTGGCGACCACTTTACGAACGATCTTGCGGTGGGGCTGCAGGTGAGCGTGGAGGAGGCCGAGCAGCTGAAGCGGATGTATGGGAGCTGCGTGGTGACGTCGATACCGCAGTTGAATGAGATTGAGGTGGGCGGCAACTTGGCGACGGGTGGCGGCTCGGCGCGGCTGGTGCGGCAGCGGTTCCTGGCGGAGATATTAGAGCCGAGGGCGCGGGAGATGCTGACCATGCTTCGTGAGAACCTGCGCCACGGCGGCGTGCTGGAGGCGATGGGCGCGGGTGTAGTGCTTACCGGCGGCGGGTCGCACCTGGCGGGGCTGCTGGACAACGCGGAGAGCCTGCTGCGGGTGCCGGCGCGGATTGGGTATCCGGTGCCGCTGAGCCGGATGCCGGCGGAGCTGGCCAAGCCGGAGTTCGCGGCCGCGATCGGAATGCTGCTGTATACGCAGAGGACGCAGGCGAAGAAAGCCGCCGATGAGCAGGGGCTGAAGCAGAAGATCCTTTCGATGTTTGCGGGGAGTTTTTAAGGGCAGGGAGTAGGGAATGGGGAGTAGGGAGTAGGAAGACTGCAGCGAAGGGATGACAAAACGGGGTGGGAAGGGTCAAAAGAGGCAGCGTTCTTGAGGAAAATGAGGGCCTGGAGTGGCAGGACGCCAGCCTTTGGAGACGGTAGACTGAGAGATATGAGTTTTCGCATGTTTAGCAAGGTAATGGGCGTGTTGTTTCTGGGGCTTGGCCTGAGTGCTGCGGCACATGCCCAGGTCGGCGTTTATGGGATGTATTCGGTGACGCACTATGGCGGTATCCAGTGTCTTTCGACGGCGCCAGTGCCGTGTTCGAACGGCTCGGCTGCCGGGCAGACCGGCGTAATCGATCCGCTGGGCGGGTCGGGCGGCGTGTACTACGACTTCAAGTCGTTTGGGCCGGTGCGGCTGGGCGTGGATGTGCGCGCGGGTGCGAACCACAACAACAAGTCGGCGTCGAGCGCGACGGGCGGCAATGGCAGCGCGGGCGGACAGTATGTGCTGGGTGGTCTGCGCGGGTCGGTGCATACACCGTTTCCTTGGCTCAAGCCGTATGCACAGGTGTCGGTTGGCTATGCGCACAGCGATGTGACGGAGCCGACGAATGCGACGACCACAGGGTCGCTGGGCGCGCCGCGCTACTACGACAAGTTTGTGCAATATGAAGGCTTCGTCGGCGCGGACATCCGGATCGCTTCGTTCCTAGACTTTCGCGCGGTGGAGATTGGGATCGGGAATATGAACCGCATCGGGAGCGGGTCGCCGTTGGACGGCAAGTCGTCGGTCGGCGTCCGTTCGCTGGCGACGGGTGTGGTGTTCCATCTGCCGTAGGTGGTGGGTGTAATCGAGGTAGATGCGGGCGGTCGAAAGGTGTACGGAGATTTCGAGTTCGCAGCGCAGAATGTAGAGAAGTATGGCGCTGAGGTGCGAAGGCACCAAGACGAGGAGAGGGAGAAACATGTCCTACACGTCCACGGAGGGACCGGGCCCCGAACACAATGGAGAACCGGGCGGAGGGCCACTGCGTATCCACTATCACGATGAAGCACAGCGCAGCGCGCGGATCAAGGTGATCGGCATAGGCGGCGGCGGCGGCAATGCGGTGAACCGCATGATCGCGGCGGGTGTGGTGGGCGTGGAGTTTATCGCCGCGAATACGGACGCGCAGGCGCTGGAGAGCTCAAGCGCTCCGGTGAAGCTGCAGCTGGGCGTGAAGCTGACGAGCGGGCTAGGCGCGGGCGCGAACCCGGACGTTGGGCGGCGCGCGGCGCTGGAGGATTCGGACAAGATCATTGAAGCGCTGGAAGGCGCGGACATGGTATTTGTGACCGCAGGCATGGGCGGCGGCACAGGTACGGGCGCCGCGCCGGTGATTGCGTCGCTGGCGAGCGAGATGGGTGCGCTGACGGTGGCTGTGGTGACTCGGCCATTTGGTTTTGAGGGCAAGCGCCGCACGCTGCAGGCAGAGCGCGGGATGCAGGAGCTGCTGGATGCTGTCGATACGCTGATCGTGATTCCGAATGAGAAGCTGCTGGCCGTGGCGAAGGATGCCGGGTTCTTTGAGAGCTTCAGGATTGCGGACGACGTGCTGCGGCAGGGCGTGCAGGGGATCTCGGACATTATTACGATTCCGGGTGTGATCAATCGCGACTTTGCGGATGTGAAGACGACGATGGCCGGCATGGGCTATGCGGTGATGGGCACGGCGGTGAGGAGCGGCCCGGATCGCGCTCGCGAGGCGGCGATGGCCGCGATGGCGAGCCCGCTGCTGGAGGCCGGTGCGATCGACGGCGCGCGCGGGATTCTGATCAACATTACGGGGTCGAGCAATCTGAAGCTGAGCGAGGTGAATGAGGCCTCGACGATTATTCAGAATGCGGCGCATGAGGACGCGAACATCATCTTTGGCGCGGTGATGGATGAGCGGCTGGGCGATGAGCTGAAGCTGACGGTGATTGCGACGGGCTTTCGCGACGAGGAGAAGCGCGAACGACGCGAGCGGATGTTGACCGAGCCCGCGATGACGATTGAGCCGAGGCCTGCAGTGGAGCCGAGAATTGTGGCCCAGCCGGTGGTGACGCCCGCAGCGCAGCCGGTGGCACGGTTTGCGAGCGAATTGGCGGCGGAGCAGGAATCGCGTGCTGTGGTGACTGCGCCTGGACCGAACGTGCCGACTTCGAGCTATTACGAGGCGGCCCGGCAGCAGGCGCGGCAGGAGATTGCGCCGACGGCGCAGAGCATGCCTGTGGCTTCGATGCCGGAGTCCACGTTTGTAGAGCCGATGAACGAGCCTGTGCATGCGGTGAGGCAGCCCGAGGTCGTGGAGCGGTTGCCAGAATCGGTGCGAGCATCGGTATTCGATGATGACTTCTTCCGTGAGCCGAAGGCGGCGTATCAGGCCCCGGTGGTGCAGGCCCCGACGGCACAGGCTCCCGTGGTGCAGGCTGTCGCATTGCCTGTTGTGACGGAGCCGGTGATCTCGCGGCCGGTTGAGCCGATCCATGTGCCAGAGCCTGCCCCGGCGCCAGCAGCGTTTGAGGTTGAGGATTCACCGTCACTGTGGCCGGAGGCGCGGGTGCCGTCGTTCGCGGGCTATGCTGGAGGCGAGACGGGGACGAGTGAGGGTGATGAGTTGGATATTCCGGCGTTTTTGCGGAAGCAGCATTAAGACAGTGAGTAGGGAATAGGGAGTGTAGGGAATAGAAAACAGGGAGTAGGATTTGCGGATGCATCGAGGGCGGAGATCGTTCGGAGTGATGATGGGGGTGCTGCTGGTGCTGGTGCTGGCGGCGGGACGAGCTGCGAGTGCCTCGAATGGGAAGGGCCGCGAAGGACGGACGGTGGCGCATGGCAAGGCTGCGCGCCGGTCGACTGCAAGCAAGGCTGTGTCTCACAGGGTGGCCGGGCATCGTGCGGTGGCTCACAGAGCGGTTGCGCATAGAGCGGTTACACATGGAGCAGGGGCGCGCCATGCGAGTCTTCATGCGTCGACGACGACGACGGTGCGGGTGCATGGACGGCTGGTGCATCGGCGGGTGCGTTACTACGAGCGGTTTACCGAGAGCAGCTTTGCCGATGACATTACGGCCGGCGATGTGACTGCTGGCGAAGACCCGGTTGTGCGGCAGGCGGCGATTACGGCGCTGGGCAACATGAACGGCACGGCGCTGGCGATCGATCCTTCGAATGGGCGCATCCTGGCAATGGTGAACCAGAAGCTGGCGCTGAGCGCGGGTGCGGAGCCGTGTTCGACGATCAAGATTGCGGTATCGCTGGCGGCGCTGAAGGAAGGGCTGGTGAAGGCGAACACGCCGGTGAACCTGGGCGGACACTACTCGCTGGACATGACGCATGCGCTGGCGAAGAGCGTGAACCTGTACTTCGAAGTGCTGGGCCGCGCGATGGGCTTTGAGCGCGTGAAGTACTACGCGAACATGTTCGGGCTGGGCGAGCTGGCGGGGTACAACATTCCGGGTGAGCACCTGGGTGTGTATCCGGATGTGGTGCTGCCGCAGAAGGATGGCGGGGTGGGCCGGATGTGCTCGTTTGGCGAGAGCATCAGCATGACGCCGCTGCAGCTGGGTGCGCTGGTGAGCGCGATTGCGAACGGCGGCACGCTGTATTATCTGCAGCACCCGACGAGCCAGGCCGAGGTGGCGAACTATGTGCCGCAGATAAAGCGGCAGCTGGACATCGCGAATGTGATCCCGCAGATCCTGCCGGGGATGCAGGGGGCGGTGGACTTCTCGAATGGCACGGCGCGGAGCCTGCGGACGAACTTCGACCAGTTTCCGGTATTTGGAAAGACAGGCACGTGCTCGAACAACGGGACGCGGTATGGCTGGTTCGCGAGCTATGCAAACACGCCGAATGGGCGCATCGTGACGGTGATCTTCCTGGAAGGCGGGCGGCCAACGTACGGGCCGAAGGCCGCGGAGCTGACAGGGCAGTTCTACCGCGCAATGTACGACGGCGGGTACTTCAATCCGAAGGCGCCGACGGAGCAGGCGCTGACCAGCGGACGGTAGTTTCTTTTTTCTGACAGATGGGTGGGTACGAAAGACGGAAACAGACTGCCGACTGTTGCAGCCTGCGACGATTGTCTGTGAGGCGCCGTTTCAGCATCTGAAAGAATAGATACAGGTGTGCAATGAAGATTCTGACGGCAGCAGAGATGGGAGCGGCGGACCGGCGCTCGGTAGAAGCGGGTGTATCCGTCTCTGTGTTGATGGAGAACGCTGGCGCGGCGGTGGCGCGGTTCTGCCTGCGGCGGTTTGGCGGCGCAGGGCTTGTGGTGGTGCTGTGCGGCAAGGGCAACAACGGTGGGGATGGACTGGTGGCTGCCCGGTATATGGCCGAGGGCGGGCGCAATGTGCGCGTGTTGCTGCTGGGCGCGGCGAATGAACTGAAGGGCGAGCCGGTGAAGGCGTTCGCCGCGGCGGTGATTACGGCGATGGGGCTGCATGCGGCGGGCAGCGAGGCTGGGTACTCCGGGGGGAGGATGGAGGTGCGCGAGGTGTGGGACGAGGAGCAGCTGCAGGCAGGGATGCAGGGTGCGGGGCTGGTCGTGGATGCGATTGTGGGGACGGGCTTTACTCCTCCACTGCGCGGGCTGGCGGCGACGGCGGGAGGGCTGATCGGGAAGATGGTGGCACCGGTAGTGGCGGTAGATGTGCCGAGCGGGTGGGATGCCGATGCTGTGACGCCGACGGTCGAAGGCGCGTTTCGTGCGGATGCCGTGGTGACGTTTGCGGCCCCGAAGCTGGCGCATGTGTTTGGGCAGATGACGGGCGACAGGGTTTTTGGGCCGGTTGTGGTGGCGGGGATCGGAACACCGAAGAGCGCGGTCGTGAGTGGGACGGGGCTGCACTGGGCGGGGACGGCGAAGAGTGTGACGGAGACTCCGCGAGCCATCAACAGCAACAAAGGAACGTTTGGGCATGTGCTGCTGATGGGTGGGGCGCTGGGCAAGGCGGGTGCGCCTTCGATGGCTAGCCTGGCTGCGATGCGTGCGGGCGCCGGGCTGGTGACGGCGGCGGTGCCGCAGGAGGTGCTGGCGACGGTGGCTGCGGTGGCTCCGGAGCTGATGCTGACGCCGCTGCAGGAGCAGGGAGTGGGGAGTAGGGAGCAGGGAGTAGGGAACGAACTTGGTGGCATTGCGCTGGATCACCTGAGCGAGAAGCAACTGCCGGAGCTGCTGAAGGGGATCTCGGTGGTTGCGATTGGGCCGGGGTTGGGGCAGGTGGGGACGACTCCGGAGTTTGTGCGGCGGTTTGTGGAACAAGTGACGCTGTCGATGGTGATCGATGCAGATGCGTTGAATGCGTTTGCGGGGCGCGCGGATGCGCTGAAAGAGGCCGCGAAGGAAAAGACGGTGGTGCTGACGCCGCATCCGGGTGAGATGGCGCGGCTGGTGGGGATGACGGTGAAGGAGGTCGAAGCCGATCGTGTGGGGTTGGCACGGCGGTTCGCCACCGAGTATGGCGTGACGCTGGTGCTGAAGGGATGGCGGACGCTGATTGCGCATCCGGATGGCCGCGTGGGTGTGAACACGACGGGGAACCCGGCGATGGCCAAGGGCGGCAGCGGCGATGTGCTGACGGGGATCGTTGCTGCGATGCTGGCGCAGTATGCGCGGAGCGGCAAGGCGGAAGATGTTGCGCAGGCAGTGGAGGCGGCGGTGTTTCTGCATGGGCTCGCCGGAGACTTTGCGGCGGTGAAGCAGGATGAGCATACGGTGCTCGCGACCGATACGGTGGGGCATCTTTGCGATGCGTTCCGTTCGCGGGTGCGCGATGAGGACGGGCTGACGTGGGTGGTGGGGGCGGCGGCGCGGTAATATTCCAGGCAATCCAAGCAAAAGACAAATGCGGGGATCTCTCCGCTCCGCGCTGCGCGCTCCGGTCGAGATGACAGACAATTGTTGTAAGGGATATGCGATGAGAGAGTGGACACGGGAGAAGCGGCTGCGGACGCGCAGTGAGAACGGCACGCTGGCGCTGGGCGAGATGATGACTGAGTTGCTGGTGGCTCCGAAGCTGGTGGTGCTGCGCGGCGAGCTGGGGATGGGCAAGACGACGCTGGTTCGTGGTATGGCGGCTGCGTTGGGTGCCAATGCCGATGAGGTGACGAGCCCGACGTTCACTCTGGTGCATGAGTACAAGGGGCGCAAGACGCGGCTGATTCACCTGGATCTGTATCGGTTGGAGAACGAGACCGAACTGGAGACGGTGGGGCTGTGGGAGATGGCCGATGCCCCTGATGCCCTGGTGATGGTGGAATGGGGCGATAAGTTCGCGAGCGTGATGGAACGTGCGGATGCGGAGGTTTCCATATCGCAGGGCGAGGTGGAGAACGAGCGGCTGCTGCTGGTGAACTGGAGAGATCGATAGAAGTAAAGCTGGTAGAAAAGCGAAAGGCCGCGAGTGATCGCGGCCTGCACTTTTAGGTAGTACGGCTTGGCTTACAGGGAGCGCCAGTTGCTGTTGGTGCGGGCGCGGATGCCGATGAAAGCTGGCACAAAAACTGTTGAAGCGAAGACGGTAGCAATCAATGCGAGGTACATAGTGTTTCTCCTAGGGCGCACGCGGCCGGGTAGCCCGGGTGCGGCGCCGTGCCCGATGTACGGGGGTTAGGGGTCTGATTTCGGCGCAGGCGGTGTTGAGATCTTGACTCAGCCGTCACATTCGCCGGGATCTGTATCTGGGCCCGTTCCGGGTCCCGTTTGCTGGCGCTCTCTCCTAGGTTGGGGGCGCCGGCGTGCCAAACAGTTTGGCAAACTCTACTTCATCTACTACGGATAGGATCGCTGAAAGGTTCCGTTGGATGCAATCTTTTATCGACCGTATCGTTCGTTATTCGAACTTGACTCTCTGTTTGTTGGGAAAAGAGCGGTTCAAACATCGTCTGGTAGGAATACGGCGGTACGGATGATTTCGTTCCAGGAAATTGCGTAAAAGTTTGTAACTGAATTTCAGGAGTGAATTAAGCGCCTCGGCCGGTGAAGCGGTAGATGGCGCAAAGTTCGTCGCCTGTCGATCCATATTCCTTCTGCTGGGCGATGGCGGCGAGGTCGGCGAGGTGGTCGTCGGGGGTCATGGCGACGGAGCCGATCCAGAGGCGGGTGAAGGCGGGGTGGCGGTCGAGGAGGGAGCCGTGCTCGGCGTTGGCGTAGAGGAGATCGAAGGGACGCGGGTTATGGGCGAGTGAGGTTTCGACGTGGCGGAGGAAGCGGCGGAGGATGGGGAGCTCGAAGGGGTGGAAGAGGAAGGCGAGTGTGGCTTCAGGGGGGAGCGTGTGTTTGGTGGCGTCGGCGTGGTGAAGCGCGATGGGCGCGAGGGCTTCGCTGGTGATGTCGTTCTGCCAGAGGGCGATGTTGTTGTGGGCGACGCCGGCGAGTGTGGCGTTGAGTTCGACGCCTTCGATGCGGAGGAAAGGATACTGTGAGGCGAGCAGCATGGCGCGGCCTTTACCGGCGCCTACGTCGAGGAAGACGGTGCGGCTGATGGGCGCGAGAGGAGCGGTGCGCTGCAGCCAGTGGTCGAGCAGGCGGTGGAGGATGCTGGGTGCGATGCCGTAGTAGGCGGTGAGTTCTTCGACGGGGACGCCGGTGCCGCGGGCGATGATGTCGCCAGCGATGAGGCCGGAGGTGTCGGTGCCGTGGAGCTGGTCAAAAGGATGAATGACGGCTTCGCGGGGGTGGATGGCGGTTTGGAGTTTCTTGCTGGGCATCTTGCTTGTCGTCTGGGGAGAGCATACCCCAGGGGCTAAAGCCCCTTCTTTTCTGAGGGGATATGAGACCCGAGCCTGAAGGCTCGGGGTACCTAGAAGCGCAGCGAGGTTACAGGATGGGGAAGAGGGCTGGGAGGAGCGTGATGTCGACGCGGGAGATGGGGGGCAGGCCGAGGAGGCGGTTTTCGATCTGGGCGGTGAGCTGTGTGTTGGCGGCGTCGTCGAGGCCGGGGCGTGGAGTGTGAGAGTGGCGAGGTAGCGTGGCGGTACGCCGGGAATTTTGTAGCCGGGGGCTTCGGTGTCGAGCGTGAGGGAAGCGGATTTGAGCAGGCCGGCGTCGACGATGTTGCGCTGTGCGGGCGGGGCGTAGCAGTCGCGGAGTGCGGCGAGGAGGTCGGCGTGGGTCATCGAGCTAGGAGGTGGTGTCAAGGTGGAACTTGACGCAGCCATTGAGGTGGCGATCGCTGCGGTCCTTCCACTGGGTGTCGGTAGACGGATGGTTGATGCCCTGGCGGTAGAAGACGAGCCAGGTGCGGCAGCCCTTGAGGTCTTCGACGGTGGCGTCGTGGGTGGCGGCGACCTGGTCGTCAAATGTTTTGAGGGCGGGGTCGAATATATCGGCTGCGGCATCGCGGAGGCCGGCTGCATGATCGAAGGCCGACCACGCAGGGGACTGCACAGGGACAGGGTGTGTGGTGGTGACGACCGCGGCGGGGCCAGCAGTGGGCGATACGCGATGGCGGTTACGCCAAAGGTTGAAGGCGAAGAGGCCGATGATGACGGCGATGAGGACGAAGTGGCGGGGCTTGAGAGGCATAGTGTTTGCTATCAGTGGGTGCGGTCGGTGAGGTACTGGGCGAGGGCTTTGAGCGGCGCGGCGGAGTCGCCGAAGGGGGCGAGCGCGGCGAAGGCGTCGGCGATGAGCTCAGAGGCGTCCTTCTTCGACTGCTTGATGCCGTAGACGGCGGGCCAGGTGGCTTTGTCAGTTGCTGTGTCTTTGCCGGCGGTCTTGCCGAGCTGCTCGGAGGACTGTGTCATGTCGAGGATGTCGTCGACGATCTGGAAGGCGAGGCCGGCTTTTTCGCCGAAGGTGCGGAGGCGTGCGATGACGTCAGTGTGATTGTGCGCGGGCTTTGCGCCGAGACCGAGCAGACCGCCGGTGACGATGGAGGTGGTGATGAGCGCGCCGGTCTTGGCGCGGTGGATGCGCTCGACGAGTTCGGCGGTGGGCTTGTGGCCTTCGCCTTCGATGTCCATGACTTGGCCGCCGATCATGCCGGGTGGAAGCTCGCCGGGGAGGCCAGAGCCGGGAACAGGGCCGACGCCGGTGCCGATGGCGAGGGCGAAGTCATGCAGGACGGCGACGACGGTGGCGGGCGGTGCGGGGAGTGCGGCGATGGTCTGGAAGGCGAGGGTTTGGAGGGCGTCGCCGGCGAGGATGGCGATGGCTTCTCCGAAGGCGACGTGGCAGGTGGGCTGGCCGCGGCGGAGATCGTCGTTGTCGAGTGCGGGCAGGTCGTCGTGGATGAGGGAGTAGGTGTGCACCATCTCGAGGGCGCAGCCGAGGTCTACGGCGCCGTCGGGCAGTGCGCCGGCGATCATGCGCGCGGCTTCGATGCAGAGGATGGGGCGGAGACGCTTTCCACCTGCAAACGTCGAGTGGCGCATAGCCCGGTGGATGCTGTGTGGCGGGGTGGTGGCAGAGGGGAGCAGACGCTCGAGGGCTGCATCGGTGAGGGCTACGCCGGACTTGAGGAGGGATTGGACGTCGGTAGACATTGCGCTTTGCTCATTCTACGCGAGCGCCGGGTATGCACCTTCGGTGTGGCTTAGACGCTGTTTTTGCTGAAGGCAGAGACGACGAGGAGCAGCATGGCGCAGAGGCTGAGGATGAGGCCGAGCGTCTGGTCGGGGGTGTCATGCCAGCGGATGTCGAGGGTGGAAGCGCCTGCGGGGAGGGCGACGGCGAGGAGGCCGTCGTCCCGTTGTAGGCGGGCGTCGAGCATGAGGCCGTTGCGGACGATGCGCCAGGAGGGGTAGTCGCGCAGGTTGAGGATGAGCGTCTGGGGATGCGAGAGATGTAGGACGAGATGTGTGGGAGCGGGCGTGGAAAGGGTTTGCGCTTCGGGGATCGGCGTGTCGTCGGTGTCGATGGAGGGGTTGAGCTCGGTGGCGGTGGGTGTGGTGTTGGATGCAGGCGCGTTGCGAGTAGAGGCGAGCCAGTAGCCGGGGTTGTCGGTGCGGAGGACGTCGTTGTCGGCGGCGGTGGGTGTGTACTCGTCGGTGGGTGGGGCGCCGTGGTGGGTGTTGTAAAGCGCGGCGATGGTGGTGGGGCGATCGGGCTGGTCACATACCTGCGCGTAAAGGCGGTAGCCGATGACGGTGAGAGCGAGGCAGAGAAAGACAGGGGATAGAGAATAGAGGATAGAGGATAGAGCGTGCCTGGTTGGTATAAATGGGGTTGTGTCGAGGAGAAGAGCGAGGGCGAAGGCGAGGATGGCGGAGAGGATGGTGAGGAGTCGCCAGGGGAATTGGAGGTATTGGAGATTGGGCAGGTGCAGCCAGAGTTGGAGCGAGATGGGCGTGAGGAGAAGTGCGATGGCAAGGGTGGTGATCGCGAGGTAGATGAGGTGCCACGTGGTGTTGCGGCGGAGCGCGAAGAGTGCGATGAGTGTTGCGAGGGTGAGGAGTAGCAGTGTGAGCGCGAGAGAGCTGGCGGTGTGGTTGACGGCGTTGTGGGCGGCATCGGCGGTGCGGGTGAAGAGGAAGTTGTTCTGTACGCGCAGGCTGGGGATGATCGCCATGGCGATCTGTACGTAGCGGCGCTCATAGGCGGCGGGGATGAGGTAGTACGCGGGGAGTGCGAGGCCGAGGAGTGTGCCGGCGATGTAGGTGGCGGCGAGGCGGAGGGAGTGCATACCTCCGGGGCTAAAGCCCCTCTCCTCTGCGGGAGATATGAGACCCGAGGCTGAAGCCTCGGGATACCCGATTGTCGCCGAGGTCGCGGGCTGCTGAGGCATTAGAGAAAGGGCCACGCGAAGCGTTGCGAACAGGGCGAAGGTGTAGCAGCCCATGACGGCTGCGGGGGCGTTGGTGAGCCAGAGCAGGGCGATGGGGATTGCGATACTGCGGACGGTGGGGCGTTCGCGCAGGACTGCGAGAAGAAGCAGAGGTATCCATGCTGCGGCGAGGAGTTCGGCGAAGGCGGTGCGCTCGAAGGCGCAGAAGAGGAGGTAGGGGTTTGCGAGATAGAAAGCTGCGGCAAGAAGGGCGGCGTTCGGTGAGACGTAGTGGCGGGCGAGGTGGTGCATCGCAAAGCCTGCAGCGCAGAGGCAGAGATAGATGTAGGCGATGGGTGCGGCTGACGGAGAGAAGATGCTGATGAGGCCCGCGCCGAGCAGCCAGGAGAGCGGTGGGTAGAAGAGGAAGCGTGGCTCGCCGGCGTTCCATGCGGGAGAGAAGGCCCAGTGTGGGTACTGCCAATGACTGAGTTGTGTTGCGGCGTCGAGCCAGCTTTGGATGTGGAAGCTGAGGTCCTGCCCGCAGGAGATGCCGTGCACGAGGAGCGGATGAAGGACGAGCAGGGGGAAGAAAGGGATGATGAGCAGCGGCTTGAGATGGCTCGGTTGATTGCTGCTGCGCATGAACTATTGTGACATTTGCCTAAGCCGTGGAGGAACGCGACCGCATGGAAGTCGGAGCACTGTTAAGCCGGGAGCTAGAGGTGCCGCTATAGACAACGCGCGTCAATTCGGCAGAAGAGTGAGAGTGTGGTCGATGCCGGGGTGGTTGAGTGGCAGCGGCAGCGTTGTGCCGTGCAGCCACGGCGTGAACTGATCGAGGTAGAAGGCGCTGGCCGGGTTGCCGGATTCGCCGGTAGTGATGTTGGCGAAGGTGGTGTCGGGGTTGGAGAGGTCGGCGGTGAAGCGTTCGCTGGGGCCGAAGTGCAGGCCTGAGGCCTTGACGGTGGTGGCGTCGCCGCCGATGGGTTGCACGCCGCTGCCGGTGCGGATGCCGAGGATGCGGCTGAGAAGGGTTTCGCTGCCGAGGATGGGGTGCGCGATCTCGACGGGATGGTAACGGCCGTAGCTCCAGGTGCTGAGGTCGTGCGGTGCGTGGGTGATGGCGCGGTCGACGGCAGCGGCGAGGAGGTCGCTCCAGCTGCCGTAGTTGCTGGGGAGCCAGCGCTTGGGCTGGTGGGTGATGAGCTGTTCGAGCGCGGTGTATTTCTCTCCCCAGGTGTAGAGGGCGGTGAGCTCGGCGAGCTGTTGTTTGCTGGCGATGCCGTGGGCTCGGAGCTGGGCGTCGAGGAGCATGGGCCAGAGCTCGGCGCGGGTGGCAATGGTGATGGAGGCCGCGGCGGAGTCGGGTGTGAGGTCACCGCGCCAGTTGCGGAGGATGTTGGCTGCCTCGTGCAAGCGTTTGGGGTCGCGATGCAGAGCGGTGGTCGAGGCGTGGTCGATCGCGTAGGCGAGGCGCTGCGCGATGACTAGGTCGACGTCGGAGTGGACGTCGGTCTGGATGCGGAGCATGTCGGCGGGGGTGAGGCCGGTGCGTGCGCCGATCAGGCGGTAGATGAGCTCGACGCGGTAGGGATCGACCCAGTCGTCGGTGATGAAGTAGGGATAGTCGGCAGGTGTGACGCGGGCGTTGGCGGTGGCGAGGACGCCGGAGGTGGGATCGGTGACGGCGGGGAGGGCGCCGTAGGGGATGTAGCCGGACCATTGCTGGTTGGGGTCGAGGGAGTCGACGGGAACGTTGGAGAGCGGCGAGCCGATGGTGTAGTCGATGACGGGTGCGAGTGTTGTGGGTGTGTTGGCCGAGGGCTTTGTGGGTGTGGCGATGGCGGGCGGTGGTGAGGCTGAATCTTCGTCGGAGTCTTCGTCTGTCTCCAACGGCGATGCGGCTGGTGCTTCGAGCAGCGAAGGTGTGATGGTGCGTGGGTGCTGGATGGCTGGGCCGCGGATGGGGATGCGTCCGAGGAGGTGGTAGCCGATGTGTTGCGAGTCGGCGTAGACGAGGTTGAGTGACGGGGTGGAGAAGGTGCTGAAGGCGGTGACGAGCGAGGCTGCGTCCTGCGCGGTGTCGATGGCGAGGAGCGGCATGGAGATGGTGGTGGGGTCGTAGACGTTCCAAGCGAGCGAGAGGGGGCGGCGTTCGGTCTTGTAGATCGGGGAGATGATGGGTGTCTGGATGGTGTTGGCGCCGGCGGCGTGGGTGGTGGTGAGGACGTCGAGGGTGACATCGTGGCCTGCGCGGACGTGGATGATCTCGGTGTGGTGGGCGACGGGGGACCAGGTGTGGTCGGGGTGCTCGAACTGGGTCTCGTTGCCGGAGCCGCGGAAGTGCTCGATGTAGACGTCCTGGACGTCGGCGCCGGTGTTGGTGAATCCCCACGCGACGTGCGCGTTGCGGCCGACGAGGATGAAGGGAACGCCGGGGAGCGTGAAGCCGGTGACCTCGAGCGATTGGTCGGTTGTGTGGAGCGCCGCTTCGTACCAGATGTCCGGCGCGGAGAGCGAGAGGTGCATGTCGTTGGAGAGCAGCGGCGCGCCGGAGGCGGAGCGCGAGGCGGCGATGACCCAGTCGTTGGAGCCGGCGCGGCAGGCATCGCAGGACTGGTGGATGAGTGGGGTGTTGGTGGAGAGGAGGTCGTGGGGTGATGCGGTAGGGCGCAGTGAGGATTGCGTGTTGTCGAGTGGGATCTCGGGGACGTCTGTGGGGGCGGTGAGGTCGATGGGTTGTTGCGAGGGCGGGTGGTCGCGCCAGGAGCCGACGGGGTACATGTCGGCGATGAGATCAGCGGGAAGGCGTGAAGTGAGGGCCTCGCGGTTGAGCTTCTGAGGAAAGCTGGTGGTGAGGTCTTGGCTCATGACGAGGGCGACGAGGAGCGTGTCGCGGGGTGTCCAGGGCGCGGGTGTGTAGTGAAGAGCACGGAACTCGACGGGGAGCGCGTTGGAGTGCGTGTTGATCCAGGCGTTGACGCCGTTGGCGTAGTCGTTGAGTTGGTGGAGCTGGTCGGCGGGCAGTGTGGCGATGGTGCGATCGGCGGCGGCGCGGAGCTGCAGGTAGCGCTGCTGACGGTCGTGGTCGATGAGCGAGGGGCCGAGGATCTCGGCGAGCTCGCCGGCAGCGTGGCGGCGGAGGGCGTCCATCTGCCAGAGGCGGTCGGAGGCGGTGGTGTAGCCCTGCGCGAAGAGGAGGTCGTCGAGGTTCGATGCGGTGATCGAGGGGACGGCGTGTGCGTCGCGGGTGATGGTGACAGGTGCGGTGAGGCCTGCGATGTGGATGTCGCCGTCAAGCTGCGGGAGGTTGGCGTGCAGGGCGCGGCGCAGTGAGGCGGTGACGATGAGAGCGAGTGTGACCAGCAGGACAAGAAGCACAACGACGCCGATGAGCAGCGCGCGCGCGAGGCGGCGTGCTTTGCGGCGGGGCTGTGGATCAGGCGTGCGGGCGAAGTTCGCTGGAGAGGCTGTGCTCATGCGCTAGAGATGATTCTAGGCGAGAGACGAGTTGAAGAGCGGTGCAGCGGACTCCGGGTTCTGTTCAAGCGGCGGTTGGGGGCCGGGCGATGTGGCGAAGCGGATGATGAGCAGGACCAGCAGCATGATGGGGATGCAGAGGACGCTGCCTTCGGGGCCGTCGGCGCCGCCGGAGAGCAGGGGTTTGCCGGCGAAGTGCGTCTGGAAGAGGCGGCCGACGGAGATGTTGCCGCTGTCGGGGACGCCGTAAAGGAAGCTCTGCGCCCAGTCCCATGCCATGTGGAAGCCGATGGACCACCAGAGGGAGCCGGTGCGCCAGAGCGCGTAGCTGAAGACTAGGCCGACGAGGACGACCTGGCCGATGCCGAGAAGGTTCTCGCCGCCATTGCCTAGGTGCATGGTGCCGAAGAGGATCGACATGATGACTGCGGCGATCCAGAAGGCTGCGGCACGAGGGTTCTGTGGGGAGAGGCGCTCGCCGAGACCGTAGACGCCGCGGGTGAGAGTGAATTGCAGGTAGCCGCGGAGCATGTACTCCTCGGCAAAGCCGACAAGGAGGAAGGCGAGCAGCCACTTGAGCGCGTAGGCGATAAGTGGGAAGCCGGTGAGGAGGCGTGCGTCAAAGTAGAGCAGGTGCAGAGCGTGCAGCGTGAAGACGAGCAGAGAGAGCGCTGCGAGTCCCCAGAAGGCGCCGGGGAGGAAGTCGCGCATGCGGTTGCGGCCGATGCCGTAGGAGCCGAAGTTGCGGCGCTCGATGCGTGACAGGACCCAGCAGATGAAGGCCATGCCGAGAAACTCGACGCCGTCGGAGACGATGCTGAGCGCGGGGACGAAGGCGATGTGCAGGTGCGGCCTGGGTGCGTTGGGATGGGCTTTGGCCTGCATCTGCGCGGCGAGGAAGTCTTTGAGGTGGCCACTGGCGGCGACACCGAGGATGCCGCCGATGGCGATGAACAGGAATGTCACGATGACGAAGATTGCCATGCCCCAGCCGGCGCGGAGGCCGAAGCGGCCGAGGAAGACGCCGTGCGGTTCCGCGGTGGGTGGAGGCGGCGAAGGCAAGGTGTCGAGGACAGAGCTTTGTGGCTCGGCGGCGAGGTCGGGTTGCTCGGGGGTCGGTTCCATGCGGCCTTCCTGAACGGATGAGATGGTTGCGAACTATAGTACGCGAGGCGCGGCGGGATATCCTGAGAGACAGCGCGCGGGATGTGTGCGTGGAGAGTGAGATCTGCTTGGACTGCCGGGTTTTCTATCACGATAAATGCTTTGACGGGGCCTGTTCGGCCGCGCTGTTTACGAAGTTCCATCGCGAGTGCGTGGGGACTGCCGCGGGGTTCGACTACCGCGGGCTGGTGCATCGCGCGGGGGCGCTGTTCGATGAGAGCTGGTGGCTTGCGGATGGCGAGAATGCGGTGGTGGACTTCAAGTACTCGGCTTCGCCGAAGCTGACGTGGTGGTTCGATCATCACCAATCGGCGTTTGCGAGCGCGGAGGATGAGGCGCACTTTCGTGCGGGACAGGTGAATGCTGACGGCTCGCCTGGGCCGCTGTCGATGCGGCAGTTCTTCGATCCGAGCTACACGAGCTGCGCGGGGTGGATTGCGCATATCGCGAGCGCGAAGTTTGGGATGAAGCTCGATGGGTTGGAGGAGCTACTGTACTGGGCGGACATCGTTGACGGGGCTAAGTATGAGAGCGCCAAGGCTGCGGTGGAGATGGAAGCTCCGGCGATGAAGCTGACTTTAGTGATTGAAAGCGCCGATGTTTCGCGGCAGATGATTCCGCTGCTGACCGAGATGCCTCTGGCGGAGGTGCTGGCGCAGCCGTTTGTGCAGCAGGAGCTGGGGCCGCTGATGGAGCGGCATCGGCAGATGCTGAAGCTGATTGGCGAACGCGCGGTGTGCGAGCACGGAGTGATTTCGTTCGACATTACGGACCAGCCGACGGAGGGGTACAACAAGTTCATTCCGTACTACCTGCACCCGGAGGGGACGTACAACGTGGGGTTGTCGCGGTCTAGCTTTCGGAACAAGGTGTCGGTGGGGACGAACCCCTGGACGGCCAAGCGGGCGGATGAGCTGGCGAATATAGCGGCGATCTGCGAGCGATACGGTGGCGGTGGTCATGCTCGCGTGGGGGCGATCAGCTTTCCGGTGGAGGCTGAGGCTGAGGCGCGGTCGGCGGCGGCGGAGATTGTGGCTGAGTTGAGGGCGTTTTCGGGCTGAGACCCTCCCCCCGGTTTGGGGGGCTATGATCCGCAGCGGATTGGGGTTAGGGGTGGATGCCTGACGCCGGGGGTTAAGGGCGAAATGTCAATTTGGCTGAATTTCGGTTGTCAAAGTCCGTAAGAAGCGCAGCGGATTGGGGTTAGCGCCTAGGCCGGGTGCGGGAAGAGCCTGACGTTTGGTCACGCTGTCTTCCTGCTGCTGGTTCTATTGTACCGGTGCTGTCAAGTGGGTAGGGTTCGGAGATTGCGTGCCGGGTGATTTGTATGTATATACATATGATCATTAATGTTTCGATCTCTGGAGGTTGCGATGCGCGGAGTGTCTGGGTTGGCGAAGTGGGTTTGTGTGGTGGTGGTGATGGGAGGAAGTATGGGATTGAGAGCTCAGGTGCCTGCGGCTGGGCAGGGTGAGGCTGCGGCCTCGAATCAGGCTGCGGCGCCGGTGAAGCTGCCTTCTGCGCCGACGACGAAGGTGCTGGCGATCGGGCATCTGACGGCTGCGGCGATGGCTCCGGGAGCGACGAGGCCGGTGATGCCGAGTGAGGTGCGGGCGACGGTGAAGCTATACCTGGGTGGGAAGATCGACCAGTGGTATGTGAGGCAGGACAAGCCGGGTGTGGTGTTTCTGATGAACGTGTCGTCCGTGGAAGAGGCCCATGCGCTGCTGGAGAAGCTGCCGCTGGGTGTGCGGGGGCTGATGGAGTTCGACCTGATTCCAATGGGGCCACTGACGCCGCTGTCGTTGCTGGTGAAGGAGCCGGAAGGTGCCAAGCCTTAGTGGCGCGGGCTTGCCCTCCGGGGCTAAAGCCCCTTCAGATTTTGTGGCTGAGATGTACGAGCTGAAGCTCGTACCCTTCAAAGCCGGCTCGCATGCTTCAGAGTCGAGGATTCGTGGGCTTCAGGGTCGAGGATGGGAGGGCGTAGAGGTGCGGTGTTATTGTGCGGCGGCGCGGCGGGTGTCGAGGCGGCTGGTGCGGGTGTATGAAGAGGCTCTGCGACCGGCGGGTGTGAACCCGGCGCAGTTTGAGTTGATGCAGCACCTGCGCGCCCGGCCGGGGTTGAGCCAGGGGGCACTGGCGGTGGCGGTGGACCTGGACCAGACGACGCTGTCGCGGAATGTGAGAGGGATGATGGCGGCGGGCTGGGTGGCGGTGTCGGCTGGGATGGGGGACAAGAGGGTGTCGACGTATGCGCTGACCGAAGCTGGGATGGCCGTGCTGCAGGCGGCGGTGCCGCTGTGGAAGGAAGCGACGGTGAGGGTGGAAGCTGCGGTGGGAGATGCCGAGGTGGTTTGGCGTGGGTTGGAGGCGCTGGAGAAGGTTGTGTGACTATAAGCGCGTTTATGAGGAGCAATGGCCGAACAGGCAATGGTGCGTCCAGAGTGTAGCTCCGCACGGAACCAAGTGGCTGCGGGTGTGACTAGCTGCTATTCTTCGGCGCATGGAACTGAAGCTCGCCCATTACAAAGCGGAACAAATTCTCAACGAAGAACGGCTGCGACCAACCTCAATTTATGTTGACAAGGGTGTCAACTGGAACGCTGAGATACAACGCCTAACAGCCCAACTCAAGGCCGGTGAAATCCTGAAACAGGAAGCGCTCGCTGTTGCGGCAGACGGGTCGCGACGACTGGATATCACGGGCATGAGGGCGCAGGATCCCCGCACAGTTTCAGAGACCCCGGACCAGTACGAGTTCGTGAGCGCGAACTATAGCTTTCTGCTCAAGCTCATGAATCAAGTCGAAACGGCTAATGTTCCCGCCTTTGTAACGGGCATCCTCGCGCGAATTCTTACGCACGGCGATTACGTTTACAGCTCTAAGCAACACCATTATCCAGATCTGGACGGAAGAGTGTCGGAATTGCCGTTAATTGCAGAATTCGCCATTCGGACGGGACACACGAAGGACCTGTTCGAAGTGATCTCGCAGGCACGGAACCCGACGCCCGGGCTTGCGCTTCTGATGATGCAGCTTGCGGATGCCCTCTCGTTCAACTTCACCATCTTTTCGGAGACTGATTTGGAAATCATGGGCTCATGGTTAAAACCCCTGCTCGAAATGGCTGATCTTCAGACTCATTCTGCGCGTGGAGTGCGAGGTGGCGGCACGATGACTCAAAACCCTCACTACAAACCGGGGCGTGAGCGTGAAGCGAACGTGATTGTCAAACAAATACATCACATGCTCGCGGAGATTAGCCAAGCACTGTATTTTTACTTGAAGGGTGCATTACAAGACACTCCAAATCTCGAAGTCGACAATGACAGGCGGAAGGTCATTGGCTTCATTGAAGGCCTCGGTTTTGATCCCCTCCTCACTGCATCTCTGCAAAAGGCTGAAACACTCTACAAAAATACAGCCGATGCATTTGATCTGAAGAGTTGCATTGGCCACCTCCGCAGTTTCTATGAGCACGTTCACATTCAAGCCGCCGCGGAACTTGGCTCGCAAAAACAAGAGTTGGTGAAGGACGAGTTCGACCCATCGTTGACGTTGCTGAAGAACGACGGAATCCTGAGTTGGCAACAGGAGAAGTTTGCGAGAGGTCTCTACACCATTCTCAGTAGTGAGGGCGCCCATCCCCTAACGTCAGAACGAGAGTTCGCCCGGTTGCTGCGGAACATGGTGATCGAGTACCACGTGATGTTCCTTTCGATCCTGGACAAAAGGAATTTCAGTGTGCGTGCCGTGTAGGCAGCGCCGAGTCGCTCGTCGGCACCTGATTAGTAACGATAAGTCGGCTTGTCGGAAGTAAACTTTGTGCTCGCTTGGAAAGACGTTCTTGTTCGCTTGTCTGAGGCTGCTGTGGGCGTGTTGTGGATGTGTTGTGGATGTGGGGGGGGGTGAGGTGTCGCTGTGGTGCTGGGCGGTGGCTATAATTTCCGCATGTATACGGCGCAGGCTGGAATCTTTGCTCTTGGAACTTCTTCTCATGCGTATCTGGAGTTTGATCTTCTGGATGCGAAGGGGTGTAAACAGTTTGCTTCTACCATTGCTGCTATTCGTGAGCCGCGGACGACTACGGGTGGTGTGAACTTTGTGATCGGATTCAGGCCGGAGCTTTGGCGCGAGATGGTTCCGGAGGATGCCCCGGTGGGTGTGGAGGGGTTCAACAAGGACATCGAGGGCGTCGAGGGGTTTGTGATGCCGAGCACGCAGCATGATGCGCTGGTGTGGATGTCGGGCAGTGCGTATGACGTGGTCTTCGATATGGCGCGGTCGGTGATCCAGGACCTTGCGGGGCAGGCGAGGCTGGCGGAGGAGACGTCGAGCTGGGCGTATCGGCATGATCGCGACCTGACGGGGTTTATCGATGGGTCGGAGAACCCGACGCTGCTGGAGGCTCCGGCAGACGCGTTGTTGCCGGAAGGGGTTCCGGGGGCGGCGGGTTCGGTGCTGCTGCTGCAGAAGTGGAAGCACAAGGTAGCGGAGTGGGAGGCGTTGCCGGTGGCGCAGCAGGAGCTCGTGATGGGGCGCAGCAAGGCGGACAGCATCGAGATGGAGAACAAGCCGGCCTACTCGCATGTGGCGCGGACGGACCAGGATGTGTTTGGGAACATCTTTCGGCGCAACATGCCGTATGGCAAGGTGGATGACCACGGCACGGTGTTCGTGGGGTTCAGCGCAGACCAGACGCGGCTGGCGAAGATGCTGGAGAGCATGGCGGGGCTGGTGAATGGGACTCGGGATGCGCTGACGAAGTACACGGAGCCGCTGACGGGGTCGTATTACTTTGTGCCGTCGGTGGAGAGCCTGCTGCGGCTACGCTAAGCCGACTTTGCGGGCGGCGGTGCGGATGACTTTTTCGAGAGCGCGGAGAGCCTGAGCGCGGGGGAATCCGGGGCGGCTGGCGAGGCGGATGGTGCGCGACGACTTGCCGGTGAGTGGGCGGAGGGCGATGCCACGTTGTCCGAGCGAGGGTGCAGCGAGGGCGGGGATGAGTGTGGCTCCGTAGCCGGCGGCGACGAGGTTGACGAGGGTTTCGAGCGTGGCGGCGTGCATGCCGCTCTGGAGGGCGCTGATGGGGGTGGCGCGCTTGGCGCCGCAGATGGAGAGTGTCTGGTTGGAGAGGCAGTGGCCGTCGGCGAGGACGAGGATTTCGGCGGCGAGTTTTTCTTCGTCGACTTTTTTGCGCGAGGCCTGCGGATGATCGAGTGGAAGGGCGGCGAGGAGCGGCTCGTCGAAGAGGGCGATCTCGGTGATCTCGGGTGAGTCGGCTTCGGTGGCGAGGAGAGCGGCGTCGAGGCGGTGGTTGCGGAGGCCTTCGATGAGGGAGCGGGTCTGGTCTTCCCATAGCTCGATGGTGAGGCCGGGGTAGGCGGCCTTGAGCGGGCGCAGGATGAGCGGCATGAGGTAGGGCGCGAGCGTGGGGATGACGCCGAGTTTGAGGGCTCCGACGAGCGGGTCGCGGGCGGCGCGGGCGACGGCTTCGATCTGTGCGGCTTCGGTGAGGGTGCGCTGGGCGTGGGCGAGGATCTGGGTACCGGCGGGGGTCATGTCGACGCGCTTGTTGGTGCGCTCGAGGAGCGTGACGCCGAGCTCGCGCTCGAGCTTACGGATCTGGCTGCTGAGGGTGGGCTGGCTGACGTTGCAGGCTTCGGCGGCGCGGCCGAAGTGGCGGTGCTGGGCGACGGCGACGAGATAGCGGAGTTCCTGCAGGTTCATAGTGTGTTGACGCGGCGGGTGTATGAGTAAGCCGCTGGGATGATGATAGAGCAAGCGAATCGTCATCGTAGAAGCAATTGATTTTACTTATCGTTGCATGAGGGCTATTTTTGACGACAGGGGTGAGGTGACGGAGGTAGATCGTCACGGATCGGCAGGCGCGGCTGACGGCGTTTGCTGGATCGAGAAGCCAAACATAGTCCGCAGCTCGTCAGCTCTTAACCGGTTTGAAGGAGAAGAAAGAAATGGAAAAGCAATTCGACCACGCTGTAGGTGAGCCGCTGCCCGGCAATGAAGGCCAGGCTGCAGGGAAGTGTCCAGTGATGCATGGCGACATGATGCCGAGTGCCGCGGGAGCGATGGCCAATGCTGTCTGGTGGCCGAAGCAGCTGAATGTGAATCTGCTGCATCAGCACTCTCCACAGTCGGACCCGATGGGCGAGTCGTTCAACTATGCCGAGGAGTTCAAGACGCTGGACCTGGATGCGGTGATCAAGGACCTGCATGCGGTGATGACGACGTCGCAGGAGTGGTGGCCGGCGGACTTTGGGCACTATGGGCCGCTGTTCATCCGCATGGCGTGGCACAGCGCGGGCACGTACCGCATCGCCGATGGACGCGGCGGCGCGGGCATGGGCATGCAGCGGTTCGCTCCGCTGAACAGCTGGCCGGACAATGTGAGCCTGGACAAGGCGCGGCGGCTGATCTGGCCGATCAAGCAGAAGTATGGGCGGAAGATTTCGTGGGCTGACCTGATTGTTCTGACGGGCAATGTTGCACTGGAGTCGATGGGCTTCAAGACGTATGGCTTTGCGGGTGGTCGCGAAGATGCGTGGGAGCCGGACCAGACGTACTGGGGGCCGGAGACGACGTGGCTGGGCAATAAGCGGTACAAAGGCGACCGTCAGCTGGATAATCCCTTGGCAGCGGTGCAGATGGGCCTGATCTATGTGAACCCGGAAGGCCCGGACGGCAACCCCGACCCGATCGCTTCAGGGCGCGACATTCGCGAGACGTTTGCGCGGATGGCGATGAACGATGAAGAGACGGTGGCGCTGATTGCGGGCGGACATGCTTTCGGCAAGACGCATGGCGCGGGCGACCCGAGCAAGTATGTGGGGCCTGAGCCTGAAGGCGCTCCGATTGAACAGCAGGGACTGGGCTGGAAGAACAGCCTGGGCAACGGCGTGGGCAGCAACGCCATCACGAGCGGGCTGGAGGTCATATGGACGAGCCATCCGGCGCGCTGGGACAGTGAGTTCCTGGACAACCTGTTCAAGTATGAGTGGGAGCTGACGAAGAGCCCCGCGGGCGCGCACCAGTGGAAGCCGAAGGGCGGGGTCGCGTCAGATGAGATGGTGCCGGATGCGTATGACACAGCGAAGAAGCATGAGCCGATGATGTTGACGTCGGACCTGGCGCTGCGGTTCGATCCGGAGTTTGAGAAGATCTCGCGGCGCTATCGGGACAACCCGGCGGAGTTTGCGGATGCGTTTGCGAAGGCTTGGTTCAAGCTGACGCATCGCGATATGGGCCCGGTGGCGCGCTACCTTGGGCCGTTGGTGCCGAAGGAGACGCTGATCTGGCAGGACCCTGTTCCAGCGGTGGACCATGCGCTGGTAGACGCGGCGGATGTGGAGGCGCTGAAGGCCAAGATCCTGGCTTCGGGGCTGACGGTTCCGCAGCTGGTGTCGACGGCGTGGGCTTCGGCTTCGACGTTCCGCGGCAGCGACAAGCGCGGTGGAGCGAACGGTGCTCGCGTCCGGCTGGCACCACAGCGGTACTGGGAGGTGAACCAGCCGGCTGAGCTGGCGACGATCCTGGACAAGCTGGAGGCGGTGCAGAAGGAGTTCAACGCAGGGCTGACAGGAGGGAAGAAGATCTCGTTGGCGGACGTGATCGTGCTGGGTGGCAGCGCTGCGGTGGAAGCCGCTGCGAAGAAGGCCGGCCAGGACGTGAAGGTGCCGTTCGCACCGGGACGCACGGACGCGACGCAGGAGCAGACGGACGTTCACTCGTTTGCGCCGCTGGAGCCGATTGCCGATGGCTTCCGCAACTACCTGCGCAAGGGGCATGAGCCTTATGCGGCAGAGCTGCTGCTGGACAAGGCGAACCTGCTGACGCTGACGGCCCCGGAGATGACGGTGCTGATCGGCGGACTGCGCGCGCTGAATGCGAACTATGGGCACACCGAGTATGGCGTGTTCACCAAGCAGCCCGAGGCGCTGACGAACGACTACTTTGTGAACCTGCTGGACATGGGCACGAAGTGGCAGAAGTCGGCGACCGATGCTGCTGTGCTGGAAGGGCTGGACCGTGCGAGCGGCGACCTGAAGTGGAAGGGCACTGTCGTCGATCTCGTATTCGGCTCCAACGCGCAGTTGCGTGCGGTGGCCGAGGTCTACGGCAGCAGCGATGCGCAGGCGAAGTTCGTGAAGGACTTTGTTGCGGCGTGGACCAAGGTGATGAACCTGGACCGCTTCGACCTGGCGTAGTATCGCGAGCTAACGGTTGTAGGAAGAACAGCCTCGATGGGGCATCGGTAATGCCGATGCGCTGTCGAGGCTGTTCTGCGTTTGAGGCGCAGAGAGCGTGGAGGCGCGTGGAACAAAACTCCGGATTGGAGCGTAGATAAAGGCTGCGGCGATCTTGATTGCCGCGCAGTTTATGGGCCCGGAGAAGACGTGATTTCAATGAAGTGGAAGTGTGTACCGATGCTGATCGTGATGGCTGTTGTGCCGGTTTTGCAGGCGCAGAGCGTCAGTCCAGCCAGGACGCCAGCGAAGTATGGCAAGTGGGGATTCGATCCGAGTGGGGAAGATGGAGCGATCAGGCCCGGGGACAACTTCTTCCAGTATGCGAATGGCACGTACCTGCAACATCTTGTGATTCCGGCGGACCACACCGGGTATGGACTGACATCCGAGACGGCGGCGTTGACGGAGGGGCGAATTCGCGGGCTGATTGAGGAGCAGGTCGCTCATCCTGGGCCGACGGCGGATGACCGGAGAGTCGCGGCGCTGTATGCGGCGTTTATGGATGAGAAGACGATCGAGCGGGTCGGCACGAAGCCTCTGGAGGCGGACCTTGCACGAGTGCGGGCGATCCAGTCGAAGGCAGAGATGGCCGCGTACATGGGGGCGTCGCGCAATGGGTTTGGGGCTTCGGTGTTCGATATCCATACAGAGCCTGACTTTCAAGACCCGACGCACTATGCGCTGATTGTGGGCGAGACGGAACAACTGGGACTGCCGGGGCGTGAGTACTATCTTGACGCACGGTTTGCAGAGAAGAAGGCGACGTACCAGAGCTACGTGGCGCGGATGCTGACGTTGGCGAAGTGGCCGGATGCAGACGCTGAGGCGAAAGATGTCGTGAGCTTTGAGACGGAGCTGGCGCAGGCGCTGCTGACTGCGGAACAAGACCGCGACCGGAGCGACTTCTATCACCCTGCCGACCTGGCTGCGCTGCGGACGATGATGGCCGGGTTCGATGTGCAACGCTTTCTGGCTGCGGCGGGCGTGAGTGACCAGACGCATTTCGTGGTGACGGCGAGCATCGCGCTGCCGAAGATCGCTGCCGTGTTTGCAGGCACCCCGCTGGAGACGATGAAGGCGTGGGAGGCGTTTGAGGTGACACAGAACGCGTCGGCCGAGCTGCCGAGTGCGTTTGTCCAGAGCGAGTTCGAGCTGCATGAGCGCGATCTTTCGGGGCAACAGGAGCTGACGCCGCGTTGGAAGCGAGCGCTGCAGGTGGAGAATGACGCGCTGGGTGAGGCTGTAGGCAGGCTCTATGTGGAGCGGTATTTCCCGCTTTCGTCGAAGGTGGCGATGGAGGAGCTGGTGGCGAACCTGAAGAGCGCGTTCCGTGCGCGGCTGGCGGATGCGGTGTGGCTGTCTCCGGCGACGAAGCAGGAGGCCATCGCCAAGCTGGATGCCATGGGCGTCAAGGTCGGTTATCCGTCGCGCTGGCGGACGTATGAGTTTGCAGTGACACGCGGTGACCTGTACGGAGATGTGAAGCGTGGCCGGGCGTGGGACTGGCATGAGCAGATCGAACAGTTGCACCATCCGACGGACCGCGCGGCGTGGGGCCTGTTGCCGCAGGACGACTTTGCGATGAATGAAGGGTCTCTGAATGCGATTGTGTTTCCGGCGGCGTTTCTACAACCGCCGTTCTTCGATCCCGCGGCTGATCCTGCGGTGAACTATGGCGCTATCGGGGTGGTGATTGGGCATGAGATGACGCATGGGTTCGATGACCAGGGGCGCAAGGTGGACCACACGGGCCGACTGCGCGACTGGTGGACGGCAGAGGACGCGGCACAGTTCAATGTGCAGGCCGACAAGCTGGCGGCGCAGTACTCTGCGTTTGAACCGCTGCCGGGTGTGCATGTGAACGGCAGGCTGACGCTGGGTGAGGACATTGCGGACATGGGCGGGGTGGCGATTGCGCTCGATGCGTATCACCGTTCGCTGAGCGGACAGCCCGCGGCCGTGCTCGACGGCACGACGGGAGATCAGCGGTTCTTTTTGAGCTGCGCGCAGGTCTGGCGTACGAAGCGGCGCGAAGATGCGCTGCGGCAGCAACTGGCGGATGATCCGCATCCACCGGCAGAGCCGCGGGTGAATGGCGAAGTCCGCAACAACGATGCGTGGTACAGCGCGTTCGATGTGAAGCCGGGCGACAAGCTATATGTTGCGCCGAAGGACCGCGTGCGGCTCTGGTAGCTGTGGGCACCGAGAGGATGGGCGGGCGAGAAGCAGATTCCCTGCGGGAATGACAAAGAAGAAAGACAAAGGCAGAAAGGGCGAACGACTGGTAGTCGTTCGCCCTTTTGATTGCGTTATTGTGGCTAGTGGCCGAGGTGGAGCCTGGTGATGTCGTTGAACATGACGAAGACGAACATGCAGAGGATGCAGACGAAGGCGATCTGGTAGACGCGCTCCTTGAGCTCCTGGTTGACGTCGCGACGCATGATGCTCTCGATGAGGAGGAAGAAGATCATGCCGCCGTCGAGCGGTGGGATGGGCAGGAGATTGAAGATGGCCAGGTTGATGGAGATGAAGCTGGTCATCTCAACGAGCGGCCAGATGCCGAGCTGGAAGGCGATGTCGATCTGCTGCGCGATGCCGACGGGGCCGGACATCTGCTTGACGGAGACGTGGCGGGTGAAGAGGCCCTGCAGGATGCGGACGAGAAGAAGCGACTTGGAGGCGTTGTCCTGCAGCGACTCCTTGATGGACTTGCCGAGGGGGAGCTGGACGACGTCGACCGGTGGCGGCTTGAGGGTGACGCCGATCTGATACTGCTTGCCGGAGGCGTCTACAGAGACGAGCGCCGGAGTGACGTGGATGGTTAGCGGCTGGCCGTTGCGGATGAGATTGAGGGTCTCGGGTGCGCCGTTCTGGTCCTTGAGATAGGCGTGGAGCGTGTCGAGGGAGTGCGGCGCGAGATCGTTGATGCGGGCGATCTGGTCGTCGGGCTTGATGCCCGCGGCCGCGGCGGGTGTGCCGCTGGCAACGGAGTTGATGGTGATGGGCTCGGCCTGCTGCTGCGGGATGAGGCCGGAGTCCGTGAGGGGGTCGGAGGTGAGGCCGCCGTCGGCGCCGCCGTTGAGGTGAATGCTAGAGGTGACGGTGTGGCCGTTGTCCGTGAACGAGATGGGGACGGCGCTGTTGAGATTGAGGGCCGTCTCGTCGAGGATCTGCTCCCAGGTGGGGTTGACGACGTTGTTGAAGCGGGTGATGGTGTCGCCGGTGTGGAGGCCAGCCTGAGCAGCAGCGGACTGCGTGGGCACGTAGTCGACGAGAGCGGGGCCGTTGAGGTACTTGTCGATCTCGTGGTGGTAGTGGGCCGCGCAGGTCATGAGGAAGACAGACAGCGCGAAGTTGGCGGCGGGGCCAGCGAGGGCGATGAGGATGCGCTGGAAGCGGGTCTTGGAGGTGAACTCGTCGGGCGCGCCGGTGCCGGAGTCGCCGCCCATCTCGCCTGCCATTTTGACGTAGCCGCCGAGGGGCAAGGCGCGGATGCAGTAGTCGGTGCCGTTGTAGACGTAGCCGAAGAGGCGGGTGCCGAAGCCGATGGCGAAGGTCTCGATGCGGACGCCGCACATTTTGGCGACGATGAAGTGGCCGAACTCATGGACGAGCACCATGATGCCGAGCACGATGGCGAAGAGAACCACGACAAAGAGCCCGTGGGAGAGAGAGGCAGAGAGATGGTGAAAGAGGTTCATGTGTGCTCAGGAGTGTCAGGGGAGGTAGGTGCGTGCGAGGTCGCGGGCGCGGAGGTCGGCAGAGAGGACCTCCTGAATCGATGCGGGCGAGCCTGTGGGAGTGTTTTCCAGCACCTTCTCGATTGTACGCGGGATTCCGAGGAAGGGGAGTTTTCCGTTGAGGAACGCGTCGACGGCGATTTCATCGGAGGCATTGAGGGCGATGCAGTGGTTCTGGCTGGCTCCGGCGGCCTGGTAGGCGAGGCGGAGGCAAGGGAAGCGCTCGAAGTCGGGTGGCTGGAAGTCCAATTGGCTCAATGCAGCGAGGTCGAAGGTGAGCGGGGTTTTGCCCTCGACGGCGATGCGGTCGGGATAGGACAGAGCATAGAGGATGGGCAGGCGCATGTCGGTGACCGATATCTGCGCGAGGATGCTGCCGTCGATGAATTCTACGAGCGAGTGGATGGTGGACTGGGGATGCACGGTGACGCGGACGCGTTCAGGCGGGAGGTTGAAGAGGCGGCAGGCTTCGATGAGCTCGAGGCCTTTGTTCAGCAGGGTGGCTGAATCGACGGTGATGCGCTGACCCATGACCCAGGTGGGGTGCTTGAGGGCCTGGGCGGGGGTGATGTGGTCGAAGTCGGCGAGCGGGGTGTTGCGAAAGGGACCACCGGAGGCGGTGAGCCATATCTGTTTGACTTCATTGGGCTGGCCGCCGCGGAGGCACTGGTGGATGGCGTTGTGCTCGGAGTCGATGGGGAGGAGGTCTACATTGCGCTCGCGTGCGGCCGCGAGGATGAGGTCGCCGGCGGCGACGAGGCATTCCTTGTTGGCGAGGCCGACGGTTTTTCCGCTGAGGACGGCTGCGTATGTGGCTTCGAGCCCGGCGACTCCGACGATGGCGGAGACGACGAAGTTGGCGTCAGGGTGCGTGGCCACGCGGACGGTGCCGGCAGTGCCATGCACGACTTCGATGCCGGTGATGCCGGCTTCGCGGAGCTTGGTGGTTAGTTTGGTTGCAAGCTCTTCAGTGGCGATGGAGATGAGCTGCGGACGCCAGCGGACGCACTGGGCGAAGGCGACGTCGAGGTTGGAGCCTGCGGCGAGAGTGACGGGATGAAAGCGGTCGGGATAGGACTCGCAGAGGGAGAGAGTGCTTTGGCCGATGGAGCCGGTGGAACCGAGCAGGGCGATCTTCTTCACCTGTCTATTTTCGCAGAAGCGAGGCGATCGAGACGTGGAGAGTGTGCCTGAAGTAATGGTGTGCGAGCACATCTTTTTGCACCGGAGGCGTGCTGGGATACGTCTATATACGGAGAGCTGAGAACGCTTATCGCGATTTCTTCGCGTTGTTAAAACACTTATGAATCCAAGACATTTAATTTCTTTTTTTGTGCTGATGGGGATGTGTGTGTCAGCAGTGAGCCAGCAAGCGACCGCGCCGGTGATGACAGTAGCGTCGGCGGAGGTGCAGGTGTCCGCGCCGACGCCGCAGACCGGGACGGTGACGGGAACAGTAACCGATACAGATGGAGCGGCAATTCCTGGAGCGACAGTGGTACTGCAGGGGCCTACACCGGAGGACCGCCGTGCGATCAAGTCTGATGAGAGCGGTTTCTTTCAGGTGACGGGCGTGCAGCCCGCTGTGCCGTACAGCGCGACGGTGAGTGAAGACGGGTTCAGTGTGTGGACTTCGACGGTGCAGTTGCAGCCAGGGCAGTACCTGGACCTGAAGCAGATTCCGTTGAAGGTTTCGACGGTGGTGACGGCGGTGACGGCTGAGACCACGGAGCAGTTGGCGGTGGAGCAGGTCCATGCTGAGGAGCACCAGCGCGTGCTGGGCGTTATTCCGAACTTTTATGTGAGTTACTCGCCGGACCCACAGCCGCTTTCGACGAAGCTGAAGTTCAAGCTGGCGTTGCGTACGTCGACGGATGTGGTGACACTGGTGAGCTCGGCGTTTGTGGCGGGGATCTATCAGGCGTCGGATACGCCGGGATATGTGCAGGGCGCGAAAGGATATGGGCAGCGCTATGGCGCAGCGTATGCGGGCACGGCTTCGGATGTGATGATCGGTGGAGCGATCCTGCCGTCGCTGCTGCATCAGGACCCGCGGTATTTTTACAAGGGCACAGGAACGAAGAAGGAGCGGGCGCTGCATGCGATCGAGTCACCGTTTATTGCGCGCGGCGATAACGGGAAGGCGGAGTTCAACTACTCGAGCATTGGGGGCGATGTGCTCTCGGGCGCACTGGAGAACGTGTACTACCCGCCAGTGGACCGTGGGGCGCACCTGGTGGTGAATGGGACGCTGATCGATACCGGCGGGCGCATGCTGAGTGCGCTGGCGCAGGAGTTTCTGCTGAGCAAGGTGACGTCGCACGGGCAGAAGTAAGGTGGGTGTTCTTGCAAGAAGAGCGTGAATTTAGAAGAGGCTGCCTGCGGGCAGCCTCTTCTGTTTGTGTAAGAACGTTTCTTAGAGACTGCCGAGGGAGAAGTAGTGCCGGACCGCGATGATGAGCCAGAGGACAGGGGCGGCGACTAACAGGGCGTCGATGCGGTCGAGGACGCCGCCGTGGCCGGGGAGGAGTGTGCCTGAGTCTTTGACGCCGGCGCCGCGCTTGAGGGCGGACTCGAGGAGGTCTCCGAACTGCGCGGCGGCGTTGAGGACGAGGGCGAGGATGATGAAGAACCACCAGGGCTCAGTGGTATGCAGGGCGGAGAAGCTGGAGCCCTGCTGGCTGAACCAGTCGCCGGTGAAGATAAGCGCCATGCCGACGATGACCGAGCCGAGGAGCGAGGCGATGGTGCCCTCCCAGGTTTTGTTGGGAGAGAGCTGCGGGGCGAGCTTGTGTTTGCCGAAGCGTTTGCCGATGTAGAGGGCTGCGATGTCGCCGGTCCAGACGCAGAGGAAGAGGAAGAGCAAGATGGCGGTGCCGTTTTCCTCGTTGAAAATTTTGGGGATGAGGGTGAGCGGGTAGGCGACGTAGATGAGCATCAGGACGCCGCCGGCGGTCTCCCACAGGACGCGCTCAAGGGAGGTGCGGAAGGCGGCGACGGCGAAGAGGATGAGCGTGACGGTGGAGACGACGGTGATGGTGTCGTCGGGCTGGAAGAAGACGGCGAGAAAGAAGGCCGCGACGGCGGTGAAGGTCCACCAGATGGGCAAGGGACAACCGCCGGAGACGGTGAAGCCGCGGAACTCCCATGCAGCGAGGCCAGCGACGAGGGCGGCCGCAACGGTCAGCATCCAGGGCTTGCCGAAGAAGATGAGAGCGGCGACGGCGGCAACGAGTACAAGTGCGGTGAGGATTCGCTTCATGGGTCCCTGTTGAGGATACAGGAGGAAGGGCAGGGAGTAGGGAATGGAGTAGGGAGTAGAAAGGCGGCCAGGTGCGTGAGGTGGGGTGGATGGAGCAGAATGGATGGCGCGAGGTGATGTGAGATGGTTTCTCGGCGTGGATTTGTGCAGGGTGGTGCGGCCGCGGCTGGGCTGGCGTTAACGCGGAAGGCGTGGGGTGCGGATGCGGCGGCGGGGACGTTGGAAGAGGTTGGGTACTCGCAGGTGGAGATGCGTGAGCCTCGTGTGCTGGCGCAGCGGGCGAATACGCATGAGGTGCTGATGGGGCTGAAGGTGGAAGACCTGGTGAAGCCGTACAGGCTGATGGGTGGGCTGGATGCGCCGGGGAATGATATTGGCGGGTGGTACACATACAACGCGGACTTCAACTACAAGATCTGGCAGAAGACGGGCTTTTGTCCGGGACATGCGATGGGGCAGTGGGTGTCGGCGATGAGCCGGTACTATGCGGCGACGGGCGACGTGACGACGCGGGAGAGAGTGCTGGCGATCAATCGCGCGTATGCGGAGTCGATTACGACGAAGTTTTATGAGAAGACGCGGTTCCCGGCGTATACGTTCGACAAACTGAACTGCGGGCTGGTGGACTCGGCCGTGTTTGCGAAAGATCCCGATGCGTGGAAGATCATGGGTGCAACGAAGGCGGCAGTGACGCCGCAGCTGCCAGGGCATGTGGTGCAGCGCGGCGTGAACTGGCGCGGTGCGTTGAGCAAGGACGAGTCGTGGACGTGGGATGAGAGCTATACGCTGCCGGAGAATTTGTACAAGGCCTATAGTGCAGGTGCGGGCGCAGAGTATCGCGCGATGGCGCGGCAGTATCTGGATGATCCGGAGTACTTCGACCTGCTGGCGGAGAACGAACCGGCGATTGCGGGCAAGCATGCGTACAGCCATGTGAATGCGATGTCGTCGGCGATGCAGGCGTATTTGGTGGATGGGAGTGAGAAGCATCTGCGAGCGGCGAAGAACGGGTTTGCGATGGTGAAAGCGCAGAGTTTTGCGACGGGCGGGTGGGGGCCGGATGAGCAGCTGCGGATGCCAGGGTCTGACGATCTGTATACGAGCCTGAGCAAGACGCACTCTGGCTTTGAGACGCCGTGTGGAGCCTATGGGCACATGAAGCTGACGCGGTACCTGCTGCGCGTGACGCGCGATGGGAGCTATGGGGACAGCCTGGAGCGCGTGTTGTGGAACACGGTGTTGGGCTCGCTGCCACTGCAGAGCGATGGCGCAGCTTTCTACTATCAGGATGTGAACTTTGCGGGGAAGCGGGTGTACTCGACCAATGTGTGGCCGTGCTGTTCAGGAACGCTGCCGCAGGTGGCGATGGACTATGGGATCAACAGCTATTTTAGAGAGCGCGCGAGTGCGAACAGGCCGGGGTCGGTGTGGGTGAGCCAGTACTTTGCGTCGGTGCTGCGGTGGGACGAAGATGGCGCGCGGATGGAGTTGGAGCAGGTGGGTGAGTATCCGTTTGCCGATGTGGTGGAGATGCGGGTGAAGGCATCGAAGCCGACGCGTGTCGCGTTGAAGCTGCGCGTGCCGGCGTGGAGCGAGGGCGCGGAGATTCGGGTGAATGGGAAGAAGGTTGATGCTGAGCCAGTACTTGGTTTCGCGACGGTGGATCGCGTGTGGAAGAGCGGCGATCGTGTGGAGATGGAGCTGCCGGCGAAGGTGCGGCTGGAGGCGATTTCAAATGGCGTGGCCGACGAGACGCTGCATCCGAATGTGGCGGCTGTTGTGCGTGGGCCGCTGGTGCTGATGGCGGTGATGCCGTCCAGAGTGATCGCGCAGCCGAAGGTGACGCGTGAGCAGGCGCTGGCGGCGAAGCGGCTGTCGAAGACGGAGTGGAGCGTGCAAACGGAGAGCGGCGCGCTGCGGATGGTGCCGTATGTCGAGGTGGGGGATGCGGGGTACTCGACGTATCTGCGGCTGACCTAGCGAGCCTTGGCTAAGTGAGGCGCTTTGTTGCTAGTTTTGCTGGTGAGTCCGTTGGGTTGTGGCGAGATACTGCGAGCTTCGCGGGTGAAGGGGCCTCTCACCCAACTCCGAATAGCGAAGCTACTAGTGGCGCGCGAGGGCGGCTTCGGTGGGGAGGGTGTCGGCGAGGTCTTCGTCGGTGGATTCGCCGAGGCCGCCGAAGCGGCGCTCGCGGTGCTGGTAGTCGGCGATGGCTTCGAGCAGGTGGAGGCCGCGGAAGTCGGGCCAGAGGCGGTCGGTGACGAAGATCTCGGCGTAGGCGATCTGCCAGAGCAGGAAGTTGGAGATGCGCTGCTCGCCGGAGGTGCGGATGAGCAGGTCAGGGTCGGGCATGTGCGCGGTGTAGAGGTTCGCGCTGATCTGGTCTTCGTCGATGCGGTGCTCGAGGGCGAGGTCGCCGCCTTCGGCTGCGAGCATGTCTTCGACGGAGATGCCGCGTTGCCGGGCTTCGGCAAGGAGCTTGCGCAGGATGGAGCGCGCGGAGTCGACGATCTCCGAACGTGAGCCGTAGTTGAGCGCGAGGGTGAGCGTGGTGCCGGTATTTTTCGCGGTCTGCTCGGCGGCCCACTGCATGGTGTCCTGGACTTCGGCGGGGAGCTCGTGGGTGCTGCCGATGTAGGCCATGCGGATGTTGTTGTCGTTCATCCGCTTGACGTTGGAGATGAGGTAGCTCTTGAGCAGCTTCATGAGGAAGCTGACCTCGTTGCCGGGGCGGCGAAGGTTGTTCTCGATGGAGAAGGCGTAGAGGGTGAGCCAGGGGAGGTTGATGCGGCTGGCTGTCTCGACGACGTACTGGACGCTTTCAGCGCCCTGCTGGTGGCCGAGGAAGCGTTTGAGGGCGCGCTTGCCGGCCCAGCGGCCGTTGCCGTCCATAATCACAGCCACGTGCTGGGGCATGCGCTCCAGGTCGAGGGTGTCGTAGAGGGCGCGCTCGTCTGCCGTGAGCTCATGAGCACGGTTGGAACGCTGATAGCCGCGGATGGGGTTGGTTTCGCGCAATGGAAGCTCGCAAGAATGACGATAGCGGAAAAGCAGGGAGTAGGGAATAGGGGGTAGCCACTGGGGCGCAGGAGATGACGGAGTTGTCAGGAGGGATGGAACGGAGAGGCACCGCAGCGGAGGCTCGACGGAGAGACGAGGAGCTGCGGTGCCTGGAGTTCGGTCGCGCTGGGTCGGTTAGGCGGAGCGGCGGTTGCGGAGCTGGCCGGAGTTTTGGGCGAGCTCCCGGACGTGGTTGATGAAGATGGACTTCTGGGTGGAGGTGAGGTGCGCGCTGTAGCGGGCGAGCTCGGCGAGGAACGGGTCGGCGGTGATGATGGCGGCCTCGTCCTGGTGGCGGGTGGGGGCGTCGCGGAGCAGGGCGGAGATATCGACCTGCAGGGCGCGGGCGAGGCGCTCCAGTGAGGAGAGCGTGGGCATAGCCTTGCCGTTTTCGATCTTGGAGATGTAGGTGCGTGGCACGTTCATGCGCGCGGCGAGCTGGCGCTGCGAGAGGTTGCGCGCGTGGCGGAGGTCGCGGACGGCGGTGGCCACGGAGAGCGTCTCTGGCTTGGCTGGGGATGCTGGTTCGGCGACGAGTGCAATGGCTGGCTGGGCCTTGGGGGGCTCGGGCAGCAAGGACTTCTTGCAGCGGCGGCAGCAGTCGATTGTGGTGCGGAACTGGACGAGCTTGCAGTGGTCGCAGCGGACGACTTCACGTTGGGCTGCGGCTGGCTGGGGGGCTGAGACAGGGATGTCAGCTACGCTGACGGGCGCCATCATGGTTGCCATGTTGTGTGTTGCGGACGGCTGCCAGAGCGGGGCACCGTACATTAGCGCCTGGGAAGAAGCCAATGATGTACCTAGACTGACACCCGGTACTGAAAGAGTCAAGAGGAATGCCGAAGATTTTGGCAAGAAACGTGGTAAGAAGGGTAAGGGAACCAAAGTGGTAAACAACAGGCAGGGAATAGGGAGCAGGGAATAGATGAGTGATATGGATTGGTCGGCGGTGGAGGCGGAGAGGTTGTTGCGGGAGTGGACGCTGGGGGAGTCGCTGGTGAAGCATGGGCTGAGCGTGGCCCGGTGTACGGAGAGCTATGGACAACGCGAGGCGGAGCGGTTGGGGCTCACTGGCGATGAGGCGGCGCGGTTGGCGGAGATGTATCGGTGCGCGGGGCTGCTGCATGATATGGACTATGAGCGGCATCCTTCGACTGAGGAGCATCCGTTTGTGGGAGTGAAGTTTTTGCGGGAGCAAGGATGGCCGGAAGAGATTCTGCAGGCGATTCTGGCCCATGCGGACTACTCAGGGGTGATGCCGGAGACGCATCTGCAGCGGTCGCTTTTTGCGTGTGATGAACTTGCAGGGTTTTTGACGGCTTGTGCGCTGGTGAAGCCGACTCGTTCGATTGCGGACGTTGAAGTGGCGGGCGTGAAGAAGAAGATGAAGGACAAGGCGTTTGCGCGGGCGGTGAAGCGTGAGGACATGACTCGTGGGGCGGAGTTATTGGGAATTCCGATTGAGGAGCATGTGGGGAATTGTTTGAGCGCGATGCAGAGGCATGCGTCGGAGTTAGGGTTGTAGTCCTGTCCAGGGAAGCTCTGAACAAGTGTGCCAGCGTTCCCTCAGCGGCTAAAGCCGCATTGATTTCGGAGGCTTTACGGCGGGACTGAAGCCCCGCCCCTTCAAAATAAGACACTTGCTCAGAGCTTTCCTAGTGGCAGCTATGGAGGATGAGGAGCCACGCGAGCGAAAGGATGATTGAGCCGATGATGCCTACGGTGAGAGTGGCTCGGCGTGGGTTCGGGACGGTGGGTGTGGCGAGGTCGTGGGTGTGGTCGGTGGGTAGGTCGGGGTTGTAGCGGATGGGGAAGAGGGTGTTCTGGGGGATGGCGGTAGCGGAGTAGAACTCGCCTTCGTGGTGGGTGCCGTTGGCGAAGTAGTTGTAGCGGATGCGGTAGTGCTTGTCCGACGGCAGGCCAAAGGCGATGGCGCGGCCGGCGCGCATATCGTAGCGGCACTCGAGGACGGTGGCGATGGCTTCGGGCCAATCGGGGTGGAGGAGCGTGTCGGGGGTGGTGGGCATAGGTGGTGGGAGGTAGTCAGTTCCGGGGCTAAAGCCCCTTTCGTCTGAAGGGAGTTATGAGACCCGAGGCTGAAGCCTCGGGGTACCTGATTTGTGACGGCCCAGTAGAAACAGATCTTTCGCTGCGCTCAGGATGACAAGTCTACAGGGCCAGATGTGAGGCGTGAATGCGGGGGATGTTGAGGGCGGCGAAGCGGTCGTTGGTGGTTTCGACGGTGGTAGGGAGGGCGACGGCGCGGGCGAGGTCTTGGAGGACGATGGCGGTGAAGCCATGCTGGACGGCGTCGATGGCGGAGAAGCCGACGCAGAAGTCGTAGGCGAGGCCGCAGAAGAAGAGGCGGGTGAGGCCGCGCTCGCGGAGGTAGCCGGCGAGGCCGGTGGGGGTGGTGCGGTCGTTTTCGAGGAAGGCGGAGTAGCTGTCGATGTCTTTGCGGAAGCCTTTGCGGAGGATGAGCTCTGTGTTGGGGATGTCGAGGGCTGAGTGGAGGGCGGCGCCGGAGGTGTTCTGGATGCAATGGTCGGGCCAGAGGGTTTGCGTACCGTAGGGGGCCTGGACAGTGTCGGTGAAGGGTTGCAAACCGTGAGTGCTGGCGAAGGAGATGTGGCCGCGGGGATGCCAGTCCTGGGTGAGGATGACGTGGGGGAAGCGCGCGGCGAGGGCGTTGATGCCGGGGATGATCTCCTCGCCCCCGCGGACGGAGAGTGCGCCAGCGGGGGAGACGAAGTCGTTCTGCATGTCGATGACGAGGAGGGCGTCGTGCGGGGTGAGGGGCGGGAGCGTGCGGCTCATACATTGATTGTAAGAGCGGTAGCAGAAAAGGCTCGACCAACGTCATTAGGGAAATGGGGGATGAGCCGATATCCTCTTGTGGAGGGATGATATCGAGCGCATGAGTTTTGGGCAACGAATGTTGAAGAGCTGGCTGAGGTGCGGAGTGGTGTTGCTGCTACTGGCTGGGTGGGCTTCAGGGGGGAGATTGAGAGCGCAGATAGAGATGCCGGATGCCCCTTCTCCGGCGGCGCAGGGGCAGGGGCGCGCCATGGTGAGCGGTGTGGTGAAGGATGTGGGCGGGACTCCGGTGGGCGGAGCGCACGTGGTGCTGGATGGGCCAGCGGGGATGACGCGCACGGCGGTGACTGATGAAGACGGTGAATATGAGTTTGAGGGGCTGGTTGCGGGGCGCTACTCGGTGAGTGTGAAGGCCGAGGGGCTGGCGGACGGTCGCGTGGTGGTGATGGTGCCGAGCAGCGGGGACGTGAAGGCGCCGGAGTTCTCGTTGAAGCTGGTGACGGTGAACGCCGAGGTGGAGGCGGTGAGCCCGAAGGAACTGGCGGAGATGCAGGTGAAGCAGGAGGAGAAGCAGCGGATTCTGGGTGTGATCCCAAACTTTTATGTGGCGTATGACCCGAATACGGTGGGTATGACGCAGGGACAGAAGCTGCAACTGGCAGGGAGGACGCTGATTGACCCGGTGACGTTCGCGGCGGCAGCGGTGGGAGCCGGGCTGAATCAGGCGACGCAGACGCCGTCGCAGTGGGGGCAGGACTGGGCAGGCTTTGGGCAGCGCTATGGGGCCCAGATGGCGGGTACGCTTGCCGGGGTGGGCCTGTCGGGATATGTGTTTCCGGCGATCTTTCACCAGGACCCGCGGTACTTCTATAAGGCGGATGGAACGGTGAAGGAGCGCACGGAGTGGGCGCTGAAGCAGGTGTTGGAGCAGAGAAGCGATAAGGGGAAGTGGCAGCCAGGGTGGTCGAACATGCTGGGAGACCTGGCGGCGTCAACGGCGACGGTGGCGCTGTATCCGCATGACGATGTGCATTGGGGCTCGACGACGGCGGCGAACTTTGGGCTGAATCTGGCGGGCACGGCGTTTGGGAACATCATGGAGGAGTTTGTGGTGCCGAAGCTCGTGCTGCATAGGAAGAAGGCGAAACAGACGACGCCGTAAGGGTAGTGGAGTAGCTTAATACGAATGGTAAAGATCGTTGAAAGTTCGCGGAGTGCCTGGCAGTCGCTGGCGAAGGTGATGTCGCCGGAGGTGAAGGCGGAGTATCTGAGGGCGGTGGTGGCGGCTGGATTTCAGCATCTGGATGCGGTGAGCTTTGTGTCGAAGCAGGCTATGCCGCAGATGGCGGACTCAGAGCTGGTGCTGGAGTACCTGGATGCGCCGGAGGATACCGAGGTGATCGGTATGGTGGCGAACGCCAAGGGCGCCGAGCGTGCGGTGGAGAGCGAGCGCGTAACGACGCTGGCGTTTCCGTACTCGATCTCGCCGACGTTCCTGGACCGCAATCAGCGGCAGACGCCGCAGGAGGCGCTGGACCAGCTGGAGCAGGTGGGCGAGATTGCGTACAAGGGCGGGCAGGATGTTGTGGCCTATGTCGCGATGGCGTTTGGGAACCCGTATGGGGATGCGTGGGACATTGACGAGGTAGTGAGCGCGGTGGACCTGCTGGTGGACTCGGGCGTGGCGCAGGTGGTGCTGGCGGACACAATGGGGACGGCCCCGGTGGAGCTGGTGCGTGATGTGCTCGCGTGTGTGCTGGGCGTGCATGAGTCGCTGGAGGTGGGTGTGAAGCTGCGTGCGAGCGCGAAGGAGGCTTCGGCGAAGATACGTGCGGCGTATGAGGCGGGATGCCGACGGTTCGACTCGGTGCTGGGCGGGGTTGGCGGGCCTCCGGCGGCGGCTGGGTTCGAGGCGGAGGTGTTTGGGAATCTGCCGACGGAGGTGCTGGTGGAGACGCTGCGGAAGATGGGCGCGGAGCTGCCGGAGCTGGAGCCGCTGGAGCGTCTGGTGGCGACGAGCCGCGCGATGGAGCGGCGGTATGCGGCGGTGGTGCAGTAAAGCAGGGAGCAGGGAGTGGGGAATAGGGAGTAGAAAGACGATTCGGTGGGTAGACTGTTGGGATGACTGATCGAGACAGAGTGTTGGAACAGGGGTATGCCGAGACGCGGGTGCGGGTGCGCTACGCGGAGACGGACCAGATGGGTGTGGTGTATCACGCGAACTACCTGGTGTGGTTCGAGGTGGGGCGCGTGGAGATGATGCGTCAGTTGGGGCTGGACTACAAGGACATGGAGCGCGATGAGGGGGCGCTGATCGCGGTGGTGGAGGCGACGGCTCGGTACAAGGCCCCGGCCCGGTATGACGATGAGCTGGTCATACGGACGCGGCTGGCGAATGTGAGGGCGTCGATACTGCGGTTCAAGTATGAGGTGCTGCGCGTGGCGGATGAGACGTTGCTGTGCGAGGGCGAAACCGTGCACCTGGTTGTCGGGCGGGACATGAGGCGGCGTATGCTTCCGGAGCGATATATCGAGCAGTTTGGACCGTTGATGCTTCGCATGGTGAAGGCGGAGCCGTCGTAGGGGTAAGAACGATGGGTGAGAAGAAAGCCGCCTAATTAGCGGGGCAATAAAGGGCTTCGAAAGAGGTTGCCTGATAGAGCTGTTGCTGGGACGGGAGAGCGCTCGCGCAAAGTACGCGAAGTCAGCCATGTTTCGCGAAGAATGCTGTGTGCGGCCTAACAGACCCGGCTACGCGCGCTATCTCTTTGGGTGCGACTGCTCCCATGCCTTTGCGTACTTCCAGCTGGCGTAGACGGAGTGGTAAAGGTGCTGGAGGAGGCCTTCGCGGCCGTCGAGGAAGCCGAGGCGGAAGACGTAGTTCTTGATGAAGGTGAGTGCGGGGAAGATCGCTACGTTTGCGATGAATGCAGGAAGCGCGCGGCTGGTGCGGCCTTTGGCGACGAGGATGTCTGAGCTGAGTGTACTGTAGCGGTCCATGTGCTCGATGTAGGTGGCGAGCGTGGGATAGGCGTGGTGGACGAGGTCGTGGGTGAGGGTGGCGGTGGGGCCGTCGAAGGCGATGACTTCGTGGACCGCTCGTGGCGTGAACTGCGCGGCGGCGGTGCGGCGGAAGAGGCGGAGTTTGGCGTCGGGGTAGAAGCCGCCGTGTTTGATCCAGTGGCCGAGGAAGAGGTTGCGGCGCTTGAGGTAGAAGGCGCTTGTTGTGGGATTTGAGTTGAGGAGAATGTGGATCTCGGTGGCGAGCTCGGGGGTGAGTTCTTCGTCGGCGTCGAGGGAGAGAACCCACTCGCCGGTGCATTGGGCGATGGCGAAGTTTTTCTGCTCGGCGAAGCCAGGCCAGTCGCGGGCGATGACGGTGGCGTTATGGGTGCGGGCGATCTCGGCGGTGCGGTCGGTGGAGTGTGAGTCGACGACGATGATCTCGCCGGGCATCCCACTAAAGAGCGGGGCGACGCTGGCGAGCGTGCGCGCGAGGTTGGCCTCTTCGTTGAAGGTGACGATGGCGACCGAGAGAAGGGGCATGGTTGAGGTGATTCCAACTGCAGGTCTCTCCACTACGCATCGCGATAGGACTGCGATGCTTCGGTCGAGATGACACCTCGGTGGAGGATGACCTAGCTGAGTGTAATCGAGTCGTCGCCGAGTTGCTCGCGGAGGAGGCGCTCGGTGAGGGTGCGGATGTCTTCGCCGGTTTTAGGGAGCGTGAAGGCGTGCTGCGCTTCGTTCCACTCGAGCTTGAAGCTGGTGGAGTGGGCGGAGATCCAGATCTGGCGGACGGGGGTGTTGGGCGAGAAGACGAAGCGTGCGGAGGGGTCGTCTTCAAAGAGGATGTTGAGGACGCCGTTCTTCTCTTCGGTCTCGAAGCCGCCAGCCTCTTCGGAGCGGATGAGGGATTGCTTGAGGGATTCGAGGACGGTGTCGGATTCGCGGCGGAAGGTGGCTTCGTCGATCATCTGTTTCAGTGTACCGGTTCGTGTGGCGCGGCTGGTGGCGTTGGCGGCTGTGGGGCGGATGCGGTGCAGGGACCGGGGTTGGCGGTGGGCTCGTAACGCTCGGTGGTGTCGGAGTAGTTGAAGGGCTGGCAGGTGAAGGTGTGGAGGTGCGACTGCTGGAAGGTTGTGTCGGAGGCGAGCGGGTCGGCGGCCTCGTGCGGAGAGAGATGACCGTTGGCGGTGACGAGGAAGAAGTGTTGTGAGGGGTCGACGGGGTCGGGCTGGAGCCAGCGGTGGGTGATGTCGCAGCCGGGGCGCTTGGGATTGCTACAGACGCGGGCAGAGGAGGCGAAGCTAATGAGGATGACGGCCTTGTTGTTGAGGATGCGGAGGTGCGCTTCGTTCTCGGTGAGGTCGCCGTTGGCGGCGACGGTGGTGGCGCGGTAGACGGCGCGGTAACGCTCGTGCTGCATGAGCGAGCGGGCGATGCGGAGGAATGTGGCCGGGGTGGTGGAGGGATTGGCGAAGGAGGTGGCGTAGGTGAGGGTCGCGATGCGGGCCCAGCTGTCGCCATGGGGCATGAGGACGGCGCTGACGATGTGCTGGTCGAGCTCGACGGTGAGGATGGCGTCGAGCTCGTCGGTGAGGCCGAGGGCGACGAAGCTGAGCTGGATGGAGTGCGGGTAAGGGGTGTGGCCGCGGCCGAGGTACTGCGCGGGCGAGCCGATGGCGGAGAGAGCGGCGGCGCGGGTGCGGTCGTCGTCGGCTTCAAGCTGGCGGGTGAGCGACTGCGGCGCGGGGACTCCGTAGTTGACGGAGGCGAACTGCAGTGCGCCCATGCCGGTGCTGACGGGGACGATTGCCTTACCTGCTAGGCCTTTTGGCGGCGGCGGCGCGGTGGGCGGCGAGGAGAGGCCGTTGTGGCGCTGCGCAGCGGCCAGAGGTGCCAGCAGTACCGCCAGTATGCAAGCCGTGAGCCGCGCGGGTGAATGCGGCTTGGTGCCAGCTCGACGGAGTGCATGCGATGGAGGTGTAGGCACGCGGAGAGGCCCTGACAGAGGCGCTAGAACGGGATGTCGTCGTCGGTGATCTGCTGGTCGGCGTAGTCGGGCGTGGAGGTGCTGCCGCCGCTGTAGGAGGCTGACGAGGATGATCCGGAGGAGGAGGAGCGGGAGTAGCCGCTGCCGGAGGAGCTGCCGCCGCCTTCGCCGCGGCCGCCGAGCAGGGTGAGCTCGTTGACGAGGATCTCGGTGCGGTACTTCTTCTGGCCGGACTCCTTGTCGTCCCAGGAGCGGGTCTGGAGTTTGCCTTCGATGTAGACCTGCGAGCCCTTCTTGACGTAGTCGCGGATGATCTCGGCGGTGCGCTGGAAGGCGACGAGGTTGTGCCACTCGGTCTTGTCGGCCCACTGGCCGTCGGCGCCCTTGGCGCGCTCGGCGGTGGCGAGGGTGAAGGTGGCGACGGTCATGCCGTTGGGTGTGGTGCGGATCTCGGGGTCTTTGCCGAGGTTGCCGAGGAGGAAGACTTTGTTAACGCCTTTTGCCATGGATGCTCTCCGTTGTCAGTTGTCGAGGATAGCAGAGTGATGGGCGAGGAATTTCGGGACGAAACTGATATCCCCTCCCCCTCCCCTATGTAGCGGAGGTATCCAGTGAAATCAGCGACTTACGGGGTGATCCCGGGGGTAAGTGGCTGATTCTGTATATAGTTATGGGTATGATATGGGAAAGAAAGGGGATAGTGGGGGCTTTGCCCCAAAAGTGCGCCATTTCCGGTTGTCCGGTTGGGGTACGCTCGCGCCTTCGGCTCTCGCTACTGCAAATACAGGGGTTTCTCCGCTCCGCATCGCGATAAAACCGCGATGCTCCGGTCGAAATGACAAGCTTTTGGGATAAACGAAGAGTTTTTTGGGCAACGCCGGATAGTGGAGAGGGGATAGAGGATAGAGCGAGCCTGCCCCTGGTTTGCGGGTTTCAGTTGCCAGTTTGCCAGTTATCCAGTGAGTCAGCTCCCCTAGTTCCAGTATAGAAGGTTGAGGTGGGGAAAGTGTTTTTGGTTTGGAGTGCGTAAGTATTGTTTGTAATCGGTTTAGGGTGTGTGTGTGGGAACCTTGGGGTTGACAGGCCGTGGGCGGAAAGGGAAGGCTGAGCCGACTTGGGCGATGGCGGAGTCGATGGTGCTGCCGGGGGCGATGGCGGCCTCGTCGACGGGCTGGATGACGCGGATGATGCCGTGCGCGTCGAGGAGGATGAGCGCGGCAAGGGGCTTGGGGAACATGTGGGGTTGGACGGCTGAGGTTTGGGGAAGTTTGATCCTAGTCCTAACTTTTTAGGATGATAGCGCGCCGGAGCGATGCCGCTACTCCGGGGTACGCTCGCGCCTGCGGCGCATCGCTGCGGCAAAAGCGTTCACGCAGAGGGCGCAAAGTAAAAGCCCGCAAAGGTCGCAGAGTAGAACAGGCAACGGCAAGGGCAACCGCAGGTCTCTCCGCTACGTCCGCAAAGGGCGCGGACTCCGGTCGAGATGACACATCGGGGTATGTGGGGTGGGGTTAGTCGCGGTGGAGGTCGCCGAAGAGTTTGGCGAGGCCGAGGACGAGGGTGAGGGCTCCGGTGGGGAGGCAGCCCATGGCGACCATGAGGGCGAGCCAGCCGCCGTTGGTGTGCGGGCCCTGTTTGGTGACTCCGCCGAAGACGGTGTACATGAGCGCGGCGGAGGCGACTCCCGTGAGGAAGATGGTGGAGCCGGTTTTGAGGATGGTCTTTGTGTCGTCTTGCATAGGGGGAAGAACAGGGAGTAGGGAATAGGGAGTAGCGAAAGGTTTAGCGGTAGGCGGCGAGCATGGCGTAGACGACTACGCCGGAGACGGAGACGTAGAGCCAGATGGGGAAGGTGTAGCGGGCGAGTTTTTTGTGGGCGGGGAAGCGGCCTGTGAGTGACAGGAAGAAAGTGATCAGGATCATGGGCAGCGCGACGACTGCGAGCAGGATGTGCGGGAGCAGAAGGACCCAGAGGTAGATGAGGCGCGCGGTGGGATGCGTGGTGGGGAAGAGGATGTCGCCGTGCAGGACGTGGTTGGCGATGTAGGCGACGAGGAAGGCGCTGGAGACGATGAAGGCCGCGAACATGCTGTTGCGGTGTGCGGCGATGCGGCGGGCGCGGATGTGGCGGAAGCCATTGATGAGGAAGATGGCGCAGATGGCATTGAGAACGGCGTCGAGCTCGGGGAGGAAGGCGAGGTGGTGGCCGGCGGCGTCGGTGGGTGGGTGGTAATAGACCAGCCAGGCGAGGAAGAGAGACGCGACGAGGCTGACGCCGAGGATGGCGGCGATGATGGAGGGTGGGGTGCGGGTTGTGTCTTGCTGCGTCATGGGCGTTGGGTTCAGTTTCGTGGTGGCAGAGGCTAAGAGCGTTCCCGCAAAGTTCGCGGAGTTAGCGAAGTTTCGCCAAGTAAGGGAAAGGCGGTTAGAAGAGGAGGCGGCCATGGGCGTTGAGCATCATGGCGATAAGGAGCAGTGGCAGGTAGATGACGGAGACTTTGAGGAGGTGACGGGCGATGGTGCGGCTCGGCTCGTTGGGGTGGCGGGTGATGGCGAAGAAACGGATGGTGGCGGCGAGGTACCAGAGGCCGAGGGCTGTCGCTACGAGGGCGTAGGGCAGGCCGGTGAGGTGCAGCCAGTAGGGCCAGAGACTGACGGGGACCATGAGGATGGCGTAGACGAGAGCCTGCACGGCGGAGGAGCGCGCGGCCCAGGCGGCAGAGCTCTGGGTGGAGGTGACGCGGATGCCGGCTTCGCCGTAGTCCTTGCGGTAGAGCCAGCCGATGGCCATGAAGTGAGGGAACTGCCAGACGAAGAGGATGGCGAAGAGAGCGACGGCGGGCCACTCGATGAGGCCGCGGGCGGCGGTCCAGCCGATGAGCGGAGGCAGTGCGCCGGGGAAGGCCCCGATGAAGGTGTTGAGTGTGGTGATGCGCTTGAGCGGGGTGTAAATGGCGACGTAGGCGACGGCGGTGAGAAGTGTAAGCAGGCCGGTGAGAGCGGTGACGGCCCAGGCGAGGTAGATGGAGCCTCCACAGACGAGGAGGAAGCCGAGAACGAGGCCGTGGGCGAAGGAGATGCGGCGCTGTGCCATGGGTCGGGAGGCGGTGCGCGGCATGAGGAGGTCGGTGTTGCGCTCAAGCGCCTGATTGAGAACGGAGGAGCCGGCGGTGACGAGGGCTACTCCGATGAGGGTTTTGAGGAGCAGGAGGTTGAAGGGCGGGATGCCGGACGCCAGCGAGCCGAGGTAGAAGCCGGCAGCGGCGGTGATGATGACCATCAGCGAGACGCGAGGCTTGACGAGGATGGCGTAGTCGGCCAGCAGCGTGGAGCGGGAGGCAGAGCGGGGCGTGGCGGGGACTGCGGCCGGAGCTGAGGCGGTGGTGGGCACGGGCTGTGTTTTTAAGAATACAGGAGCAGGAAATAGGAAGTAGGAAATAGGAAGTAGCGAAGGGCTAAAGCCCTTATTCTTCTGTCGAGCCTATGAGACCTGACGCTGAAGCGTCAGGGTACCGAGCGGTGGCGCGGTGGGATACGGGGAGGTTCACCGGGTGCTGTGAATTGCAGCATTAACAGGGCACAGGTATACTGCGCTCATTGGGCAGAGCTGGTGTTTCTCTTGCACTGCCGCGAGGAAGGTCGGTCTTCAGCAGCGAAAGCGTGAAGGATGTCCAACTCGAGATGGGTGGTCCGCCCGGCCAGGGTTCGCTCGCTGTGAGCCGGAGGGCGGCAGGATGGCGCGCTGTTACGCGCGTGCTGCGAAGTAGCGGCGGATTTGGCAAGCAGACGGTAAAGCAGGCGGGTGGGGCCGTCTGGACGAGTGTCAGCGATTTAGCAAGTGTGGTGATGCCGTCGGAGTGCCGCCTGTGTGGCGGAGCGATGGGGCGTTTGGGGACGGTGAGGGTTTGCGAAGCCTGCCTGGCGCGTGTGGGCGCGGAGACGGCGGAGCGGGATGAGACGGTTTGTGCGCGTTGTGGGGACGCGATGGGGATGCGCGAAGCCTCTTGGCTTGAAGACGCGCGGTTTGCGGCGGCGATGGGCGTGAGAGCGTGCACGATGTGCAGGCTGGCTCCTCCAGAGTTTGAACGGGCCGTGGCGAGCGGCGACTACGACGATGAGATGCGCGAGATGCTGCACCTGCTGAAGTTTGCGGGACGTCGTGCGCTGGCGGAACTGGTGCTGGGCGAGCGCGTGGCGCGGGCGGCGATGATGCTGTGTGATGAAGCCGCGAAGGAGCTGGTGGTGGTGCCGGTGCCGTTGTTTGCCGCTCGCGAGCGGGAGCGTGGTTATAACCAGGCGCTGCTGTTGGCGCGGGCTGCGGTGAAGCGACTGAAGAAGGCTACGCCGGAGTGGCGGCTGCGGATCGAGAGCGGTGTGTTGGTGCGCGTGAAGAACACCAGGCCGCTGTATTTTATGGCGTCCCCGAAGGAGCGGAGGGCGAGTTTGCGTGGGGCGTTTCGGGTTGTAAAGAGTGAAGCGCTGCGCGGGCGTGAGGTGCTGCTGGTGGATGACATTATGACGACCAGAGCGACGGCTCGGGAGTGTGCGCGGGTGTTGATGCGTGCGGGGGCGGCGAAGGTTTGGGTGGCGACGGCGGCGAAGGTGCAGCCGGAGAGCGCTCGGAGTGAGCAGATGGAGCCGGTGGAGGTGGCGATGTGGTCGCCGAAGCTGGTTGAGCCGGATGTGTCGCGGCAGAGAAGGTTTGGCGGGAGTGATGGGTAGAGAAGCGGGTCTCTCCACTGCGCATCGCGATAAGGCTGCGATGCTTCGGTCGAGATGACACATCTTCAAGGGTACGCAGAAAGACTTCAAAGGTAAGCAGATTCAAGGGTACGCAGAAAACTCGGAGGGCAGGAATGCAGGCTGGGCGGACAAAGCGGACGGGCAATAGACATCACACGACTCATCCGGTGCCGGGAACGGCGCGGGCGGAGGCGATCGATATACGGATGGGCGTGTTTCGGCAGCCGGCGATGCAGACGCCGGTGCTGGTGCTGAATGCGAGCTATGAGCCAATCAACATCTGCGGCGCGAGGCGGGCGCTGGTGCTGGTGTTGAAGGGGATCGCGCGCACGGAGGAGGAGCAGGGGGCGGTTCTTCATTCGCACAGGATGAACCTGCAGATGCCGAGCGTGATTCGTTTGCTGGAGTACCGGCGGATTCCGCACCAGACACGGGCGCTGAGCCGGAAGAACATTCTGCTGCGCGACCGCAATACGTGCCAGTACTGCCAGAAGGTGCTGACGGCGGCGGAGCTGACGCTGGACCATGTGATTCCGCGGTCGCGGGGCGGGCTTTCGACGTGGGAGAACCTGGTGGCGTGCTGCAAGGACTGCAATCGGCGGAAGGGCAACCAGATGCTGCATGAGCTGACGGAGATGCGGCTGCTGCGTGAGCCACGGCCGTTCTCGCTGCATACGTCGCGGCATATTATGCGGATGATTGGGTCCGCGGATGCGAACTGGCGGAAGTATCTTTACTTTGAGAATGAGACGGCGGCGTAGAGGAGAACAGGCAGCGGCAAAGACTTTCCCGCAAAGTTCGCGAAGAGAAACGCGAAGTTACGCCACGGGAGTTGTGGCGTAACTTTTGATTTTTGAGGTGGGTCAGGGTTGCGGTTTGGCGGGTGAGGTGGTGGGTTGGGGCTTGGTGGAGTCGTCCTTGTTGGTGCTGATGTCCTGGCCGTTGAAGAGGATGGTGACGCTGGAGTGGAAGCGCTTGTAGTTGGTGTAGCGGACGACGGAGCGGACGTGGACGTCCTGCGAGAGGGCGCCGTGGGCGGCGGCGAAGTGGAGGATGCCCTCGGCCTTGGTGTAGGTGGGGAACCAGTATTTGCCGTCGACCTGCTCGTAGTAGGTGGTGTAGGGCGGTGAGAGGTCTTCGTGGCCGGCGCGGGTGTCCTGGGGGACGGTCATGCCGTTGATGAGGACGATCTCGTTGTCGATGACGTCGAGCCAGACCTTGCCCTGGAAGTAGCGCTGGCCTTTGACGAACTGCTTGGGGGCGCAGTCGAAGACGTAGGTGTCGAGGTCGTCGACGTGCTGGCGGCCGAGGTAGGTGAGGTTGTACTCGGGGAGCTCGGGCGAGGTGAGGACGAAGGGGAGCTTGTTCTCGATGTCCTTCATGTCGTTCTCGGTCATGATGACGCGTTCGAGTGTGTTCTGCGGGGCGAAGGTGACGTGCTCGACGCGGTGGTGGGCGTCGTCGAAGGAGATGTCGGTGACCTGGTGGTACTCGCCGTCGGGCTTGCCGGTGTCGTCGGAGATGGTGAAGAATTTGACGTCCTGGGTGAAGGTGTAGTCGAGGCGCGCGGCGGCGAAGGCGGACTCCTGTGTGCCCATCTTCTGGATGATCTCGGGGATAGTGATGCCGGTGGGCGGCGTGGGGTCGAGTGGGCCGAAGCCCTGGGCGAAGGCTGGGGTGGCGAGAGCCATGAGAGCGAGAGTGAGGAGAGGCCTGGTCATGGGCGAGTCGGAGTCTGTACAGCCCACCTTAGCGACGATGAAGCCGTCGCGAAGATGGGGCACCCAGCATGTGGGTGCGGTCTTCAACAGGATAGACGGGTTTGGTCGGGAATTGGTTGAAGGGGCGGCGTAGACTGCGGGGTATGGCTTTTGGCAGAGCAACTGGTTTCGGTAAGACGAAGAAGGTGCGGGCGCCGCTGGATGTGGCGGGGCTGCTGGAGTATGCGGTGAAGTCGCTGGGGTCTCGGATGAAGAGCGAGCGCGACTTGCGGCGGCTGATGCTGCAGCGTGCGGAGCCGGGTGAGGATGGGCAGGCTGCGGTTGAGGCCGTGATGATCAAGCTGAAGGAGTATGGCTACCTGAGCGATGAGCGCTTCGCTGCTGACTATACGCGGCTGCGGCAGGAGAATGAAAAGTTCGGCAAGCGGCGCGTGCAGCAGGGGTTGATGCAGAAAGGTATCGGCGGCGAGACCGCGAGTGTTGCGTTGACGGCGGCGTATGAGGATGTGGATGAGGTCGCGCTGGCGAAGGCATATGTCGAACGCAAGCGGATGAAGAAGCCGGAGGATGACAAGGAGACGGCGCGGGCGATGCGTCGGCTGATGGCTGCGGGGTTTTCGACGAAGACGGTTTGGAAGGTGTTGAGAGGGTGGGGCGCGGAGGTGGAGGAGATCGACGTTGTCGATAGTGAGTAGACAGTAGTGGAGAGACAGTAGTGAAAAGCAAACCTCCGGGCTAAAGCCCCTCTATTTTTTGTGGGCTATGAGACCCGACGCTGAAGCGTCGGGGTACCTGAGTGATGGTGAGGTCGAAAAGGGGCAGGAGCCAATGAGGAAGCAGATTCCCTTCGGGAATGACAGACAAGTTGAACGGGTGGTGGGGATTGACTGGTCGGGCAGGGTGGATGCGGCGGGGCAGCGGCGGCATATCTGGGCGGGAGTATGGACTGAGGGCGAGCGGGTAAGGCTGGAGAGTGGGCGGACTCGGGTGGAGATTGCGGAGTGGTTGATGGAGCTGGCGAAGGAGACTCCGCGGATGGTGGTGGGGTTCGATTTTTGCTTTGGGTTTCCGGCGTGGTTTGTGAGCGGCGAGCATGGTGCGGCGAGTGGGCCGGAGTTCTGGGAGCTGGCGGAGCGCGAGGGGTTTGTGGAGCGGTGGTTGGGGCGCGAGAGTGTAGATCGAAGATTCTGGGGGAAGCCTCATAAGCGGCCCGAGGAGTTTTCGGGGGAGAAACTGCACAGGATGTTGCGGGCGACGGATATTGATTGCAAGCTGGCGGCGCTGATTCCTGAGGCAGAGCGGCAGGCGCGGGTGAGAGGCATTGCGCCGAAGAGTGTGTTTCAGATTGGCGGAGCAGGGAGCGTGGGGACGGCGTCGTTGCGCGGGTTTGGTGTGTTGTTGAAGCTGCGGGCGGCGGGGTTTCGGGTGTGGCCGTTTGACCGGCCGGCGCTGGGTTTGAAGAAGCCGTGTCCGCTGGTGGTGGAGATCTATACGCGGCTGAATACTGGGGCGGTGCGGAAGTCGAGTGCGGAGGCTCGGACGGCGTACTTAGCGAAGAAGCGCAGCGAGAGTACGGAGTATCGGGAGCTTTCGCGTGGGGTGATGGAGAAGGCTAAGGGAAGCGAAGATGCCTTCGATGCGCTGGTGACGACGATGGTGATGGCGGAACGGCGCGCGGAGTTTGTGTCGCTGCCGAAGCCGCGGGAGCCGCTGCATGGGGTGGAGGGGTGGACTTGGGCGCCGGGGGTTTGAGATTGAGGCTGTCAGACCGACCCGGGCCTGAAGGCCTTTTGCATGGGTCTCTATCAGTGGCCTAAAGGCCACTGCTCCCTCCGTTTGTACGCTCGCGCCCACGGCGCTTGCTACGGCAGATGCAGGTCTCTCCGCTACGCATCGCGATAAGGCTGCGATGCTTCGGTCGAGATGACACATCTTTCTTCGGGGAAAGTTTACTCGGGGAAAGTTTGCTCAGTCTAGGAGGTTGAGGGTGGGGAGTGGTGGGAGTGTGTTGATCTTTGCGGCCAGGGTGCGGAAGAGCTCGATGGAGCGGAGGCAGTCGGAGTCGAGGGTGTAGTGGATGTTCTGGGTGAGGTAGGTGCGGATGGTGGTTGCGGGGATGGGGATGCGCGGGGCCCACTCGGTGACGAGGGTTTCGGTGTTGGCGAGACCGGCGTCGCGGCTCGCTATGAGGTCGTCGATGAGCTGGGTTGCGGGGAAGTTCGTTAGTGCTTCGGGGCGGACGGCCCAGACGGCGGCGACCCAGGGGAGTCCGGTGAGCTCGCGCCAGAGTTGAGCGAGGTCGAGCCAGAGGAGGTTGGGGTGTGCGGCGTCGATCTGTGCTCGGTGCTCGCGTGCGAGGAGGGCAGGGTCGCCGATGAGGAGTGCGGCGTCGTGGGCGGCGAGCATCCGGATGGGGCTGTCGTCCTGTGCTGCATCCTCTTCATGGAAGGTGGGGCGGGTGTGGTGGAAGTGCTCGAAGAGGATGTGGGTGTAGGCCTGCGAGCTGCGGGAGGCGGCGTCGGCTGCGACGGTGCGGACGCGGGTGAGGGCTTCGTCGCGTGAGAGAGCTGCGGGGTTTTTGACGAGGAGGAGGATGCTGCGGACTTCGTTCAGCGAGGCGATGGTGCAGCCGGGGACGATGGCGAGCTGCGGCGTGAGCGACGCGATGGGGATGAGGCCGAGGTCGGCGGTGCCTGCGTGCAGCTGCTCGGCGCAGGCGGAGGGCAACGTGTAGTTGACGCTGTAGCGCGTGCTGAGGTCTGTCGCTGTGGGTTCGTGCTCGAAGTTGTAGAGCAGAGGGGCGGGATTGAGGAACGATATTGCGGCAATACGCATAAGGCAGGGAATAGGGAGTAGGGAATAGGGAGTAGATCCAAGTGCCCTGCTGTCTCCAAGATACTAGATGCGGTAGGATGGGCGCACGACGCAGCAGAGAGGGACGCGGAATGAATGGAAGCTTGTTGAATGCGAGTGAAGAGGCTCGTTTGGGGTGGCTGGCGGCGGTGTTGACGCCAGGGTTGGGGCCGACGCGGTCGGCGAGGATGATGCAGAGGCTGGGTGGGGCGGAGCGGGTGTTTTCGGCTTCGTTGACGGAGCTGGAGGGGACCGGAATTCCGGCGGCGGCGGCGCAGTTTATCGCGGACGGGCAGGCTCGCAAGGCGGCGATGGAAGAGGCCGAGAGGACACTTGAGCAGCAGGCGGTGTTTTTGACGCCGGAGGATGCGGGGTATCCGGAGCGGCTGTTGAATATCTATGATCCGCCGGCGGTGCTGTGGGTGCGGGGCGATGTGTCGCAACTGACGAGGGCGGGGATTGCGGTGGTGGGGACGCGGCATCCTTCGCCATATGGTGCGGGGATGGCTGAGATGTTGAGTCGCGAGCTGGCGCTGCGGGGGATGGTGGTGATGAGTGGGATGGCGCGTGGGGTGGACACGTGTGCGCACAAAGGGGCTCTAGATGCGAATGGGGTGACGGTGGCGGTGTGGGGGACGGGGATCGATGTGATCTATCCGAAGGAGAACAAGAAGCTGGCTGAGCAGATTGTGGCGCAGGGTGGGGCGGTGGTGAGTGAGTTTCCGCTGGGGACGTTTCCGGCGCCGCAGAATTTTCCTATCCGGAACAGGACGCTGAGTGGGCTGAGCGTGGGGGTGCTGGTGGTGGAGGCGGCGGAGTATTCGGGGACTCGGATTACGGCTCGGTGCGCGCTGGAGCAGGGGCGCGATGTGTATGCGGTGCCGGGGAACGCGACGAACAAGAACTCGTGGGGGCCGAATACGCTGATCAAGCAAGGGGCTAAGTTGACAGCGACTTGGGAGGACATCTGGGAAGATTTGCCGAGCCAGGTGCGGGTTGAACTGGAGGACGAGATACAGGCGCGGACGGGTCGCGATGAATCTTCTTCGGGCCAGAGTGCATCTCTATTCGTCGAAGCTGGTTCAGGGCAGCCGATGAGCGAGCATGAACGGCTCGTGATACAAGAGTTACGGCAGGACGAAGCCGTGCAGCTGGATACGCTGATCGAACGGCTGGAAGCCAAGCTTGTGTCAGGTGAGATATTTACTGCCTTGTTTGAACTGGAGATAGCAGGCCGTGTGCGGCAGATGCCAGGCAAAAAGTACGTGCGCTGCTTCTAGTGGTAGAGGCCGTCTTTTCATGACGATAGGCAGGAATCACCGATGAGGTTTTGGAACGTCCAAGACCGAGTGGGAACGCGTGACTGAACGCGAAGATGGAGCAAAGGGCAGGACGGCGAGTTTGACTTGCCCTCCGGAAACCGTGATAGGTTGCATAGGAATTGGAAGCGGAGACAAGGCTTCGGCTGTTGGGTCTCTGAATGGGTGTGCAGTATGGCAAAGAATTTAGTGATCGTGGAGTCGCCCGCGAAGGCGAAGACGATCGGGAAATATCTGGGCAGCGACTACGTGGTGGAGGCCTCGATTGGCCACATTATGGACCTGCCGAAGAACGATATCGGCGTGGAGCTGAAGCGGAGGACGTTTGAGCCGACGCTGATTGTGTCTCCGGGCAAGGAGAAGGTGGTTGACCGGCTGAAGAAGCTGGCGGCGAAGAGCGACAGCGTGTTTCTGGCCGCCGATCCTGATCGCGAAGGTGAGGCGATTGCCGCGCATTTAAAGATGCAGCTACTGCCCTCTATTAAGGATAAGAGCAAGCTGCGGCGGGTGACGTTCAACGAGATTACGAAGAAGGCTGTGCAGGCGGCGTTTCAGCATACTCGGGATGTGGACGAGAACCTGGTAGACGCGCAGCAGACGCGGCGCGTGCTGGACCGGTTGGTGGGGTACCAGATCTCTCCGCTGCTGTGGGACAAGGTGAAGCGTGGGCTGAGTGCGGGGCGTGTGCAGACCGTCGCGCTGCGGCTGATTGTGGAGCGCGAGCGGGAGATCAATGCGTTCAACTCGGTGGAGTACTGGAATATAGATGCGGTGCTTGCGCCCGAAGGCCGGTCTCCAAAAGACGGGGGGCAGGAGTTTACGGCGCGGATGGTGGCCGTGGCCGGGCAGCCGATTCGCGTGTCGAATGGCACGGACAAGGAAGGTAAGGAGCAGTTTCTATCGAACGCGCTGCCGGACAAGGCGGCTGTGGATGAAGTGCTGAGCCAGCTGGAGCGCGCGAAGTGGACGGTGCGCTCGATTGAGAAGCGCGAGCAGCGGCGCAACCCGAAGGCCCCGTTTACGACGAGCCAATTGCAGCAGCAGGCGGCAGGACGGCTGGGCTTCAATGTGCGGCGCACAATGGGCGTGGCGCAGAGGCTGTATGAAGGCGTGGAGATCGGCAACGAAGGCACTGTGGGTTTGATCACCTACATGCGTACGGACTCGACGAATTTGAGTGCCGATGCTGTGCGTGAGATTCGGGAGTGGGTGGGCAAGAAGCTCGGCGATAAGTATCTGCCGGAGAAGCCGAACGTCTACAAGAGCAAGAAGGATGCTCAGGAGGCGCATGAGGCGATTCGCCCGACGAATGTGGAGTACGTGCCGGAGCAGATTCGACGGTATCTGAGCGATGAGCAGTACCGGCTGTACAAGCTGATCTGGGAGCGCGCGGTGTCAAGCCAGATGATGCCGGCGGTGTTCGACCAGACGACGGTGGAGATCGAGGCGAAGGCGGATGCCACGTATGACTTTCGCACGACGGGCAGCATCCTGAAGTTTTCTGGATGGCTTCACTTTGACGAAGAGAACAAGAAGGCTAAGGCCGCCCGCGTGGAGGCCGAGAAGGCCGCTGCGGCTGAAGAGGGCGAGGGCGCCGAAGAGAGTTCGGATGACAAGCGACTGCCAGAGCTGAAGGAGAAGCAGGCGCTGGCGTGCAACAAGGTCGATCCGCAGCAGAAGTTTACGCAGCCGCCGCCGCGGTTCAACGAAGCGAGTTTGGTGAAGACGCTGGAAGAGAACGGCATTGGCCGGCCTTCGACGTATGCTTCGATCATCAATACGATCCAGGAACGCGATTATGTGAAGAAGATCCAGCAGAAGCTTGTGCCGACCGAGATCGGCATGGTGGTGACAGACCTGCTGGTGAAGAACTTTCCATACATCTTCAAGGTGGAGTACACGGCTGGTCTGGAGAATGAGCTGGATGCCGTGGAAGATGGCACCGAAAAGTGGACGGACCTGCTGAAGGGCTTCTATGGGCATCTTGAGGAAGAACTGAAGGTCGCCGAGATTGAGATGGAGGACGTCAAGGCGTGGGAGAAGCCCTCTGATGAAGTCTGCGAGAAGTGCGGCGCGCCGCTGATTTTGAAGTGGGGCAAGTTCGGCAGCTTCTACTCGTGCTCGAACTTTACGAAGGCGAAGCCGGTGACGATTGCGCTGGGGCCGCTGAAGAAGACGCCTAAGGTTTCGGTGAAGAAGGTCACGGATGCGTTCAGCTTTCCGGTGCATGTGAAGGTGATGAACGACGATGTGACGGAGATGTCGGTTGAAGTTGCCGATAAGGGCTCGCTGCTTGAGACGCTGGAGCGCGGCGCGGAAGAGGCGCGGAAGGTTGGCGGAAAGCTGATTGTCGAGCCGGATAGCTGCGACTTTACGAAGGAGAACGTGTCGGCGAAGCCGGATTTGACGACTCCTGGGGCGGATGCGGCAGAGCAGGAGGATGAGGCCTGCGACAACTGCGGGCGCACGATGGTGCTCCGCAATGGGCCGTGGGGACCGTTTATGGCTTGCCCTGGGTACAACGAAGATCCTCCGTGCAAGACGATCCGGAAGCTGACGCAGAAGGTGCAGTCGAAGCCGCCGGTGGTGCTGGAAGAGCCTTGTCCGAAGTGCGGCAAGCCGCTGCTGCAGCGCGATGGGCAGTATGGCGAGTTCATTGCCTGCTCGGGCTATCCGAAGTGCAAGTATGTGAAGCAGGAATTGCTGGATGTGCCGTGCCCGAAGTGTGGGGGCGAGGTTGCCGTGCGGAAGAACCGGCGCGGGGATACGTTCTATGGGTGCACGCGGTATCCGAAGTGCGACTTTACGAGCAACCAGAAGCTGGTGAACCAGACGTGTCCGAAGTGCGATTCGGCGTACCTGGTGGAGGTGTCGAATGCCGAGGGGACGTTCCTGGTGTGTCCGAACAACCACGAGGCGATGCCGAAGAAACGGGCGAAGAAGGGAGCCGAGGTAGAGGCTCCTACGACGCCAGCCTGTGGATATCAGAAGAAGATCGGTCCGCCGAAGCTGAAGGAGGCTCCTGTGGATCTGAAACGGCCTGATCCGGAGAAGACGCGTCCGATGGTGGAGGCTGTGGCCTGAGCGGTGTCGCCTTCGGTTTGCAGGAGGAAATCTACTGATTTTGGTAGGTTCATGCGCGGAGACTTTCCATTTCCAATAGAGATGTGCTACACTGTGTTCTGTACTCGGCCATAACGACCGGTCCGGGTGCACAGGCAGGTACAATCTGCTGAGCACTTGAGAGCCGTATCTTATTGAAAAGTCAAGAGGGCGAATATGCCAAAGGCGATTTGGAACGGACAGACTATCGCGGAGAGCGATAAGGTAGAGACGATTGAAGGCAACATTTACTTCCCTGAAGAGGCTGTGAACCGGGCATTTTTGAAGCCTAGCTCAACGAGTTCCAATTGCCCCTGGAAGGGACAGGCCCGGTACTACACGGTTCTGGTGGATGGTCAGGAGAACCCTGACGCGGCCTGGTACTACCCCAACCCTAAGCCGGCGGCGAAGTCGGTGAAGCGCCATGTGGCGTTCTGGCGGGGTGTGGAGATCGTGACGACTTAGTTGTGGATTGGCTGTGAAGAGTGGCTCCCTGCGGGGAGCCATTTTTATTGGAAGTAAAGCGGGTGCTTCCCTGTTCTGCAGAGGATGCATCCCCCACTCATCCGCGATGAGACTGCGTGTGAATGGGGCACCCATTTTATCGGAGGGAGAGGACGATTTTGCCGAAGTGGCTGCCGGTTTGCACGTGCTCGAAGGCTGCGCGGGCGTCGGTGAGCGGGAAGACGCGGTCGATGACGGGTTGAGTTTTGCCGACGATGAAGGCGGCGTTCATGCGGGCGAACATGGCGCGGCTGCCGACGTAGATGCCGTGGATGTTGAGGGCTTTGACGAGGGCCTGGCGGGGATCGATGCCGGGGCCATCGGTGCCGGAGAGGACGCCGATGACGTGGATGTGTCCGTTGAAGGCTGCGGCTGAGGCCGAGAGCGGGCAGGTGTTGGCCCCCCCGACTTCGACGACGTGGTCGGCGCCGAGACCGCTGGTGAGGTCTTTGACAGCTTTGTCCCAGGCGGGGGTGGTGCGGTAGTTGATGGTGTCGTCGGCGCCAAGAGCACGGGCGCGCTGGAGTTTTTCGTCCGATGAGCTGGTGACGATGACGCGCGCGCCATGGAGCTTTGCGATTTGGAGAGCGAAGAGCGAGACGCCACCGGTGCCGAGGACGAGGACGGTTTGGCCTGCATGGAGATTGCCTTTTTCGACGAGGGCGTTCCAGGCGGTGAGGGCGGCGCAGGGGAGTGTGGCCGCCTGCTCGTCGGTGAGGTATGTGGGGATATGAATGAGGCCGTCTTCAGAGAAGAGGCGTGCGGTGGTGAAGGCGCCGTCGATGGGGCCGCCGAGAGCGGACTTGCCAGTGGTGGGGGTGAAGGGACCGTCGAGCCAGTCCTGGAAGAAGAGTGAGGCGACGCGGTCGCCAGGCTTGAAGCGTGTGACAGCGGAGCCGACGGCGGTGACGGTGCCTGCGGCGTCGGAGCCGATGGTGCGGGGGAGTTCCATCTTCGGGTTGTAATGGCCGAGGACGACCATGAGGTCCCGGTAGTTGAGGCTGGCGGCGCGTAGCTCGACGAGGACCTCGTGTGGGCCAGGGGCGGCGACTTCGGTGGGGGTGAGGGCGACGTTATCGAGTCCGAAGGCGTTGAGGCGGAGAGAGTGCGCTTGCATGATGGCTCCTTGTCTTGGCGAGAGGTCAGTTTGGCGGTCCCTTCGCCCTCCGAGGCTAAAGCCCCTCTTTTAAATCCGGGATTTTACGGACGGGATAAAGCCCGTCCCCTTCAAAGCCGGCCAAACAGCTCCACTGTCTGTTCCGCTCTTGCTCAAGCGATGAGATGCGGGTCAGTTATGCTGGGACACATGCATGTGAACTGGCTGGTTGTGGGCATTGGCGATATTACGCGGAAGCGGGTGATTCCCGCGATCTTGACCGAAAAGCGCAGTGTGTTGCGCGGGGTGGTGACTCGGGATGCGAAGAAGGCTGAGGTGTATCCGGATGCGGCTGCGTGGGCGACGCTGGATGCGGCGCTGGCTGATGATGCGATTGATGCAGTGTATGTGGCTTCGCCAGTGGTGTTCCATGCGGAGCAGACGATCGCTGCGCTGAAGGTGGGCAAGCATGTGTTGTGCGAGAAGCCGGTCGCGATGAACTATGCGCAGGCTGAGGCGATGGTGGCTGCCGCGGATGCCGCGCAGAGAATGTTTGGGGTGGCGTACTATCGGCGGTTTTATCCAAAGCTGATGCGGGCGAAGGCGTTGATTGCTGCGGGTGCCATTGGGACGCCGGTGTTTGCGGAAGGGATCTATCACGGGTGGCTGGAGAGCGCGGAGCGTGGATGGCTGCGCGATCCGAAGATGGCCGGTGGTGGGCCGTTGTATGACGTGGCTTCGCACAGGATTGATGCGTTGAACTTTTTGTTTGGCAAGCCGGAGCGGGCTGTGGGGCTGCGGTCGAATGCGGTTCATGGGCTGGAGGTGGAGGACTCTGCGACGGCGGTGATGAGCTATGCCGGTGGCGTTCATGCCGTTGTAGATGCAAGGTGGAACTCGCGGGTGGGGCGCGATGAGTTTCGCGTGGTGGGGACGGAGGGGGAGATTGCGATGACTCCGTTGAATGGGCCGGAGATTCGCTGGCCCGGTGGTGCGGAGCAGCTGCCTGTGGCGAAGAATGTGCATCTGCCGCTGATTGAGAATTTTGTGGCGGCGGTGCTGGATGGTGCGGCGTTGGTATCGCCGGGACGTGAGGCGGTGTGGACGGACTGGGCGACGGAGCAGGTGATGCGCGGGTAGTCAGATGCGCTGCGCGTTGAGCATGAGGAAGTCCATGGGCCAAGTGGGCGTGAAGCCGGCGGTGCGTGCCTGCGTGGCTAGCTGCGCATAGTGGCGAATGCCGTGGAAGAGCATATGCAGGAGGATGTCGCGGCGCGCGGCGCGGATCCTGCCGAGGGTGATGGTCTGGAAGTCGAGCGGGTCGTTCCAGTCGTAGGTGTCGTCGGCGAGGAGGGGGCGGATGAGGTCGAAGGCGCGCTGGTGCGTGGCGAAGATCTCGTCGGGTGAGCCGAAGGGAACCTCGTCGTAGCTGCTCTCGGGTTGAGCGGCGAGGCGTTGTGCGTAGCGGAGCTCGACGGCGACGATGTGCTGGAGGACCTGCGCGACGTTGCTGGAGTTGCGGACGTCGCAGGGCACGGCGAGCAGAGCGGGGTGTGCGTGGAGGTGATCGCGCCAACGCTGCGCGGTGAGGTCGTTCCAGCGGAGGAGGTCGTCGACAGGGATGGCGAGAGACATGGTGGCTCCTTTGCAAATGGCAAAGCGAGAGGCGCTGGGCCTCTCGCTTTGCTTTGATGCAGTAGGTGATTAGGCTTTGACGACGGTGCCGTTTTCGACCTTGACCGGGTCAAGGAAGGGCATCGCGGCGCGAAGCTCTGCACCGACTTTTTCGATGGGGTGGTTGCGGTCCTGCGCGCGGAAGGCCTCGAACTCCTTGCGGCCGGAGTTCTGGTCGTCGATGAAGCGCTTGGCAAAGGCTCCGGACTGGATGTCATTGAGGACCTCCTTCATGGCCTGCTTGACGGCTGGAGTTACGATGCGCGGGCCGCTGACATAGTCGCCCCACTCGGCAGTGTCGGAGATGGAGTAGCGCATGTACTCGAGGCCGCCGCGGTACATGAGGTCGACGATGAGCTTGAGCTCGTGGAGGACTTCGAAGTAGGCGAGCTCGGGCTGGTAGCCGGCCTCGACGAGAGTTTCAAAGCCAGCCTTGACGAGGGCGGAGGTGCCGCCGCAGAGGACAGCCTGCTCGCCGAAGAGGTCGGTTTCGGTCTCTTCGGTGAAGGTGGTTTCGAGCACGCCGGCGCGGGTGCAGCCGATGCCCTTGGCGTAAGAGAGTGCGAGCGCGAGGGCGGTGCCGCTGGCGTCCTGCTCGACGGCGACGAGGCCTGGGACGCCGCCGCCTTCGGTGAAGACCTCACGGACACGATGGCCGGGGGACTTCGGAGCGACGAGCGAGACGTCGGCTGTGGCTGGGGGAGTGATGGTGCGAAAGCGGATGTTGAAGCCATGCGCGAACATGAGCGTGACGTTGGGCTTCATGTGAGGCTCGATCTCAGCGTGGTAGACCTTCGCGGCGGTCTGGTCAGGCGTGAGGTTCATGATGACGTCGGCCCACTTGGAGACCTCGGCGACAGAACCGACTTCCAGGCCGGCGAGCTCGGCCTTCTTCGCGTTGGGTGAGCCGGGGCGCAGGCCGACCTTGACGTGCACGCCGGAGTCCTTGAGGTTGAGCGCGTGGGCGTGGCCCTGTGAGCCGTAGCCGATGATGGCGACCTTCTTGGCCTGGATGAGGGAGAGGTCAGCGTCTTGATCGTGGTATGTCTTTGCCATGAGGATTCTCTTTCGTTTGGTTGATGAAGCCGGTGATGGTTTAGGTCGGTGTCAGTTCGAGCAGGAAGCAGGTTCCTCGCTACGCCCGGAATGACAACAAGAAAAGCAAGAGCAAAAACTAATCGTCGAACTCGCTGGGAAGGATGTCTTCCTCGTTGAGAGCGTCGGGGTCGAGGGTGGGAAAGTGTGCTGGCGGCAGCGAGGTGGGGCTGCCGAGCGCCTTGAGGACGCGGCTGGTGTGGTGACCGCGGCGCATGGCCATGCGGCCGGTGCGCGAGACCTCGAGGATGGTGTAATTGGATTCGCCGAGGACCTGGATGAGGCCTTCGATTTTGGAGGCGCTGCCGGTCATCTCCAGCATGATGGACTCGGGTGCGAGGTCGACAACGCGGGCGCGGAAGACCTGTGCGAGCTCGAAGACCTGGGAGCGCGAGTGGAGGCCGTGCGGGGAGTCCGGGCCGACCTGGACCTTGATGAGGCAGAGTTCGCGGATGACGGCTTCGGAACGATTGAGCTCATCGACGTGCACGGTGGTTTCAAGCTTATAGAGCGAGGCGCGGATGCGGTGCGCTGCGTTTTCGGGGGCCTCGCAGACGATGGTCATGCGCGAGGTGTCGGGACGTTCGGACTCGCCGACGGTGAGCGAGACGATGTTGATGCTGAGTCGGCGGAAGAGCGAGGCGACGCGGGTGAGCACGCCGGGTTTGTCTTGAACGAGGGCTACGAAGGTGTGGAGCATAAAGCCTCAGGGAGTAGGGAATAGGGAGCAGGGAATAGATAAACGGATTCCCCGCGAAGTGACAGAGCGCTAGTGCGGACCAGTGGATGCGGCGTCGGCGTTCCAGAGTTCGACCTGATGGTCTTCGTCGTGGAGGAGGACGCCGTCGTCGCGGTTGGGGTTCTTGAAGCTGCCGAGGGTGTAGTCGCCGGCGGCGTGGTAGCTGCCACCGCAGGGTGGGTCTCCAGCGGCGTATTTTTCAGCGGCGCATTTGGAGCCGCGATAGATGTGGAAGAAGACGATGGGGTCGCGGTCGTCGATGAACTTTTGCGGGATGTGGAGCTTGTTGAAGGTGTGAGTTTGTGCGGCGTCATGGAGCTGCCAGACGATGGCTTCGATTTGGTCGTCGGTTGCGTCGTCGCCGGTGACGAGGGTGATGGAGTCTTTGGTCTGGTGGAAGAGCTTGAAGGGTGGTGGTGATGTGGTGGGGTGTGCGGGGTAGGTTTGCGCGGTGGCGGTCACAGGCGTTGAAGTGGTGGCGGGTTTAGGGACAGAGTTGCAGCCGAGGAGTGAGAATGTGCAGATGAAAAGGGTGCAGGCTAAAAGCGCTGGAAGCGCGTTCGATACCAGCCTGAGACGGAGCCCCAGCCCTAGGAAAGAGGTCAAGCGCATACGAGAGGGCTGAAAGTCCGATCTATACTCTCCGCAATGGCTCAATCGCTTGCGTTCCTGCTCGTCCATGTGATCTTCAGTACGAAGGACCGCGTCCCCGTTCTTGATGTGGATGTACGGCCCGATCTTTATGCGTACCTTGCGACTGTTATTCGGAATAACCAATGCGAATGTTTTCGGGTTGGAGGTGTTGGCGATCATGTTCATCTCGCCATTCGCCTGTCCCGCACCGCGAATGTTTCGGATTTGGTTGCGGAACTCAAAGCGTCCTCGTCTAAGTGGTTGAAGAGCCAGTCTCCGAAGCTGACGAAGTTTGCGTGGCAACGCGGGTACGGCGCGTTCTCTGTTGGCCCGTCCGATTTGAATGCGTTGATTCATTACATTGATACGCAGGAGTCGCACCACAAGAAGCAGACGTTTCAGGATGAGTTTCGTGCGTTCCTTGGGAAATACAGGATGGAATTCGACGAGCGTTACCTTTGGGACTGAGGCTGGGATAGATCGGGCTTTCAGCCCTCTGTCCGTTATGGCGGGCGTACCTGGGGCTACGCCCCAGGCTGGTATAGGACGCGCCTTCGGCGCTTTGCCGAACGTGATGGGACACGTTTCAGGTGTCTCATTGAGCAGGACAGAGAATGGGCATGTGCCCGTCTTGCGCTGAAGTCGATTGTTCTTTCGACGTTCCCGCATCATCTATTCATCCTCCGCGGTTTCGAGGAGCGGGTCGTGGGTTGGGCGGCGGACCATTTCGTGGAGGGCGGCGCCGGGGGCGATCATGGGGTAGACGCCGTCTTCTTTTTCTACCTGGAAGTTGATGAGGAAGGGTTTGCCGCTGGTGCGGGCTTTGGTGACGGTCGGGATGACGTCGCTGCGCTTGCTGACGCTGGCGCCCGCGATGCCGTGGGCGGCGGCGAGCATGACGAAGTCCGGCGAGAGGATGGGCGAGGCGGAGTAGTTCTTGTCGTAGAAGGTCTCCTGCCATTGGCGGACCATGCCGAGGAAGCCGTTGTTGATGACGGCGATGTTGATGGCGAGGCCCTCCTGCTGGATGGTGGAGAGCTCGGCGGCGGTCATCTGAAAGCCGCCGTCGCCGGCGATGACCCAGACATCCTTGTGCGGCTGCGCGGCTTTTGCGCCGATGGCTGCGGGCAGCGCGAAACCCATGGTGCCGAGGCCGCCGGAGGTGACGAGCGAACGTGGGGACTCGTGCTTGAAGTATTGCGCTTCCCACATCTGGTGCTGGCCTACGTCGGTGACGATGATCGTGTTTTCGAGGCGGCCTGCGGCCTGGGCCTCGCGCCAGATGTCGTGGATGACGTGCGCGGCGTAGAGGTGGCCATTGTCGGGAAGATTGATGATGTCGCGGACGGCGGCGGAGCCTTTGGATTTGTTGATCTCGGAGAGCCAAGGCGAAGCGGTGGTTGAAAAGGTTTGCGCGGTCGTGGCGGGGCGAACGCCTTCGGGGTTCTTCGACTTCGCGGCGCTCCACTCAGAATGACGGGCTATTTGGGGCAGGAGGATGTTGAGGACCTGCTTGAGGTCGCCGATGAGGGAGACGTCTACGCGGACGTTCTTGTTGATCTCGGAGGGGTCGATTTCGATGTGGATCTTCTTCGAGTTGGGTGAGTAGCTGGCGAGGTTGCCGGTGACACGGTCGTCGAAGCGCATGCCGAAGGCGAGCAGGAGGTCGGCCTGCTGGATGGCGTTGTTGACCCACGACTCGCCGTGCATGCCCATCATGCCGAGCTGCAGGGGGTGTGCCGCGGGGACAGCGCCGAGGCCGAGAAGTGTGCTGGCGATGGGGATCTGCAGGGCTTCGGCGAAGGCGATTACCTCGCGCTCAGCGCCGGATTCGACGATGCCGTGGCCGGCGAGGATGACTGGTTTTTTCGCGGCGAGGATGAGCTCGAGTGCCTGCTTGATCGAAGGCGAGTCGGCGTGGAGCTGCTTGTGCAGCATGGGGTGCGGGCGGTAGGCGGGCGGCGCAGCGGCGTCGAAGTCGTAGACGGCGGTGGCCTGCTGCGCGTCTTTGGTGATGTCGACGAGGACGGGGCCGGGGCGGCCGCTGCGGGCGATCTGGAAGGCCTCGCGGATGGCCGGGGCGATGTCCTCGGCGCGCGTGACGAGGAAGTTGTGCTTGGTGACGGGCAGTGTGATGCCGGTGATGTCGACTTCCTGGAAGGCGTCGGAGCCGAGGACCTTCGACGAGACCTGACCGGTGATGGCGACCATGGGGATGCTGTCGAGCATGGCGGTGGCGAGGCCGGTGACGAGGTTGGTGGCACCGGGGCCGGAGGTCGCCATACAGACGCCTACGCGGCCGCTGGCGCGGGCGTAACCGTCCGCCATGTGCGATGCGCCCTGCTCGTGGCGGACGAGGACGTGGTGGATCGTCGGGAACTTTCTCAGCGCATCATAGATGGGTAGGATCGCGCCGCCGGGGTAGCCGAAGACGGTGGTGGTGCCTTCGCCGGCGAGCGAGGCCCAGAGGATCTCGGCTCCGGTGAGTGTGGGGTGTTGGTTCGCGTTCGTCATATGGTTCCTCCGAGTGTGTCGGATAGCTGCGAGTTTCTGTTCGGCCGGCTGAAGTGGATTGCGTTATCCGTCGAATGCCTGGCTCAGATCAAAGTTGTCGATGGCCTCTTCGAGCGTGGCGTAGACCTTTGCATGAGGGTTGGTGAGCTCGGTGAAGACTTTGTGGCGAAGCTGGACATCCTCTATGTGCTGGCTCATGAAATTCCAGTTGCGATGCACGGAGGCATATGGGCATACAAACCCGCCTCCGGATATGTGCTCGAAGCATTCGAAGATGTAGAAGTGACCGTCGTCGCTGGCGCGCCATACGCGTGTTTCTCGAAAGCCTAGTCCTGTGAGTGCCATAATTTTTCGCTTCCTTTAAGTGGTGATTGCGCCCTTGCTGGCGCTTGAAACGGTGTTGGCATACTTGGCAAAGACGCCGCGTTTGTAAGGGATCTCGCGGGGCTTGACGGTTTTGAGACGGGCGGCGAGCTCTTCGTCGCTGATGTTGAGGGTGAGCTTGCGGTTGGGGATGTCGAAGGTGATGGTGTCGCCTTCGTGGACGGCAGCGATGGGGCCGCCGAGTTGGGCTTCGGGAGCTACGTGGCCGGCCATGAGGCCTCGGGTGGCGCCGCTGAAACGGCCGTCGGTGAGGAGTGCGACGGTTTCAGAAAGTTCGGGGATGCCTTTGATGGCGGCGGTGACGGCGAGCATCTCGCGCATGCCGGGGCCGCCGCGGGGGCCTTCGTAGCGGATGACGAGGACGTCGTTGGGGTTGATCTCGCCGCTCTCGACGGCGGCGAAGCATGCGTCTTCGGAGTCGAAGACGCGAGCGATGCCGGTGTGGTGCAGGCGCTCGTGGCCGGCGACTTTGACTACGCAGCCTTCGGGTGCGAGGTTGCCCTTGAGGATGACGAGGCCGCCGGTCTTCTTGAGCGGAGCGGACCAGGGGAGGATGATCTGTTGGTCCTTGGTCTCGGTGGCGGTGGTGGCTTCTTCGCGGACGGTCTTGCCGGTGACGGTGGGTGTGTTGCCGTGGAGCAGACCTTTTTCGACGAGGCGCTGCGCGAGCAGGCGCGAGCCGCCGGCGTTCTGGTAGTCCTTGGCGACGTACTTGCCGCCGGGCTGGAGGTCGCAGATGAAGGGCGTTTTCTCGCTGATGGTGTCGAAGTCGTCGACGTTGAGTGGGATGTTGAGCTCGTGCGCGATGGCGATGAGGTGAAGCACGGCGTTGGTGCTGCCGCCAGAGGCGCAGACCGCGGAGACAGCGTCTTCGAGCGATTCGCGGGTGATGATCTGCGAGGGCTTGAGGCCGCTGCGAGCGAGGTCCATGACGAGCTTGCCGGCTTCGCGGGAGGCGGCGTGTTTTTCCTGGCTCATGGCGGGGACGCCGGTGAGTTGGATGGGAGAGATGCCGAGGAACTCGCCGGCCATCGCCATCGTGTTCGCAGTGAACTGGCCGCCGCAGGCACCGGCGCCGGGGCAGGCTGTGGACTCGGCCTCTTCGAGCTGCGCGTCGGAGATTTTGCCGGCGGCGTGTGCGCCGATAGCCTCGAAGACCTGCTGGATGGTGATGTCGATCTCTTTCTTGCTGCCGGGTTCGGGCGTCTTGCCGTCGGTGCCGACGTGCATGTGCCCCGGAGCGATGCTACCGCCGTAGAGCATGAGCCCCGGGATGTCGAGGCGGGCGAGGGCCATGATGGCGCCGGGCATGTTCTTGTCGCAGCCGGCGATGCAGACAAGGCCGTCGAAGGCGTTGCCGCGGGCGACGAGTTCGATGCTGTCGGCGATGAGGTCGCGGGAGATGAGCGAGGCCTTCATGCCTTCGGTGCCCATGGTGATACCGTCGGAGATGGTGACGGTGTTGAACTCCATGGGTGTGCCGCCAGCGGCGCGGACGCCTTCCTTGACAGCCTCGGCGACGTCGCGGAGGTGGTAGTTGCAGGGGCCGACCTCGGTCCAGGTGTTGGCGATGCCGATGATGGGCTTGGAGAGGTCTTCTTTGGTGAAGCCGACGCCGCGGAGCATGGCGCGGGCTGCGGCGCGGTTGGGGCCTTCAGTGAGGACGACGGAGTTTGTCTTGCCGGGAGTGGACATCTACATTCCTTTTCTAGAAGCAAGTGCAAAAGCAAAGGCGTTCCCGCAAAGTTCGCGAAGGAAAGCGCAAAGTTTCGCACCGGTCTTATGCTGCGGGTTGGGATTTGGGTGCTGACCAGAACTCTTCGTTGTGGCGTGCTTCGTAGGTGTTGAGTTTGTCTTCGTGGAGCAGGGTGAGGCCGATGTCGTCGAGGCCGTTGAGGAGGCAATGCTTGCGGAAGGGGTCGATGTCGAAGTGGGCGGAGAAACCTTCGTTGTCTGTGACGGTCTGCTGCTCGAGGTTGATGGTGATCTCGTGCTTGGGGTTCGCGGTGCTGCGGGCGAGGAGTGTCTGGACTTCATCTTCGGTGAGGCGGCAGAGGATGATGCCGTTCTTGCCGGCGTTGGAGAAAAAGATGTCGGCGAAGGTGGGGGCGATGACGGCGCGGAAGCCGTACTGGTTGATGGCCCAGGCAGCGTGCTCGCGGGAGCTGCCGCAGGCGAAGTTGCGCTCGGCGATGAGGATCTCGGAGCCCTTGTATTCGGGCTTGTTGAGGATGAAGTCGGGGTTGGGGGTGGTGTTGCCCTGCGCGTCGAAGTTGTAGCGCCAGTCGTAGAAGAGGAAGTCGCCGTAGCCGGTGCGCTCAATGCGCTTGAGGAACTGCTTGGGGATGATCTGGTCGGTGTCGATGTTGGGCAACGGCAGCGGAGCGGCGGTGCTGGTGAGAATGTTGATCGGCGTCATGATGATCCTCGGTAGTGCGGGCATCCGTGAAGGCATACCCTAGGGGCTAAAGCCCCAAAACTTTCTGCGGTTATGAGACCCGAGGCTAAAGCCTCGGGCTACCTGATCGTGCGTTAGGACTTCCAGTTGCGAACGTCGGTGAGGTGGCCGGTGATGGCTGCGGCTGCGGCCATCTCGGGTGAGAGCAGATGGGTGCGGCCACCGCGGCCTTGGCGCCCTTCGAAGTTGCGGTTCGAGGTAGACGCGCAGCGCTCGCCGGGTGAGAGGATGTCGGGGTTCATGCCGAGGCACATGCTGCAGCCGGGTTCGCGCCACTCGAAGCCCGCGGACTTGAAGACGAGGTCTAGGCCTTCTTCTTCAGCCTGCTTCTTGACGACCTGTGAGCCGGGGACGACCATTGCGCGGACGGTGGTCGCTACCTTGTGGCCTTTGACGATGCTGGCGGCGGCGCGGAGGTCTTCGATGCGGCCGTTGGTGCAGGAGCCGAGGAAGACGGCGTCGATCTGGATGTCCTCGACCTTGAGGCCGGGTTGCAGCCCCATGTACTCGTAGGCGCGTGTGAAGCTCTTGCGGTCGGCGTCGGTGGCGGCAGTGTCGAGTGTGGGCACGGTGCCGTCGATGGTGGTGACCATGCCGGGGGAGGTGCCCCAGGTGACGCTGGGTGCGAGTTTCGTTGCGTCGATGGTCATCTCGCGGTCGAAGGTCGCGCCGGGGTCGGTGGGGAGCGTGCGCCAGTGCGCGACTGCCTCATCCCATGCTGCGTCCTTCGGCGAGAAGCGGCGGCCCTTGAGGTAGGCGAAGGTGGTTTCGTCGGGAGCGATCATGCCGGCGCGGGCGCCTGCTTCGATGCTCATATTGCAGATGGTCATGCGGCCTTCCATGGAGAGGGCGCGGATGGCGGTGCCAGAGTACTCGATGACGTGGCCGGTGGCGCCGTCGGTGCCGATGCGGCCGATGATGTCGAGGATGATGTCCTTGGCGGTGACGCCGAATGGCAGGTCGCCTTCGACGTTGATGCGGAAGGTTTTCGGCTTGGACTGCGGCAGCGTCTGTGTCGCCATGACGTGCTCAACTTCGCTGGTGCCGATGCCGAAGGCGAGCGCACCGAATGCGCCGTGGGTGCTGGTGTGCGAGTCGCCGCAGACGATGGTCATGCCGGGCTTGGTGGCGCCGAGTTCGGGGCCGATCATGTGAACGATGCCCTGCGAGCGGTCCTGCACGTCGAAGAACTCGATGCCGAAGTCGGCGCAGTTCTTGCGGAGCGCGTTGACCTGCGCGTTGGCGATCTGGTCAGCGATGACGAGGCGGTCCTGCACGGATGTGGTGGGGACGTTGTGATCGACGGTGGCGATGTGGCGCTCGGGATGGCGGAGCTTGCGGCCCGCGATGCGCAGGCCCTCGAAGGCTTGCGGCGAAGTGACCTCGTGGACGAGCTGGAGGTCGATGTAGAGGATGGTGGGCTCGCCAGCGGGCTCGGTGACGACGTGCTGCTGCCAGACTTTTTCGAAGAGGGTGCGGGGTGCGGTAGCGTTGCTCATAGGATTCGTAGTGGTTCGGGTGCTGCGGTGCTAGTTGTCGGTTGGTGCGGGCGTGACGGTATCGATTTGCGGCGGTAGTGTGTTGGCGCCGACGGCGCTGGGGTTGAGAGATTGTGCGGAGCCGGTGGGTTCGACGAGCAGGGCCTGGGTGACGTGCGGGACGAGGCGGTGCGCGGCGGCGAGGCGGGCGCTCCAATCAGAGATGCCGGTGGTGAGAGCGAGCGGTAGCGCGTTGGGGTCGAGGTTGTGGTTAGAGAAGAGCCAGAGCGTGTAGGCGGCTCCGGGTTGGTTGGAGGCGCGGCCTTCTGCGACCCACATGGTGGCGGCGAAGACCATGAGCGGGCCGGTGTGTGATTCGGGATGACCGAGGTCGATCCAGAGCAGGCCGGCGGAGGGACAGAAGCTGGGCACGCAGCCGTCGATGGAGATGTAGCGCGCGTCCTTTGTGGTGACTTCGCCGTATTGCGAGAGGAAGAGGGGGATGATGGTGGCGAGTGCGGGTCGATGTTGCGGGTCGACGCCCCACATGGCTTGCGGCTGCTTGAACTCGCGGTGAAGCATGTCCTGAAAGCGGGAGTCAACGCGGAGGTCAGAGGCGCGGCCGATGGGATCGGGCCGCGTGAAGGGCCAGAGCCATTGCAGGTCGTCGGTGACCTGCGGGTGAATGTGTTGCGGCGGCTGTGGTGGCGGGGCGACGAGGTTGTCGGGGTTACTGACCTGCGCGCGGACGCTGGCTGCTGTGAGTAGGAGAGCGGCGGCGAGTTGGAGAGCGGTTCGCATGATTGAGATCGTTCATCCCACCTTAGCGACGATGAAACTGTCGCGAAGATGGGGCACCCAAAGGTCGTGCTTTAGACGGCGTGGAGCGATTGCTGGCGGTCGATGGACTCGGCGAGTGCGCTGTGGACGAGCTTGCCCATCTGCTGCGTGGTGACGTTGGCTGCGGTGTTGCCACGGGCGATGTCGCTGGTGCGATGACCCTGCGCGAGTACCTTGTTCACGGCGGCTTCGATGGCCTTGGCTTCCTGCTCGAGGCCGGCGGAGTGACGGAGCACCATCGCCGCGGTGAGGATGGCGCCGAGAGGGTTGGCCTTGCCCTGGCCGGCGATGTCCGGTGCGGAGCCGTGGACGGGCTCGTAGAGATTGACCTTTCCGCCGATGGTGGCCGAGGGCAGCATGCCGAGCGAGCCGCTGATGACGCCGGACTCGTCGGAGAGAATGTCGCCGAAGAGGTTCTCGGTGAGTACAACGTCGAAGTTGCGCGGCGTGTTCATGAGATGAATCGCCATGGAGTCGACGAGCTGGTGCTCGACGGTGACGTCCGGGTACTGGCTCTTGAGCTCGTCGACGGTGGCGCGCCAGAGCTGTGAGCACTCGAGTACGTTGGCTTTGTCGACCTGTGTGAGCTTTTTGCGGCGCTTCTGCGCGAGCTGGAAGGCGATGTGCGAGACGCGCTCGACTTCGGCTTTGGTGTAGCGCATGGTGTTGATGGCCTCGCCGGTGTCCTTGTTCCACCAGCGCGGCTGGCCGAAGTAGAGGCCGCCGAGGAGCTCGCGGACGAAGAGAATATCGACGCCTTTGGTGACCTCGGGTCGCAGCGGCGAGTTTTCGCTGAGGGCTTCGAAGGCGAGGCACGGACGCAGGTTGGCGAAGCCGCCGAGGACCTGGCGGATCTGCAGCAGGCCGGCTTCGGGGCGCTTGTCGGGGGTGAGGGAGTTGAACTTGTTGTCGCCGACGGCACCGAGGAGGACGGCGTCGGAGTCGAGGCAGGTGTCGATAGTGGACTGTGGCAGAGGTGTGCCGTTGGCCGTGATGGCGACGCCGCCGATGAGGGCGTCGGTAAAGATGAACTCGTGTCCGCCCGCTTCAGCGATGGCCGTGAGGATGTTCTGCGCTTCGCGGGTGACTTCGGGGCCGATGCCGTCGCCGGCGAGGATTGCGATCTTGAGCTTCATGGATGGTCCTTTAGTGGCGGTGGAAGAGAAGCAGATTCCCTTCGGGGAATGACAAGCAAAAAGGAGCTACGCGATGGCGGTCTCGCGGGCGGTGAGCAGCGCGAGGATGTCCTGGTCGTAGATGAGCTTCTTGCGGTCGGCGAGGTCGGTGAAGCGCTCGTAGACGACGCTGAGTTCTTCCCTGGATAGCGTGTGACCGAGCTCTTGCAGGCGATGCTCGAGTGCTTTGCGGCCGCTATGCTTGCCGAGGACGATGTTCTGGCCCATGTAGCCGACCGACTCGCGAGTCATGATCTCGTAGGTGAGCGGGTTGGCGAGCACGCCGTGCTGGTGGATGCCCGCCGCATGCGCGAAGGCATTGGCGCCGACGATGGCCTTGTTGGGCGCAGCGCCGAAGCTGATGCAGGCGGTGAGCATCTGGCTGGTCTTGAAGATCTCGGTCATGACGATGTTGTTGGTGTAGGGCAACTTGTCTTTGCGCACCATGAAGAGCGCGGCGAGCTCTTCGAGAGCAGCGTTGCCGGCGCGTTCGCCGATGCCATTGACGGCGCACTCCACCTGGCGGACGCCAGCTTCGACGGCTGCGATGGAGTTGGCGACGGCGAGGCCGAGGTCGTCGTGGCAGTGCGCGGAGAGAACGATGTCCTTTGCGCCGGGGACGCGGTCGAGGACCATGCGGAACATCGCGGCGTAGTCCTGCGGGATGCAGTAGCCGACGGTGTCGGGCAGGTTGAGCGTGGTGGCGCCGGCCTGGATGGCGACTTCGCAGACCTTGACGAGGAACTCGGGGTCAGTGCGGGTGGCGTCTTCAGGGGAGAATTCGACGTCGTCGACGTAGGTCTTCGCGAGGGCGACCATCTCGCCGATCTGCTCGAGTGCCTGCTCGCGGGTGATCTTGAGCTTGGCGGCCATATGCAGGTCGCTGGTGGAGAGGAAGGTATGGATACGGCTCTTCTTCGCAGGCTCGACGGCCTTGGCCGCGGCTTCGATGTCCTCACGCTTGGCGCGGGCGAGCGAGGTGATGCGCGGCGCGGAGTCAGAGTTACCGACCTGGCGTGCGATGTCACGGACGCTCTCGAAGTCGCCGTGGGAGGCGATGGCGAAGCCGGCTTCGAGGACATCGACACCGAGCGCGGCGAGCTGATGAGCCATGCGGAGCTTCTCGTCATGGTGCATGGTGCAGCCGGGTGACTGCTCGCCGTCGCGCAGGGTTGTGTCGAAGAAGATGACCTGATTGCTTGAACTCATGGACAATTTTTCTCCATCCATACAGCTTGATGGACTTAAGCATAACCTGCCCTTATGCTAAGTGCGAGATGTATATCGATTTCTAATGATGGTATAGGCCGTTGATAGAAGCGCAACAGTGGCTGCGCAGGAAAGGCCCTACGGATGGACCTGTTTCAACTGGAGACGTTCCTAGCAGTGGCGGAGGAGCGGAGCTTTTCGCGGGCCGCCACGAGGCTGCATCGGACGCAACCGGCAGTGAGCCAGGTGATTGCGAAGCTGGAGGCTGAGCTTGGCGAGTCGCTGCTGGAGCGCACAGCCGGGAACCTGACCGACGCGGGAGAGGTGTTGCGCGAGTATGCGCAGAAGCTGCTGAACCTGCGGCGGGATGCGGAGTCGGCGCTGGTGGACCTGCGGTCTCTGCATACGGGCAAGCTGAATGTGGCGGCGAACGAGTACACGTGCCTGTATCTGCTGCCGGTGCTGGACGCGTTTCGTAAGCAGCATCCGAGGATCAAGGTGGCGGTGCAGCGTGCGCTGGCGAGCCGAATCTCGGACGAGTTGTTGTCCCATTCGGTGGAGCTGGGCGTGATCAGTTTTCGACCGGAGGATGCGCAGGTGCGGTCGACGGTGGTGTATCGGGATGAACTGGTGTGCATTGTGAGCCCGGGACACCCGCTGGCGAAGGCGCGGAAGGCGACGATCGCACGGCTGGGACGGGAGCCGTTTGTGGCGCATAACGTGCCCTCGCCGCTGCGGCAGAAGGTGATTGCGAGCTTCAAACGGCACAAGACGCCGCTGCAGATGGAGGTGGAATTGCCTTCGCTGGATGCGATCAAACGGTTTGTGCAGCGCGGCAATGGCGTGGCCCTGGTCCCGAAGCTGACCGTGGAGAGCGAGTTGGAACTGGGAACCCTGGTGGCGATTTCTGTGCCGGAGCTGATGTTCGAGCGAAAGCTGAGACTGGTATACCGGCGCCATGCGGCGCTGTCTCATGCGGCCCGGGCGTTCTTGAGGGTGGTGGAGGCGCATGCAGCCCAACACGGCGATCCATTCTGCTTTCAGGCGGAGCGGACCGATGGCGGGCACCTTTGATGAATGCAGATGGAGAGTCGTAGCAAGAAGTAAAGATATCGGAAGAACTCGGAACACTTTGGTGGAGTAAGCCGTCTCTCTTGGAAGCAGTGAGTCTGGAGTTGCCCGAGGGCATCTCGATCTTTTGAGAGAAAACGGAGTCAGCGATGAAGACGAATGGGAAGATGTGGGGGCTACGCCTGGCTGTATTGCTGTGCGGAGCCGGGTTGGTTGTTGCGTCGGCGAGGGCGCAGGATGCTCCGCCCCCGTCACAGGATGGTCAGCAGCAGGGTGGTCGCGGTATGCGGATGGATCCCAGCCAACGTGCGGCGATGCTACAGAGGCAGCTGGGTCTGACCGATGATGTTACGGCCAAGGTGAAGGACATCTTTACGGACGGTACGGCCAAGATGGAGGCATTACGCGGCAACAGCTCGCTGTCGCGCGACGATATGCGGACGCAGATGATGGCGATCCACACCGACGAGACGACCAAGGTTAAGGCACTGCTGACGCCGGACCAAGCCGCCAAGTATGACGAGATGGAGTCACATCGCCGTGGCCGGGGCATGGGCGGTCCTCCGCCGGACGGTGGCGGCCAACCGCCGCAGCAGTAAGAATTAAGCTGAAGAGGCCTCTTTGGAGGCCTCTTTTTCTTTGTGCGCGGATAGGAGGTTTGCACCTCTCCTTTCTGGCGGTCTTGCGTCCAAGCGTATAAGCCGTAGCTCTGTGGATAGAGTTCGTTCTGCACGACGGAAATATAGTCCGGTCAGCAGAGAATCGCGGTGGTGTACGTTCGATGGACAGCGCAGCAGGTACAATTGAACGAAGATTGCGTTGCGGCCCCCGGGAATCTGTACTGAATTACGAGGCCTGGGTTTGACGTGGACCGGCAGCGCGAATGCGAAGGGATTTCAGTAAGCATGAAGAAGATGATGTTGCTCGGCGCGTTGCTGGTTTGCGCCGCAGGTGTGGGACACGCGCAGGAGAGCCGGCAGGATGCCAGCCTCAGTTTTATGGGAGTCTACGCGAACGACGTTTATGGTCTGACCGTAGAGCCGATGCATACCACCTCTACGGGCGGCATACTGGCGAGCTATCGTTATGATCTGACACCGAGGAGCCAGCTGGAACTGAACTACTCGTGGGCGCAGAATTCGATTCTCTACCATAGCGCCTCTTTTCCAGTGGGAGAGGTGCATACCCGCCAGCAGGAGATCACAGGCGCCTACGTGTATACACGCAGCTACCACAACTGGAACCCGTTCCTCGAGGCCGGCGTCGGTGGCTATATCTTTACACCGATCCTGGATAGCGGGACGCACCAGAGCCCCAGCAAGCAGAACACCAACATTGGTGCACTGTTCGGCGGCGGTGTGGCGTACGAGATCAGCCCGAGCTTCGACGTGCGTGTGCAGTATCGCGGGTTCCTGATGAAGACGCCTGATTTCGGCCAGGCGCAGGCTGGCTTCAAAACGAACCGCTACTACGTGCTGATGACGCCCGCCCTGGGTATTGCGTACCACTTCTAAAGCTGCACAGCGGCTGTAAAGCATGCCCCGGCGGTCTTCCGCCGGGGCATGCTTTGTCTGCAGCGCCCATGCCTCCCCCCGGTATTTGGCCTAAGATCCGGAGCGGATTGAGGTTAGGGCTGTATACCCTTTAGTGCAAACTTTGGTGGGGCAGATAGGTGGATGGCGATCATGGCCCGCAATGGAAAACCCCGGCTTGATGCCGGGGTTTTCACTTCCATCTTCATTATAGAAGGTGTGTCAAGAGATGATTCTTACGGATGCCGCGATGGACGCCCATGGGGTAGATACTGGCCGGAGCGGTGGTTCCATCAGCGGCTACTGTGTGGTCATTGGCCTGACGAATGAGCGGAGGCCTCGCAAATGCGAGGCCTCCGCAATACATCCAGTTGCGACCCCTTCAGCTTACTGCTGCGGGGGGTTAGAGGTACCTGTTGTAGGTGCGGCGGCGGTGTTACCGGCCGGAGCTGCGGCAGGTGCAGCAGCAGGAGCGCCAGTTGAAGAGGCGGCCGGCGGTGCCGCCGGAGCCGCCGCGGCCGGGGGCTGCCAGTAGCTGAGCTTGAGGTAGACCGGGGTGACTTCGAACGGTAGCTTGTCGCGGGCGCTCAACAGCGGCTCGTAGGCCGAGTGCATCTGGATGACCTGGTCAGTCCAGGGATCGAAGCGGAGGAAGGCGCCGAGGGGCATGGCGGCCTGCTGCTTCAGGTCTGTGTCATTGAGCTTGGGGCCCTTGCTGACGATGGCCTGCATCCAGAAAGTCCCGTCGGGCTTGAGGAGGCTGTCGCCGATCTGCGGATCGGTGAGCGCCTTGAGGCCCTTGAGGCGGGCCTGCAGCTGCTGGAGATAGAGGCCGAAGTACTGCTGCCCGTCGGCGAGGTCCTTGACGCTGAGTAGCTCCATCGCCTTCTTAGCAGCAGCTTCGTTGTCGGCCTCGGTGTGGTGCATGGGCAGCTTCTGGAAGGCCGACTCAGAGGGGAAGAGCAGGCGGTCCGAGAAGGCGTACTTGGTGTCGATGTGGTGACCGAGGATGATGTGCGCGACCTGGAAGGCGAGCAGAGCGTTCAGGTTGCCCATCTGCTGCGCGCCGTCGGTGGTCTGGATGGCGGTGGTGTCGATGAGGCTCTTGGACAGCAGGATGGTGTTGCCGACAGCGATGGACTCCAGCGGCTCGGTGAGCAGGATGCGCACCTTAAGTGGTCGGGAGACCGGAATATTGTTGTAGGCCAGGATGTTGTTGGCCAAGGCGGCGAGGGTTTTGTCGAAGTCCGAGGGCGCGTCAATGAGGCCTGCGGTGAAGAGACGGTCGATGACGTTGTCCTCGGCCTGCTGAATCCACTCACGTTCTGCGCCCAGAGGGCTGACGTCGGAGGCCTGCGCAGACTCGTCCACGGCACCCTCTACTTGCAGGGATGCCTCGTCGGAGTCCTGGGCGGGGGTCTTGAGGCTATAGCCCCAAATGTAGTTGATGGCTTTGAACTCGAGCGAGTGGGTGGCGCTCTTGGGGTCGGTCTCTTCGACGTAGACCGAGGTGGGCATCCAGAGGCCCTCCTGCACGTTGGTGCGCCAGGAGTCGAAGTGGAAGAACTGACGGTTTGCGGTGCCGCCGTCGAAGTCTCCGTTGAAGCGGACGATGTTGCCGCCGTTGCGCTCGATCCAGATACGCCCGGCAAAGCGGCCGTAGGCGTTGTGCTTGGTGGGCTGGACGTCGAAGACCATGGTCGGCACAGTGCCGAGGAAGTCGTTGCGCAGGTAGGAGAAGGTGTACGTGGAACGGTTGAAGTTGGAAGAGTCAACCAGCAACATCTGCACAAAGCCGGACTCATGATAGGTGAGGTGCAGGGCGGCGGAGAGGCCGGCGATGTAGCCAAGGGAGTGCTTGAAGAAGCTGCCCTTCTTGCTGTCGGTGCGGTCTCCGCGGGCGTAGCTGGTGTCGTTGATGACCTTGGAGAAGTTAACGCGACCGAGGAAGTGGAGGTCGGCGTCGGGTGTCTGCCCCATGACCGGGTCGGGACGCATGTTCTGGATGTAGGTCTCGACGATGGGGGTGCGTTCTTTGAGGGTTTTGACGACCAGAGCCTCACGCGCGACGGCCTTGTCGATGAGGGCGCTCTGTGCGGGGGTCAGCTTGCGAACCTCCTGCTGGGTCTGCTTTTTCTTCCCGATAGGGAAGGCTGAAGCCGGAAGACAGAGTACAAGCGAAAGAGCAGCGGCAATCGAGGCAGTGAGTTTTGTTGTGAAATTCATAAGTGGTTTAGACTCCTAAGCTTAATGGTGCAAGTACCCCTGCGGAAATCGTTCGGTAATCTGGCCGTTCAGGCTTTTTGGGAACCCGCGATACCCAAAAACGGATTTGCCATAAGCATACGTGAACCCGGGCAAAATCCCTTCAATTCGTACTCTGGTGAGAATTAGCTCAATTGGAAGTTAACGACGACGGTACCTTCCCAGTCGACCGGCCTGCCGTTGGCATCCACGGCGGGCTTGAAGCGGGTGGCAAGGGTGGCTTGCCGGGCGGACTGGTCAAGGCCGTGGCCGAGGCCGCGGACGACGCTGATGACCTCAACACCACCTTCCGCAGTGACACGGATCTTGAGAGCGACATTACCCTCAATGCGCATTGCCCTCGCTTCAGCCGTATAGGTGGGGGTGGGCTTGTAGATCACCTTGGGCGGCGACGCAACAGCCGAGGTTGGCGAGATCACCTTAGGCGAAGAGGGGGGAGCAACCGTGCCGCCAAGGGTGACGGGCCGGACCGCAGCGACTGAGTTGGAGTGACCGTTGAGGTTAGTGCCGCCAGGCAGGCCGCTACCGAAGTTGACCTTGGTGGCGTGCGGACCGCTGCCGTTACCTTGCATACCCGGCATGCCGGCGTTGAGGTTGACGTTAGCCACAGCCGGGCCGGAGGTGACGATGGGGCTGGTGGTGTTCCCCATGCGCACAGCCGTGGGATGCGGATCGTTGTTGGGGATGGACGCAGCCTTGGGGTTGCCGAGGTTGACGATCTTGGGAGCCGGGGGGGCCATTACCTTGACCTCGGGAGCCGGAGGCAGAGGCTTAGGAGGAGCGGGCTGAATTTTGACGATCTCCGGCAGTTTCTCCGGCGGCGGAGGCGTCTTGATCTTGGGCGGTGTCGGCAGCTCCCTGGGCGGCATCACCGGGGGATTCCTCGGTGGTGGTGGCGGTGGGGGCTTGGGGGCCGGAGGCGGCAGGTAGATTTCGGCCAGCTTCTTTGCGGCGACGGGGTTGTTCTTGATGACCAAACCGAGAATGACGATGGTCAGCAGAATCGAGAGGTTGATGCCTATAGAGATAAATGCTGCGCTCTTGCTGCGCTTGCCATCATCCAGCACGCCAAAGTGGCTGAATTGAACGTCTCTCGGATTAGGATCGGCACTGCGGAGTGGCTTCGGCATGCAGGTCAAAGTTCCTTCTGGAGTGATTCAGTAAATAGGGCCCGTACGGTGCTTCTTCTCCCGGTTGAGATAGAGCTTGCTGAAAATCCACAAAAACCCCGCGTAACGTGTTTACGTTATCGGTGGATTTGCGGATTTTCAGCATCCTGGCCGAGTGTTGTTTCAACTTATTAGTTCTGAATATCCGTCCCGACGCTATTCACCACTAGGGGTACGGAAATTTCTCGCCATGCATCGTTTAGCATGTCACGGAAGTATGGATACTCAATAAACCGTTTCTACACTATGTATCCAATTCGCAACCATATGACTAAAGTGACCCGCTACCGTTAGTACATAGGAGACCTTCTGATGGGAATTGTGTTGCACGTGTGGCGAGATATGTTTCAGCTCCCGATTCCATTGCTTGAAAAAGTTTTGCGGCCGGTCATTGTGTATCTATGCCTGATTGTCTTTCTACGATTGTTCGGCAAACGAGAACTGGCGCAGCTCAACCCTTTTGACCTTGTGGTGCTGCTTTCGTTATCGAATACGGTGCAGAATGCGATCATCGGAGATGACAACTCGGTGACGGGCGGGATCATCGGCGCATTTGCGCTGTTAGCAATCAACTGGTTACTTATGTGGGTGTTGTATCGGACTCCAAAGCTGACGAAGACGCTGGAGGGCAGCAGTTCAACGATCATTCGAGACGGCGTTGTTGATGAGATGGAAATGAAACGGCAAACTCTGTCACCGGAGGACCTGGCGAGCGTGTTGAACAAGAATGGGTTTAACGATGTCTCCCAGGTGGATTTATGTGTGCTGGAACCGAACGGCACCTTTTATGTAAAGGGAAAGAGCCCGTCTTTCGAGCAGATTGAGCGCGGGGAGATCATGGCGGTGCTGGAGGAGTTGAGCAACGAGGTACGCTCCCTGCGGCGAGAGCTCGAGTCGCGGAGGTAAAGAGCGGACGGTACGAAGGAACGCGATTCGGTCGGCAGAGCGGGTGTTAATTTTTGGCGACTGAAGCGGATCTCTTTTTGAGAGCAGCGGCGCGAGCCTTCTCGAGGCGCTCGGGGGGCTCGGGTAGGAGCGAATCGGCGACGGCGGCGCGGTAGCCTCCCATGTAGATGGAGTACATGACGGCGAGGGCGCAGCCGACGCCAAAGGCGAAGCCAAGGAAGAAGCCGATGAGGGGGAATGCGAGACTCACGCATCCATGATGTCATGCCGAGTTCCATCGTGTGGGTTACGGCGGCGATTTCGTGACGCGATACACAGGGGCGCGGTTGCCGGTGTTTGATGGGATGACGTACCGTTCTAGTGCAGCCGCTGTATGCGAACCGGTGCGTTTATCGGTGTCAAAACGAGACCGCTGTGTGTTCTGTAGGCTGACCGCCCAAAACTTTTGCACATTTATAAGGAGCTTAGACCGCCTAATGCCGCATGAAACCGCCTCCCCTGCCAGCACGACGTTCGAAAGCCTGATGCGCGAGGACCGTCTGTTTCCGCCTCAGGCGGCGTTCAGCGAGAAGGCCTGGATCAAAAATGAGGCGGAGTACGACGCAATGTACCGGCGGAGCGTGGAGCAGCCGGAGGCGTTCTGGACCGACGCGGCGAACGAGCTGGAGTGGTTTGCGCCGTGGCGGACGGTGATGGAGGGCGAGGGCGCGAAGGTGACGTGGTTCAACGGGGGGAAGCTGAACCTGTCGCACAACTGCGTGGACCGCCATGCGAAGGGAGCGAGGAAGGACAAGGTCGCGCTGATCTGGGAGGGCGAACCGAAGGTCGATGGCAAGGCTGAGGTGCGGAAGCTGACGTTTGCGGAGCTGCATGTTGAGGTGCAGAAGTTCGCGAATGTGTTGAAGGGCCTGGGGGTGAAGAAGGGCGATCGCGTGGCGGTGTACATGGGCATGAGCCCGGAACTGGCGATTGCGGTGCTCGCGTGCGCGCGGGTGGGTGCGGTACATTCGGTGATCTTTGGCGGGTTTGCGGCGCATGCGATTGCGGACCGAGTGGCGGATTCGGACTGCCAGATTGTGGTGACGCAGGACATCAGCTATCGGCGCGGGGGCGAGATCAAGCTGAAGGCGATTGTGGATGAAGCGATGGAGCAGTGCCCGGGTGTTCGGAATGTGGTGGTGTATCAGCGCGAACCGAAGACTGCGGTTGAGATGAAGGACGGACGTGACCTGTGGTGGCATGAGCTGATGGCGAAGGCTGAGAGCGAATGCCCGGCGGAGTGGATGGATGCCGAGGACCCGCTGTTCATCCTGTATACGAGCGGAACGACAGGCAAGCCGAAGGGACTGGTGCATACGACGGGTGGGTACTCGGTGGGGACGTACCTGACGTCGAAGTACATCTTCGACCTGCATGATGAGGATGTGTACTGGTGTACGGCGGACATTGGGTGGATCACGGGGCATAGTTACGTGGTGTATGGCCCGCTGCAGAACGGTGCGACGGTACTGATGTATGAGGGTGCGCCGAATTGGCCGGAGTGCGACCGGTTCTGGCAGATTGTGGACGACCACAAGGTGAGCGTGTTCTATACGGCTCCGACTGCGATTCGGGCGTTCATCAAGTGGGGCAACGAGTGGGTGCATAAGCATGATTTGAGCTCGCTGCGGCTGCTGGGGACGGTGGGTGAGCCGATCAATCCGGAGGCTTGGATGTGGTATTACCGCGAGATTGGGCATGAGAAGTGCCCGATTGTGGATACGTGGTGGCAGACGGAGACGGGCGCGATCATGATTTCGCCGATGCCGGGCGCGGTGGCGACGAAGCCGGGGTCGGCGACGAAGCCGTTCTTTGGTGTGGTGCCGAAGGTGGTGACGAAGGAAGGCGAAGAGGTTCCGCCGGGGCATGGTGGGCTGCTGATCATCGACCAGCCGTGGCCTTCGCGGGCGCGGACGATCTGGGGTGATCCGGCGCGGTATGAGTTGGCTTACTTTGCTGAAATTCCGGGGAAGTACTTTACAGGCGATGGTGCGCGTAAGGATGCAGACGGCTACTTCTGGCTGATGGGGCGCGTGGATGACGTGATCAACGTGAGTGGGCACCGGCTGGGGACGGCTGAGATTGAGAGCGCGCTGGTGGCGCATGGCAAGGTTGCGGAAGCTGCTGTTGTTGGCAGGCCGGATGAGCTGAAGGGGCAGGCGATTGCGGCGTTTGTGACTCTGGAAGAGGGCCACGAGCCGAGCGAAGAGCTGAAGCAGGAGCTGCGGAAGTGGGTCGCGAAGGAGATTGGTGCGTTGGCGCGTCCGGATGACCTGCGGTTTACGCAGACGCTGCCGAAGACGCGGAGCGGCAAGATCATGCGACGGCTGCTGAGAGAGCTGGCGACGACTGGCGAGGTGAAGGGCGATACGACGACGCTCGAGGACTTCAGCTTTGTGGCGAAGCTGAAGGAGGGCGATGAGTAAGGCAGGGGATAGTGTGTAGAGGATAGAGCGAATGCTTTATTACGTCCTGCTTCTCACTTGTTTTCTTTTGGTCTTCGTTCTTCGATGGGCCTGTTCGCAACCTGAAGTTGCGGGGACTCGTCTACTGTGGCATGCGAGGAGTTATGTTTCGTTCGACCCTATTGGTGTGTGTTTGTGCGGCTGGAACGTTGTGGGCGCAGGACGCTGGGCCTGTGCTGACGAAGCGGCCCGATCCGCCGGCACAGGCCAAGGGGGCGGACATCTCGGTGAATGCGAAGCTGGTGGTGCTGTCGGTGGTGGTGCACGGGCGCAAGGGCGAGTTGGTGAACAACCTGACCAAGGACGACTTTGTGCTGAAGGCTGGGCCGCGGTCGATCAAGGACGCGAAGCCAGATGCGATTGAACTGCAGACGATCAAGTACTTCGACCACGATACGGATGTGCCGCTGACGCTGGGGCTGCTGGTGGATGTGAGCCGGTCGCAGCGGGAGGTGCTACCGGATGAGCAGAAGGGCAGCCAGGCGTTTCTGGAGCAGACGCTGCTGCCGGCGGTGGGTGAGAAGCCTACGGATAAGGGATACAGGCCGGCGGACAAGGCGTTTGTGGTGCAGTTCGCCAAGCCGATCGAGCTGCTGCAGGATGTGACGGACAAGAACGCGCGACTGCAGAAGGCGATTGATGAGCTGGGTACGGAGAGCCCGACGTTCCATGACGACGAGACAGATACGACGGACAGCGAGGGGCGGCGCGAGCGGCATGGCGGGACGTCGCTGTATGACTCGATCTATCTGTCGGCCAATGAGATAGAGGCCAAGCAGACGGGGCGCAAGGCGCTGGTGGTGCTGACCGATGGCGTGGATGTGGGCAGCAAGGAGACCCTGCCGGATGCGATCGAGGCGGCTCAGAAGTCGGATACGGTGATCTATGCCGTGTACTACAGGGGCAAAGAGCAGCGGCAGCAGAACGATAACTACAACCGGAACAACCGGCGGGGTGGTGGGTTTCCGGGCGGTGGTGGCTACCCAGGAGGTGGGTATCCAGGGGGTGGTTATCCGGGTGGCGGCTACCCGGGGGGCGGTGGATATCCCGGTGGCGGTTATCCGGGCGGCGGTGGCGGCGGGAGCAATCCGCATGGGCGCACAGAGCCCAGCCGGAAGCCGAATGTGGATGGCAAGCAGGTGCTGGAGCGGATCTGCGGCGAGACCGGCGGGGCGGTGTTCGAGGTGAGTAAGAAACTGACGGTGGACGAGATTCTGAAGGAGATCGGTGACGATCTGCGGCAACAGTACCGGCTGGGCTTTACGCCGACGGCGGACGAGGCGCGGTATGGATACCACCAGATCGACCTGAGCCTGAAGAACCCGGACGAGAACAAGAAGGACTCGATCCAGGTGCGGGACGGGTACTATGCGACGGACGACAAGTAGCGGCACCCTCCCCCGGTTTTGGGGCTAAGATCCGGAGCCGATTGGAGTTAAGCTCGTAACCACTTTTGTGGAACTTTGGTCGCTGATGGGCTTCGAGTTAAAGAGCTAGACCCGGCATCCCTGCCGGGTCTTCCTGCTTTTATTCTACCGGGCGTGTCAAGCGTTGAAGCTTGCTGGGAGGATGAGGCTGGCGTTGGGGTTGGGCTTGTGGTGGAGGAAGTGGAGGTGGTGGCCGTCGAAGCGCACGAAGAAGAGGGAGAGCACGAAGACAACGAGGATCGTCACGCAGAAGAGAATGACGATGAGCCCGAAGTTGGGGCCGTTGGGACGCTTTTGTTCGATGTCGTCGATGTTCATAGGCAGTTGGATGCGGGTTTGGAGCGTGACGTCCGCGGTTCCCTGGGGGTGAGGGTTGTGCATCCCACCTTAGCGACGATGAAGCTGTCGCGAAGATGGGGCACCCGGCAGTTGTGGTGGTTCCGGGCAAAATACAGCGGTCTCTCCGCTTCGGTCGAGATGACGCCGTATGGGTAGTTCAGGGCTGGCCGGGCATCCAGTTGTGGATCTGGAGCCAGTGCTGGATGAGGGTGGGGGTGATGGCGAGCTCGGGGAACTCGGTTTTGTCGGTGCCCATGTGGGTGCCGTGGAGGCCCTGCTCGAAGATGTGGAGCTCGGCCGGGACGCCGACGGCGATGAGCGCGGAGAAGAAGTGGCTGGCGTTGAGGGCGTTGACGGTCTGGTCGTGCTCGGTGGAGTAGATGAAGCAGGGGCTGGTGGCGGCGGTGACGTGCTTGATGGGGTCAACGGTGTCGATCTGCGCCTGCGTGGCGTCGGGACCGACGAGGGTCTTCATGCCGAAGGTGCCGGGGATCTTGGGGTCGAGGTCGAGGCGGGCGTAGCTGAGGATGGCGAAGTCGGGGTGCGCGGAGAGCTGGTCGATGGCGTCGTGGGTGCCGGATACATTTTCAGGAGCGTCAGGCGCGGCGGTGGCGAGGTAGCCGGACATGTGTCCGCCGGCGGAGAAGCCCCAGATGCCGACGGCGTCGGGACGGAGACCCCACTCTTTGGCGTGGGCGCGGACGTAGCGGACGGCGCGGAGGCCGTCGAGGAGCGGGTAGGGGTACTTGTAGCGCGGCCAGAGGCGGTACTGGACGACGTAGGCGGAGACGCCGTGGGCCTGCAGCCAGCGGGCTTCCATGCCACCTTCCTTATCCATAACGAGGTGCGTATAGCCGCCGCCGGGGAGGACGACGACGGCGCTGTGCGGGCCGGGGCCAGCGGCGGGGTAGCTGTAGAGTTTCGGGATGTCGACAGGGTCAGTACCGACAGCGCCGGGAACGTGGCCAGCAGGCCAGAGGGGGATGACGTCTGTGTAACCGGCGGGTGGCGGGTCTGTCTTAGTTGCAGGTGTCTGCGCGGCGAGCGTGAGGCTGAGGAGGGCGGGGACGAGGAGAAGCAGCGAGCGCCGTGAGGTCATGGCAGCAAGGATAGGACGGTTGCGCGTGTTTCGTCATGCGGGTGAGAGGGTTTTGTGCCGCATGGCGGGCATGGTGCATCGAATGAGAGCATCGCCGATGCGAAGCGAGAAGCAAACCGGGGGCTGAAGCCCCTTCTTTGTTTGCGGCTGTGAGACCCAACGCTAAAGCGTTGGGGTACCTGAGTTGTGGCGGGGCGGAGAAATCTAACGTCACAGCTTGGGTACCTGAGCTGTGGCGGGGCAGTGATATCCAGCGCTACAGTGTTGGAAACCTGAGTCGTGGTGGGAAGAGTTGGGTTGTGACTATCGCGGATGGCGTGTGTTGATGGATGATGGTAAGCGGTTGGTGCCGATGGGCATAAGGAGAGTTGAGATGAGACGAGTAATCGGGACGGTGTTGGTTGTTGGATCTCTGCTGGTTCCGGCGGCGGGTGCGCAGATGTCGCAACCAGGTGTGGATGCGGCGGCTAAGGCAGCGCACAAGGCGGTGATTCCTTATTCGCCGGGCAAGCATATCTATCCGGCGATCGATGCGGCGCAGGGCGATGTGGCGGCGGCGCTGAAGCAGGCGCGCAAGGAGCACAAGCGCGTAATTCTGGACTTTGGCGCGGACTGGTGCGGCGACTGCCAGGTGCTGGACATCTACTTTCACCAGAGCCCGAATGAGGAGATCGTCGATAAGCACTTTATCGAGGTGAAGGTGAACATCGGGCGGATGGATGCGAACCTGGACCTGGCGCACAAGTATGGCGTGCCGGTGCATGGCGTGCCGGCGCTGGCGGTGCTGCGACCCGATGGAAGCGTGGTGGTGAGCCAGGACAAAGAGTTTTCGGACATGCGGTATATGCAGTCGAGCTCGCTGACGACGTTTTTGAATAAGTGGAAGCGGTAAGAGTTGTGGGAGGCTGGGCTGCGTCATCCCACTCATGCCGACGATAGAGCTGTCGTCATGAATGGGGGCATCCGGGTAGTGGTGGTAGTTCGAGACGCAGATTCCCTGCGGGAATGACAAACCAAGGGAGTTTAGGCGGATCGAGATGGGTGAGGGGCAATGGCAACCATAGCCGCGGCAGCCTGGCAGCAGTGTAGTCGCAGGGCGTCCGCGGCGTGGCAGGTGTTGCGGACGCTGCGGCGCGCGGCTATGTCCGCGATGGAGCATGATGCGCTGAACCTTGCGCAGGCGACGGCGTACTCGGCGATGTTCGCGCTGTTTCCTACGCTGATTGCGGCGGCGGCGGTGGTGAGCCTGCTGCCGGATGCGATGCCGGTGCGGCTGCAGATGGCGACGTTCTTCGGGCGGGTGCTGCCGTCGAATGTGAGCCCGATTCTGGAAGAGTATTTTGCGAACAGCCATGCGAGCGCGTACACGGCGCGGGCTGTGGTGAGCGCGGCGGTAGTGAGCCTGGCGGGCGCGACGAGCGTGATGGCGACGCTGATGGAAGGGTTCAGGCGGGCGCATAAGCTGCCGCTGCTGCGGTCGAGCTTCTGGCCGGTGCGGATGCGGGCGCTGGCGCTGGTGCCGCTGTCTTTGCTACCGATGACGCTGGCGAGCGGGCTGGTGGTGTTTGGGCACCTGATGACGCGGTGGGTGGCGCACCAGGTGACGCCTGACCTTCGCGGGCCGGTGTACGTGGTGGCGTTTGTGGTGCGGTGGACGGTGGCGCTGGCGGGGAGTGTGGGGATCATCGCGGTGATCTACCACCTGGGCACGGACATGACGCGGGGCATGGGGGATATGCTGCAGCCGCTGATGAAGGACATGCGCGAGCCGTGGCAGATGCTGCGGCGGGGGTGGAGCTGGAGCGCGAGCCTGCCGGGGGCGATGGTGGCGACGGGGCTGTGGTTCGTGTCGACGCTGCTGTTTGGGATTTATGTGACGCGGTTTGCGAACTACTCGCGGGTGTATGGGTCGGTGGGTGCGGCGATTGCGCTGATGTTCTGGCTGTACCTGATTGCGCTGAGCGTGCTGGTGGGGGCGGAGTTCAATGCGCAGAGGACGTTACAGGACCGCGACCCGCACCTGAGCGAGCTGCTGTGGAAGCTGCCGGGCTTGCGGAGGCGCCGGACAGGTAGAATAGCGGACTGAAGCAAGGAACAGGGAGTAGGGAATAGGGAGTAGGGAATAGAGTACTGCGATGAAGAATCGCGGTGCCGGATTTCAAACACTTATTCCTCGTTACTCCGTGCTCTTTAGCCGTTGGAAGGTATCCGTGGACAAGGGAAAGTTGGAGTGGTGCCGTCGCGCGAAGATTGTGGCCACGCTGGGGCCTGCCTCAAGCACAGAGACGATGTTTCGGCAGCTGGTGCGGGCGGGCCTGGATGTGGCCAGACTGAACTTTTCCCACGGGTCTCATGACCAAAAGAGCGAATTGATTGCCATGGTGCGGAAGGTGGCGAAGGAAGAAGGCAAGCCGATCTGCATTCTTGCGGATTTGCAGGGGCCGAAGATCCGCACGGGTGTGCTGGTGGACCACAAGCCGGTGCTGCTGGAGACGGGCAAGCGGCTGACGATTACTCCGGAGCAGATTGAGGGCACGACGGAGCGCGTGAGCACGGTGTTTACGACGCTGGCAGAGAATGTGGTGCCGGGGACGCAGATTCTGCTGTCGGATGGGTTGATTGAGCTGCGCGTAGTGGAGGTGGTGGGTGCAGATGTGGTGACGGAGATTGTGAACGGCGGAATGCTCGGGGAGAAGAAGGGCATCAACCTGCCGGGCGTGGCGATCAAGGTGCCGTCGTTGACGGAGAAGGACGAAGAGGACCTGGAGTTTGCGTTGAAGGCCGGGTGCGACACGATTGCGGTCAGTTTTGTTCAGACCGCGGACGATGTGCGGTATGTGAAGGGCAGGATCGCGCAGCTGGGGTCGGATGCGTGGGTGATTGCGAAGCTGGAGAAGCCGCAGGCGATCGACCACCTGGACTCGATCCTGGAGGCTGCGGACGCGATCATGGTGGCCCGCGGCGACCTGGGTGTGGAGGTGCCGCCGGAGAAGGTGCCGGCGATCCAGAAGCATATTATCCGGCGCTCGATGGAGTACCGGAAGCCGGTGATTACAGCGACGCAGATGCTGGAGTCGATGATTGAAAACCCGCGGCCGACGAGGGCGGAGGCGAGCGATGTGGCGAATGCGATCTATGACGGCACGGATGCGGTGATGCTGAGTGCGGAGAGCGCGGCGGGGAAGTATCCGGTGGAGTCGGTGGCGATGATGGCGAAGATCGTGATGGAGACGGAGGCATCGATGCGCGCGGAGGCTCCGTCGAAGCAGCCGCTGAAGCCGCATGGCAAGCGTGTGCTGATGACGATTCCGGAGACGATCTGCGAGAGCATGGCGCATGCCGCGCAGGACCTCGACTTGGCCGCCGTGGCGATCTTTACGGAGACGGGCAACACGGCTCGGCTGCTGAGCAAGTACAGGCCGGATGCGCCGATCTATGCGTTCAGCCCGGATGAGAGCGTGGTGCATAGGACGATGCTGCTTTGGGGGACGTCGCCGATACAGTGCGCGCGGTTTGCGGGCACGGACAAGCTGGTGGAGACGGCGGAAGATGTGCTGGAGCAGGGCGGGTATGTGAAGCCGAAGCAGGTGGTGGGGATCGTGGCCGGTACGGCGACGAAGACCGGAGCGACGAACTTTATGCGGCTGCATGTGATTGGGGACCGGTGAGGTTTTGACCGCGATTTGCGCAGGCCGGGGCTGACTACAATCTGAGCATGGGGAAGATCCGCGTACTTTCTGATCAGGTGGCGAACCAGATTGCTGCTGGCGAGGTGGTGGAGCGGCCTGCGTCGGTGGTGAAGGAGCTGTTGGAGAACTCGCTGGATGCGGGGGCTACGCGGATTCGTGTGGAGATTGAGGGCGGTGGGCGGAAGCTGATTCGCATCGTGGACAACGGGTGCGGGATGAACCGCGATGATGCGATGCTGGCGTTTGAGCGTCATGCTACGTCGAAGCTGCGGTCGAGTGATGATCTGCTGACGATTGCGACGCTGGGGTTTCGTGGCGAGGCGCTGCCTTCGATTGCTAGTGTGGCGCGGGTGCTGCTGGAGACACGCGTGGCGGAGGATAAGGCCGGGACGGTGGTGGAGATCGCCGGTGGGAACATGCTGCGCGTGGAGGATTCCGGGCTGCCTGCGGGGACGACGATTGCGGTGCGGGATCTGTTCTTCAATACTCCGGCGCGGCGGAAGTTTTTGCGCAGCGAGCAGACGGAGCTGGGGCATGTGGCGGCGCTGGTGACGCACTATGCGCTGGCGCATCCGGAGAAGCACTTTGAGCTGCACAGCGCGACGCAGGCGCTGCTGGTGGCTCCTGCGGTGGCTGATGCGAGCGAGCGGCTGTTCCAGATCTTTGGGCGCGATACGTTTCAGAGCCTGGTGCCGGTGGCGGCGGAGATTGATTTTGCGCGGGCGGGGATTCCTGAGCCTCCGCCGTGGAAGCGGCCGGAGGACTATGAGCCACCTGCGCCGGGGATGATGCGGGTGAGCGGGTTCGTGAGCAAGCCGGAGCTGCAGAAGCTGAACAGGAACTCGATCTATGTGTTTGCGAATGGGAGGCTGATTCGCGACCGGCTGATACTTCATGCGTTCACGGAGGCGTATCGGAACATTATTCCGCCGACGTCGTTCCCGGTGGTGCTGCTGTTTCTGGAGATGCCGCCTGCGGAGATCGATGTGAATGTGCATCCAGCGAAGACCGAGGTGCGGTTCAGGCAGGGATCGTTTGTGCATGATTTTGTGCGCGACACGGTACGCACGGCGTTGATGCGGGCGCGGCCTGCGGCGAGTTTTCTGACGGCGCTGGAGGGGTCGGCGACGGCGAGCGCGAGTTTGATGGTGAATGTGTCGCCGCTGCCGGGGATCGACCAGCCGGTGTTTGAGCCGCGTGCGATGGTGGCGGAGAGTGAAGGGACGATTGAGCCGGTGGATGTGGCGGCGTTTGAGCTGCACGGGCGGATGGTGGCGGAGTCTCCAGGACGGCTGGGCTTTGAGGGGAGCGGGATTGCGGTGGGGTATGAGGATAGTGCGACCCCGTTCATCGACGGTGAGGCTGTCGATGAACGGGGCACCCAGAGTAGTGGAACGCTGAATGGGCTGGCTTCGTTGAAGCCGGTGGGGCAGTTGCGGGACTCGTTCATTTTGGCGGTGAATGAAGAGGGGTTGTGGATCATCGACCAGCATGTGGCGCATGAGCGGGTGCTGTTTGAGAAGATTCTGCGCGAGCGGAAGGTGGAGGCGGTGCAGCGTCAGAGACTGCTGATGCCGGTGCTGATCGACCTGTTGCCGGAGCAGATGGTGACGTTTGCGGAGATTGCGGAGGAGCTGGAGCGGAACGGGTTCGAAGCCGAGCCGTTTGGGCCGCGGACGCTGGCGGTGAAGGCGGCTCCGGTGGGGTTGGAGGGCAAGGAGCTGGAGAGGGTGCTGGAAGAGGTGCTGGGCGCGGGCGAGAAGACGGCGCAGGTGGAGAACGAGGAGCTAAGGCGGACTCGGATTGCGGCTTCGATCGCGTGCCACGCAGCGATCAAGGTGAATATGCCCCTGGAGCCCGCGAAGATCGACTGGTTGTTGAAAGAATTAGGGAAAACGGAGCATCCGACGAGCTGTCCGCACGGCAGACCGATTGCATTGCGGTATTCTTTAAAGGACATCCAGCGGGCGTTTCAGCGCATATAACGGCGCGTCGCTCTACCCGCACATTCAAGGTTTGTTGAGGGCTTCGCTGAGGCGAGGTCGTGTCGCGCGTTGTCGCGTTGACGAGAGGAATTATTTTGAGTTCGATACAAGAGTTTGATGCCGCCCAGTTGGCGGCTGCACGCACGAAGGCGTGGCACCAGGACGGCGAGGCTGTGCTGACGCTGGAGGCGGCGCGGGAGTGGATTGCGGAGCACGGACTGGTGTTGTTTGCTCCGCGCACGCTGCAGCTGCCGGCACCGGCGCCCTCGCTGGTTGAGGCGACGCTGGGTGCGGCGAATGATGCCCCTACGGCTGCGCAGACGGCGACGGCGAAGAACCTGGTGTCGCGGCTGGTGGGTGAGGGTGCTGCGGTGCCGCTGAACCTGCTTGGAGTTCCCGGCGATGTGCCGGACTTTGTGGCGTCGGCGCAGGTGTTCAGCTACATTTTTACGCTGCGTGGCGATAAGAACTGGAAGCAGCCGCCGGTGACGAGCGGCGCGATTGCGGTATCGCCGCTGGGGCTGCACATCTATGAGGTGCTGACCGAGAAGGGCGCGATGACCGCGGCGGAGCTGGCGAATGAGCTGGGCCGCGAGGTGACGGAGACGGCCATTCTGCGCGGGCTGAGCGAGCTTTGGTCGCAACTGCGGGTGTTGCCGCTACTCGATCAGGGAGACGGCGCGACGCTGTGGGAGCTGACGACGCGGCGGTTTACGAAGGCGATCAAGGCGGGTGCGAATGCGGGGCAGCCGACGGCGCTGTCGGCGCTGATCTCGCTGTATCTGGGACAGGTGTTTGTTGCGACCGATGAAGAGATCGCAACGTTCCTTTCGCCGCTGACGGCGCGGAGCCGCGTGCGCGAGGTGCTGCGTGCGCTGACGAGCGCGAGGCAGCTGGAGACGGTGGTGTCGGAGGGCAAGACGCTGCTGCATGTTCCGGGTGGGCTGCCGGCGTTTGCGGCGAAGGCGGTGGACGGCGTCGAGGCTGAAGGCGGTGAGGCTGCTGAAGTTGCTGAGCCAAGCGAGTTCCCGAAGCCGAAGAAGATTGGGACGGGGCGCATCAGCAGCTTTGCTGGAGATAAGGCTGAGAAGAGCTCGTTCCGCGGGAAGCCTGCGAAGAGCTTTGGTGGGGTGAAGAAGGGCTTCGGAGCTGCTAAGGGTCCGAAGAGCTTTGGAGGAGCGCGTCCGACGAGCCGGTTTGGTGGCGCTCGCGCCGAGGGCACGAGTGATCGCGAGCGGAGGCCGTTCAAGCGCGATGCTGCCGAGGGGGGCAAGCCCGCTTTTGCGCGGTCGAAGCCTGCGTTTACGAAGCCGTGGGATGAGGAGCGCAAGTCGCGTACGGCGGCTGCTCCGAAGGATTCGTTCACAAAGTTTCGCAAGCCTGCGCCTGAAGATCGCGAGCCGTTGGGGCCGCGCGAGCAGGCTGGGTTGCCGGAAGAGAAGCGGACGCCGGTGCGGAAGGCGACGAAGTCGTTCGAGAAGCGGACGTTCGACGGGAAACCGGTTGAACGGAAGTCGTATGCGAAGAAAGCGTTTGGAGACAAGCCGGGATTTGGGGCGAAGCGTCCTTATACGCCGCGTGGCGAAGAGGGCGGCGAGCGGCCGGCGTTCAAGCCGCGTAGCTATGAGAAGCGTGATGGTGACAAGCCGTTTGCGCGGAAGAGCTTTGGCGATAAGCCGTATGCGAAGAAGGCGTTTGGCGATAAACCGAGCTTTGGTGCGAAGAGGCCTTATACGCCTCGGACGACTGAGGGCGGTGAGCGTCCGGCGTTCAAGCCGCGTACGTTCGATCGCGGAGACAAGCCGAGTTTTGGGGCGAAGCGTCCGTATAGGCCACGCACGGAAGAGGGTAGCGAGCGGCCGGCATTCAAGCCGCGTACGTTTGATCGTGGCGACAAGCCTGCGTTTGGAGCGAAGCGGCCCTATGTGCGGAAGACCGAGGGCGACCGCCCGTTTGTGAAGCGTGCTCCGAAGCCGAAGTATAAGGATGACGGGCCGATCGACGGACCGCCGGTGGAGCGGACGATTCCGAGGCGGCCATTCAAGCCGCGTGCGGAGGGGCATGAGAACCGTCCGTTTACGAAGGCTCCGTGGGTTCCGCCGACGGAGAGCAGTGAGGGTAAGCGTCCTTATAAGCCGCGTGCGGCGGGCGGCTTTGGCGGAGCGAAGAAATCGTTTGGTGGGAAGAAGCCGGGCGGGTTCGGTGCCAAGCGGCCTTCGAGTGGCGCGCCGAGGACGTTTTCGCGTAAAAAGCCTGAGGCAGGCGAGTAGCCTGTCCTCCGGGGCTAAAGCCCGGATGCTGATAGCGGAGGAATGGACGAGCTGAAGCTCGTCCCCTTCAAAGCCAGCTGCAACTGTCAGTCAAGGCTGTGATGCCAATTGTGGCTGCGGTAGAGGTGGATTCGAGACGATGAGCACAGCAACAAGTGTGGTGAAGCGCGAGCGGCCGGTGATTGCGATCGATGGACCGGCGGGTGCGGGCAAGAGTACGATGGCGGCGCACCTGGCGCGGCGGTTCGGGTTTCTGAACCTGGAGACCGGGGCGATGTATCGTGCGCTGGCGCTGAAGGCGATTGAGAACGACCTCGGGTTTGAGGACGAGGCTGCGCTGCTGGAACTGGCCGCGACGACGAAGATCGCGCTGCGGCCGCAGATGGAAGGCAACATTGTGTTGCTGGATGGCGTGGATGTGTCGCGGCGGGTGCGGGACAAGGACGTGACGTCGGCGGCGTCGCAGGTCTCCATACATCCCAAACTGCGTGAGTGGATGGTGGAGCAACAGCGGAAGCTGGGCGTGGCCGGTGGCGTGGTGATGGAAGGGCGCGACATTGGGACGGTGGTGTTTCCGGATGCCGAGGTGAAGATCTTTTTGGATGCGGCGCCGGAGGTGCGCGGGAACCGGCGGTATCGGCAGGCGATGCCGGGGGATGCGGCCGAGCGGAAGGTGACGGAGGCGGCGATTATTGAGGACCTGAAGGAGCGCGATGCGCGCGACCGGAACCGGCAGGACTCGCCGCTGCGGCCTGCAGAGGATGCGGTGATTCTGGACTCGACCGGGCTGACGCTGGATGAAGTACTGGCGAAGGCAGAGGCGATTGTGCATTCCCATATTGGGTAGGCGGTGGCCGTCTAAGGCTTGATCGCCGTGGGACGTGTGAGCGTGAGTTGGTCAACGCGTAGGGTGATTTTTAAGTGGGCGATGTTTCGTGTGGCGATGTGAATTTTCTTGCGATGCCCCTGGAGTGGTATTGAATTTACTCGACAGACAGGCGAGGTAAAAAAAAATCGTGGAAAATTTGTCCGCCGTGCTAACATCTCGTCATCGTTTGAAACAGATTGGTTTTCTGCATTGGTTGTAGGCCGAAACCCGTATTTGGATTCAGCGTCAAAGTCAATCACACAAGGATTTGCGAGACATGGAACAGGGAACAGTGAAGTGGTTCAACGACGCCAAGGGCTTTGGCTTCATCAGCAGACAGAACGGTGAGGATGTGTTTGTGCATTACTCGGCGATCAACTCGAATGGCTTCAAGAGCCTTCAAGAAGGTCAGGCCGTTCAGTTCAACGTGGTGAAGGGACCCAAGGGCTGGCAGGCTTCGGACGTACAGCCTCTCTAACTTTTGGCGCTGACAACAAACGATACAAATCAGGACATAAGGGGACGGCTGTGGCTGTTCCCTTGTGTGTTTAAGGAGCAGATCGCTTGAATGCGTGAGTATGAGTTTTTCGTTTACATCCTAGCGAGCAGGTCTCGAACGCGCTATGTGGGGGTTACAAACGATCTGAGAGTGAGAGTCTTGCAGCATCGGCAGAGGGTGCCTGGGTCTTTCACGGCTCGCTATAACATCACGCGTTTGGTCTACTTTGAGCGTTTTCAGTACATCGCCAGTGCGATTGAGCGAGAGAAAGAACTGAAGGATTGGAACCGCTCGCGGAAGATAGCTTTGATTGAAAATAGCAATCCAACATGGGGAGATCTGGCCGCCGATTTGCGGTAGTGGTGATCCAGAAGAAAGCAGATTCCTCCGCTTCGCTGCGGAATGACAAGATTTACAGTATGGTCGATTGCTATTGCGGCTGAGGTAGGTTGGGCTTAGGCGATAGCTCCGGTGTCTGGGCGGGGGCGTTGTTTGCGGTGAGGGTGCTGGCGTTGGTGGGGGCGCCTGCGGAAGAGGCTGGTCGTCGGGGCCGAGCGGGGCGCTTTCGCCGACGATTTTGCTGGAAGAGCGGAACTTGCGGTAGTCGGTGGCGTCGAGGTGGAGGTGGCCGTCGATGTGGTCGAGGAGAAGGATGCGGGCCTCGCCGCGGGCGTCGATGGATTTGGGGAGCCATACTTCGCCGTTGACGTTGACGGTTTGGAAGCTGAAGCTGAAGCCCTTGTGGATGTTGAGGACGAGGCCGGCACCGAGTTTGAAGTCGTTGAGGAAGTGGCCCTCGCCTTTGACGAGGGTGCGGTCATGCTCGTCGAACCAGGCGGTGCCGACGAGGTCGCGGATGGCAGCTTCACCGGAGTTGCGGGTCTTGGCGTGGGGGTCTCCGGTGTAGTTGGCGACGATGGTGGGGCGGCCGTTGAGCAAGATGCGGCGCGGGTTGGTAAAGGTGCCGAGCTCGAGGATGCGTGAGGCAGGGATGAGCTGGTCGCCGCGGGCGTTGGAGTCTTTACCCTGGCTGTCGAGTTTGGCGCGGCGCTGCTTGGCTTTGGCGACCTCTTTGTCGATGCGGTCGCTCTCCTTTTTCTGCTCGTCAGGGGTGAGGGGTTTGCCGTTTTTGGCGGTGGTGCGGTCGACGGGGACGCCATTGATGGTGAAGACGTCGGAGTCGGTGGTGGAGACTTTCTTGATGGCGCCGCTCTTGTCGAGCTGCTCTTCGACGACGTGGACGTGGTAGGTGTAGTCCTTGCGAGCGGCTTCGGCGGCGCGCTGGTTGCGCTCGACGTCGAGGACGAGCTGGCGGATGTCGGGGAGCGGGGCGGTGAGGTCGGGTGTCGCGGCTGGCGCGGGCGCGGGCTCCTGGGCGTGGATGAGTGTTGCGGTGAGGAGCAGGAGGGTGGGGAGGAGACGGCCCATGTGGTGATGATACGTGGGTCCACGAGCTGTAGCGGCGCTCCCAAATACAGAGGTCTCTCCACTGCGCAGGACGATAAAGCTGTCCTGCTTCGGTCGAGATGACACATTTTTCACATTCTGCCTTGCGCGCATCTTCAATGTGCTGCCAGTTTGCGAACTATCAGCTAGACGCCGCTGTGGAGGAAGCTGAAGAGGAGGACGGCGAGGACGATGGCGCTAACCAGGACGTAGAGGCGGTCGCGCTGCAGAGCGAAGCCGCCGAGGCATAAAGCGACGCGGGCGACGGGAGTGGCGATGAGAACGAGGAGTCCGCACTGGATGAGGCCGGTAGGGGAGCCATGGAGTGCGGCGCGGAAGGCGGTGGAGATGGGATTGTGGAGCGTGGGTGCGCGGAAGTGGCGGTAGTCCGGCGTGGTGTGGGTGTGCGCGAGATAGAGCACGGCTCCGATGATGACGATGAGCGCGGAGAGTGAGACGCCGACGAGGAGCACGCGGGCGACGGCGGATTCGAGCTCGTGATCGGTAGGGCGTGTGGAGAGTGAGAAGGGCATGAGCTAGAGGCTTCCCTTCCAGCCGCGATAGATCATCTCGGCTGCGAGGACGGTGATGACGCCGGCGAAGACGCGCTTGAGGGTGACGGGGTGGACGTGCACGAGGAGCTTGGCGCCGAGGAGTGAGCCGGCGAGGACGCCGAGCATGACGGGCATCGACAGGCCGGGGTCGATGTAGCCGTGGGCAAGGTAGACGCCGGCGCTGGCGGCGGCGGTGACGCCGATCATGAAGTTGCTGGTGGTGGTGGAGACCTTGAAGGGAAGCTCCATGGCCTGGTCCATGCCGAGGACCTTGACTGCGCCGGAGCCGATGCCGAGGAGTCCGGAGAGTGCGCCTGCTCCGAAGAGGACGGAGAAGCCGAGTGGGACGCGCTGGGCGGTGTAGGGCTGGTGGTTGCCGCAGTCATCGGGCAGGGTGCCGGTGAGTTTGAGGCGGCGGGCTAGAGGCGAGCCGTCGGTAACGAGGGAGTCGTGGCGGCTGCGCAGCGAGGCGAGCGCGGAGTAGAGCAGGACGAGTCCGAAGACGATGGAGATGGCGTTGGAGGAGACGCGCGTGGTGAGCCAGGCACCGAGGATGGCGCCGAGCGTGGTGGCGACCTCAAGGAACATGCCGATGCGGACGTTGGAGTAGCCCTCGCGGACGTAGGCTACGGCGGCGCCTGAAGACGTGGCGATGACGGAGACGAGTGAGGCGCCGATAGCGTAGTGGATGTCGACCTTGAAGAGGATGATGAGGACGGGGACGATGACGACTCCGCCGCCAAGGCCGGTGAGCGCGCCGAGCAGGCCGGCGAGGACCGCGGTGCCGAAGATGAGGGCGGAGAAGGCGAACAGGGGCATCTGGGAGAGTGAGATGCTGCGGGTTATGGGAGAGTTTGTGTGTGAGGAAGAAAAAGCTCTCACGCAGAGTACGCAGTGTTGAACGCGATGTACGCAATGGAAAAGCCCCTCACGATGGTGTGCGAGGGGCTTTTGATTTATTGGAAGAGTTAAGCGCTGTGGCCCAGGGCCAGGTCGATGAGGGTTTTTTCTTCCATCTCGTGAGCCTTGGCGGAGCCGGTGGCGGGGCTGGCGGAGGCGGTGCGTTTGACGCTGAGTAATGGGCGGTCTCCCGTGACGCGCTTGAGCAACGGCATGACGTAAGAGTGTGCGCCCATGTTGGCCGGTTCTTCCTGCACCCAGACGATCTCGGTGGCTGTGGTGTGCTGGTCGAGTGCCGCGCGGAGCTCGGCTTCGGGCCAGGGGTAGAGCTGGTCGACGAAGACGATGGCGACGTCGGTGAGACCGCGCTTGTTGCGTTCGACACGGAGGTTGTGGCCGATCTTGCCGGTGCAGACGAGGACGCGGCGCGCGTTCTTTGTGTCGTTGTCGGGGATGATGTTGAGGAACGAGTCGCGGGCGAGGTCGGCGACGGGCGAAAGCGCGTCGGGGTGGCGGAGCATCGACTTGGGGGTGAAGACGACGAGCGGCTTGCGCCACTTGCGCAGCGCCTGGCGGCGGAGCAGATGGAAGTACTGCGCGGCCGTGGAGGGCTGGGCGATCTGGATGTTGTCCTGCGCGGCGAGCTGGAGGTAGCGCTCCATGCGCGCGCTGGAGTGCTCGGGGCCCTGGCCTTCGTAACCGTGCGGCAGGAGCATGACGACGCCGGAGAGCAGGTTCCACTTGGCCTCGGCGGCGGAGATGAACTGGTCGATGATGATCTGCGCGCCGTTGGCGAAGTCGCCGAACTGGGCTTCCCAGAGCGTGAGGGCTTCGGGGTAGTCACGGGAGAAGCCGTACTCGTAGCCGAGGCAGGCGGCCTCGGAGAGCATGGAGTTGTAGACCTCCCAGCGTGCCTGGTCAGGCGCGATGTTGTTGAGCGGCGAGTAGCGGACCTCGGTCTCGATGTCGATGAAGACGGAGTGGCGCTGGTTGAAGGTGCCGCGCTGGGAGTCCTGCCCGGTGAGACGGACGGGCACGCCGGCCTTGAGCAGCGAGGCGTAGGCGAGGAGCTCGGCCATGCCGTAGTCGAGAGGCTTGTGGCCGCTGCCCATCTCGACGCGCTGGGCGAGGAGCTTTTCAACCTTGGGATGAATGTGGAAGCCGGCGGGCGCGGTGGTGAGCGCGGTGGAGAGCGCTGCGGCTTCGGCGGCGTCGATGCCGGTGTGCGGGTTGTCGTCGGCGCGCAGATGGCCGCCGTAGAAGGGCGACCAGAAGGCAGGCAGCGAGTGCATGTGCGGACGATGATCGGCCTGGGTGGCGTCCTTCTGGTCGGCGAGGAAGCGGTTCTGGACGGCTTCGATCTCAGCGGTGGGGTCGATGCCGATGGAGTCGGCGTAGAGCTTGGAGAGCGTGGGGTGGTTCTTGATGGCGGCGTAGCGGCGCGGCTGGGTGACAGTGGGGTCGTCGACCTCGGAGTGGCCGTGGCGGCGGTAGCCGATGAGGTCGATGACGACGTCGGAGTGGAAGGTGGCGCGGAACTCCGCGGCCAGAGCGGCGATGCGTGTGACGGCGAGCGGGTCTTCGGCGTTGACGTGGAAGATGGGGATGGGCAGGCGCTTGGCGAGGTCGGAGGCGAAGCGCGAGCTGTTGGACTCCGACGGCAGCGCGGTAAAGCCGAGCAGGTTGTTGGTGATGACCTGGATGGTGCCGCCGAGGTTGTAGCCTTCGAGCGTGGCGAGGTTGAGGCTTTCGGCGGTGATGCCCTGGCCGGCGAAGGCGGCGTCGCCGTGGAGGATGACGGGGAGCGTCTGCTGGATGCCGACTTCGCCGAGGCGCGTCTGGTAGGCGCGGGTGCGGCCCATGATGACGGGATTCACGGCTTCGAGATGCGAGGGGTTCGAGGCGAGGTGTAGCTCTACGGATTTGCCGTTCGGCGTGGTGAAGGTGCCGGTGGCGCCCATGTGGTACTTGACGTCGCCGCCGCCCATGGTGGAGCGCGGGTCGACATCCTCAAACTTTGCGAAGACCTCGAAGGAGCTGCGGCCGACGGTGTTGACCATGACGTTGAGGCGTCCACGATGCGCCATAGCGAAGAGGCAGTGCGTGACACCGAGGTCGGCGGAGGTGGAGAGAAGCTGGTCGAGGAAGGGAATGAGGACGGTGAGTCCTTCAAGGGAGAAGCGCTTGGTGCCGAGGTAGCGCTGCTGGATGACCTGCTCGAAGACGTCGGCGCGGATGAGGCCATTGAGGACGCGGTTGGCGGTGAGGAGGTCGGCGGTGGGCGCGGGGGCCTCGAGGCGCTGCTGAATCCAGGCGCGGATCTCGGGCGAGGGGATGTGCATAAACTCGGCGCCGATGGTGGAGCAGTAGTAGCTGCGGGCTTCGGCGGCGTCGGGACCGTCCGGCGGCGCGGTGGGGAAGGGCTCGGGCGGGAGGAACTGGCCGAGGGGATCGAGCGAGGCCTGGAGGTAGCCCCAGCGACGGAAGATGTCGAAGGTAGCTTCTCGCGAAGAGCTAAGGGCCTCTCGCGAAGAGCCGGAGGTTTCGCGGGCAGGAGCAGGTTTGGTGGTGGAGGCCGGTTGCGACTTGGGTTTTGCAGCGGTGGTGGTGGGCGCCATGACGTTAATTATGCTAGTCCGTTTGCGATAGGGTTGATAGTTTTGGTGCGGTATTCGTGCATATAGTTCGATGTTTGGTGCCACTGTGCGGATTCGTGGAAGTCATCGGCTGATGCGGCTGCTTTCATGACTGATTTTCTGAATCAAGGGGTTAGCTGGGCAGGGATTGCCAGGTAATGCAAGAGGGCCTGTCGCTCGCACGCTTAGTGGAGGGCTTCTTTTTGCTGGGTGGGTCGTAATTCGATGTGATTGCAATCACCGACGCAAGCGGGACGAGACGTGAGGATGGCGATGGAGGTCGGTGTCCATGCCAGAGGTCTCGACGAAAGAGAGTGTTTGCGCGGCGGGGAGTTCACGGGAAGCGTGCAAGTGCAAGGGCACTTGCACGGGATATGCGACGCGGAGTGAGTGTCCGCCACTGATTGTGTTGGCGGTGCTGGCGGTGTCGCAAGCTGCGATGACGCATTGTGTGGCGGCAGCTTCGTTGGCGCTGAAGGCAGGTGGTCGATGAGCACCTTGACCGCGCCGCTGGAAGGGGCTGCCACGCCGAAGCAGGAACAGGCGACGAAGAGCTACAACTATCTGAATGTCGACCATAGCCTGAAGAGCTGGCTGCTGACGCAGGACCATAAACGGATCGCGCTGTTGTACCTGATTGGCGTGACGTTCTTCTTCCTGGTGGGTGGGCTGCTGGCGATGCTGCTGAGGCTGGAGCTGCTGACGCCGGGCAGCGATCTGATGGCGATGGACACCTACAACAAGGTGTTCACCATGCATGGTGTGGTGATGGTGTTCTTTGTGCTGATCCCGGCGATCCCCGCGGTGCTGGGGAACTTCCTTCTGCCGCTGATGCTGGGGGCGAGAGACTTGGCGTTTCCGAAGATCAACCTTTTGAGCTGGTACTGCTACATGATCGGCGCGGCGCTGCTGCTGTATACGGTGGTGGCCGGCGGCCTCGATACGGGGTGGACGTTTACGACACCGCTGAGCACGCGGTTTGTGAATACGAACGTGATCTCGGGCGGGCTGGCGGCGTTCTTTGCCGGGTTCAGCTCGATCTTCACGGGGTTGAACTTCATCGTGACGACGCACCGGATGCGCGCGCCGGGACTGACGTGGTTTCGGCTGCCGCTGTTTGTCTGGGCAAACTATGCGACGGCGATCATCATGATCCTGGGCACGCCGGTAGTGTCGATTGCGATTGTGCTGGTGGCGATTGAGCGGCTGCTGGGCGTGGGCATCTTCGATCCCAGGCTGGGGGGCGACCCGCTGCTGTTTCAGCATCTGTTCTGGTTCTACTCACACCCGGCGGTGTATGTGATGCTGCTGCCGGCGATGGGGGTGATGAGTGAGCTGATCGCGTGCTTCAGCCGGAAGCGGATCTTCGGATACACGGCGATTGCGTTCAGCTCGGTTGCGATTGCAGTGTTCGGGTTCTTTGTGTGGGAACACCACATGTTCATCATGGGAGTGAGCCAGTACTCGGCGCTGGTGTTCAGCTTGCTGACGATGATGGTGGCGGTGCCTTCGGCGATCAAGGTGTTCAACTGGGTGGCGACGCTGTACAAAGGGTCGATCCGGTTCGATGCGCCGATGGTGTATGCGCTGGGCTTCATAGGGCTGTTTGTGATTGGCGGCTGCACGGGCGTGTTCCTGGGCGCGACGGGCATGGATGTGCAACTGACCGAGACTTACTTTGTGGTCGCGCATTTTCACTTTGTGATGGTGGGCGCGGTGATCATGGCGTTCCTGGGCGGGCTGCACTTCTGGTGGCCGAAGATCTTCGGCAGGATGTATCCGGAGCAGCCTGCGAAGCTGGCCGCACTGCTGATCTTTGTGGGGTTCTTCTTTACCTTCGGACCACAGTTCATCCTGGGATATATGGGCATGCCACGGCGGTATGCGATGTATCCGCCGGAGTGGCAGATGCTGAATGTGATGTCGACCGCCGGTGCGACGGTGATGGGGCTGGGATATCTGCTGTCGATGATGTATCTGCTATGGAGCCTGAAGTACGGGCCGATTGCGGCGCGGAACCCGTGGAAGGCGTATGGGCTGGAGTGGACCGTGCCGAGCCCTCCGCCGACGTATAACTTCGACCGCGTGCCGCTGGTGACGCATGAGGCCTACGACTATGAGTGGATCGACCACCGAACGGACGATGTGGAGGGCAAGCCTATCGAGGCCACTGCGGCGTGAGTCAGCAGTAGAGCGACTGCAGCTTGGCGGGTTCGTGGAGGGTCATGCGCTCACCCTGCTGGTCAACGAGGCCCTCGACGCGGAAGCGGGCGAGGAGGCGGGTGACGGTCTCGCGCGAGAGGCCAGCCATGCAGGCCAACTCTTCGTGGGTGAGGGGCATGGCGAACTCGAGGGCTTCGTTATTGTGGATGTGGTTCATGCGGGCCCAGTCGAGCAGAGCGCTGGCGAGCTTGCCGGCTGCGGAGGTGGAGAGTGCGAGGCGGCGGGCGCTGAGGAGCGCAGCCTCGTACTCGCGGGCGACGGCGAGGGCGGTGTTCTGGCTGACGTCGGGTGAGCCACGCATGAAGTCGATGAAGGCAGCGCGAGGGATGGATTTGAGCTGGCAGGGTTCGATGGTCTCCGCCGTGACCTTGTGGTTCGTGGTGCGCAGGATCGAAGCGAGGCCAAGGACGTCGCCGGGGCCGGCGATGCGGACGAGAAGCAGGCGGCCGCCTTCAGAGGCCGCGGAGATCTTGATACGTCCCTTGCAGATGATGTAGACGCGATCGGCGGAGTAACCTTCGCGGAGGACGGTCTGATTGGCTGCGATGTCGTGCGGCGCACCGATGGTGTCGAGATCAAGGAGGTCCAGAGCCGGCAGTGTGCAGAAACACTGCGGTCCACGGATGGCGCATGTGATACAGCTATGCGATGCCGGCATCCTCGGAGGTCTCCTTTGTGCCTACATACTACGCTGAAAGACGTACGGCATAGGAAATAGACATTCGACAACGTTGGCGTGGTAGTCTGCGGGGCATGTCTTTCAGGAAGCATGACGACCACGGGAAACACAATCGGCAACATCAGACGAACGAACAACATGGTGAGGGTGGACACCCACCGTTTGGCAGCTGGCACCCGGATGGGACGCATCATGTTCCGTTTGACCTGGCGCAGGCGGCGCTGGATGAGATGCATACCGCAGGGTTCAAGCCTGAGTTTGGCGACGGTGTCGCCGAGCAGATGGCGGCGATCGAGCAGCGCTATGCGTCGCTGGCGGTGCCGTCAGGTGTAGAGGACCTGAGACCGCTGGGGTGGTCGTCGATCGACAATGATACGTCGAGAGACTTGGACCAGATTGAGGTGGCTGACCGTGTGCCGGGCGGAATTCGCCTGAGGGTCGCGATTGGCGATGTAGCCGCCGCGGTGGAGCAGGACAGCCCGATCGACAAACACGCCGAGGTGCAGACGCAGACGATCTATACGGCGGTAAAGAACTTTCCGATGCTGCCGCTGGAACTCTCAACCGGGTTGACGAGCCTGAACGAGGCAGCCGACCGGCTGGCGGTGATGATGACGTTCGTTGTAGGCGCCGAAGGGGAGATTGTGGAAGAGGGCGTTTCGCTGGCGATGGTGCGGAACCGCGCGCAGCTGGCGTACTCGCGTGTGGGACCGTGGCTGGAGAAGACGGCCGCGGGTGTAGTTGATGACGATGTGATGTCGTTGCGGAGTGACAGCGCGCGGGAGCATGATGCGGATGCGAGCCTGGGAGGTGGCGATGGCCTGCCGGCAAACTGGCTGGCAGAGCAGTTGAAGCTGCAGGACGAGGCGGTGCAGCTTCTGCATGCGGCGCGGGTGAAGCGCGGTGCGCTGGAGTTTCATAAGGCCGAGGCTGACCCAGTGGTGGTCGACGGCCGTGTGATCGACATCGGTGAAGCTACGCAGAACCGTGCGATGAACCTGATCGAAGACCTGATGGTGGCTGCCAACGGAGTGATGGCGCGGACTCTGCGCAAAGGTGGGCGCAGCGGATTGCAGCGCGTGGTGGTGGTGCCGCGGCGCTGGGACCGCATTGTGGCACTGGCGCATGAGCATGGCACGGAGCTGCCGGTGAATCCGGACTCGGTGGCTTTGAACAACTTTCTGGAAGAGCAACGGCGGACGGACTCAATTCACTATCCGGACCTGGCGGTTGCGGTAATCAAGCTGATGGGGCCAGGGCAGTACATGCTGATGCGGCCGGATGACGATCCGACTGGACACTTCGGACTGGCGGCACGAGACTACACGCACTCGACCGCACCGAACCGGCGATTTCCCGACCTGGTAACGCAGCGTGTGCTGCACGCGATGACGCGGAATGAGCCTGCTCCGTACAGCGATGAAGAACTTGGCGCGATTGCGCAGCATTGCAACGATGCAGACAAGGCGCTGCGGAAGATCGAGCGCGATATGCAGAAGCGCGTGGCGGCTGTAGCCATGGCTGACCGCGTGGGCCAGGTGTTTCCGGGTGTGGTTACGGGCGCGAGCGACAAGGGCGTGTATGTGCGCGTGATCCGGCCGCCGTTCGAAGGGCGCGTGGTGCAGAACGAGCAGGGGCTGGATGTCGGCGACAAGGTGAACGTGAAGCTGATCCACACCAATCCGGCGCGCGCATTCATCGACTTTGCGAAGGTGAGCGGGCGCTGAGTTGTGAGGAAGCGGGAAAACAGAAGACCCCATCCGACTGAGCCGCGGCAGATGATGTGAAGGCGAGGGCGGCGCAGTGGGCGAGCCTGGAGATAACGGATGCTGCGAATCATGTCTGCATAGGTGCTCCTTTGTCGTATAGAACTCGGCTAAATGGGCTGAAACTTTAGCCCGGAGGTGGCAGTCGGCAGAGGTGCAGCGGAGCAATGCGTGGTGCTTAAGGGGTTGCTTGTGGAGCGGTAGTATGCCAGTGTGCGCAGATGTCAAATGGACGGAAGCATGTATACCATGGCGTTACCTGGAGTGAGGTCTGAATTGGTGAAGCGTTGTTTTGTTTTGGTACTGAGTGTGGCGATGTGTTGTGGCGTGGCGGTGGGGCAGGGTGATCCTGCGCTGGCGTTCGATGCTGCGACGGCTGCGGTGAGAAAGCCGGGCATCGCTGTAAGGGTTGATTTAATTGGCGATTCGACGCAGACAGAGAACGCGGGTTATGGGCGCGGGTTCTGCGCGAACTTCGATGCGCGGGTTGATTGCCTGGACATGGCGAAGGGCGGCGCGAGCACGAAGACGTATCGCGAGCAGGGGCTATGGGACCACGCGCTGGCGACGAAGCCGGATTACATGGTGATCCAGTTTGGGCATAACGACCTGGTGACGAAGGAGCATCTCGACCGGCAGGTGCCGATACCGGACTATGTGCGGAACCTGAAGGTGTTCGTGAGCGAGGCGCGGGCGGCGGGCATCAAGCCGGTGCTGGTGACTCCGATCACGCGGCGATACTTCGGCGAGGATGGCAAGATCCATAGCGACCTGACTGAGCACTGCGAGGCGATGCAGGGCGTGGCGATGGAGATGAAGGTGCCGCTGGTCGACCTGCAGACGGAGAGCATTGCGTACCTGGAGAAGATTGGGCCGACTGCTGCCGACAAACTGGGCATCAGTAAGAAAGACAAAGATGGCAACACGATCCCGGACAAGACGCACCTGAACTGGGCGGGAAGCTATGTGTTCGGGCGCATGGTGGCGGTGGACCTGGGGCAGGTGGTGCCGGCGATGTTCCGGTATGTGCTGCCGGAGGCGGCGAAGCTGCCGCCAGCGGGTGTGAAGGCGATGAAGATCTATGAGGGCGGCCCGGTGACGATTGTGCTGGTGGGGGATTCGACGACGGCGCCGGAGGGCGGTTGGGGGCCTGGGTTCTGTGCGCTGATGGCGCCGCAGGTGAGGTGCATCGACGATGCACTGAATGGGCGGAGCAGCAAGAGCTTCCGTGATGAGGGTGCGTGGGCGAAGGCGTTGGCGCAGAAGGGTGACTACTACCTGATCCAGTTCGGGCACAACGACCAGAAGCCGGATGCGGCGCGGCATACCGATCCGGAGACGACGTATGCGGCGCAGCTGAAGCAGTATGTTGCGGAGACTCGGGCGATTGGTGCTGTGCCGGTGATCGTTACGCCGCTGAGCAGGAGGACGTTTGTCGATGGCAAGGTGAAGGAGGACCTGAACGACTATGCGGCAGCGGCTCGGCGTATGGCGGCGGAAGAGGGCATCACTTGCATCGACCTGAATGCGATGTCGACGAAGCTGCTGGATACGATGACGCAGGCGCAGGCCGATGCGTTCGATGCAGTGGGACATGCCGATGCCAAGGCGGAGAATGGTGCCGCTGCGAAGCTGGACCGCACGCACCTGAACGACAAGGGTAAGGCTGTGTTCGGGCGTATGGTTGCGGATACGCTGATTCGGACGCGGGTGGAGCTTGGGCCGGATGTGAAGGGTGAGCCGGCGAAGTAGTGTTGCACGTGGAACGCTGATTTATTGCGGAAGGTGGTGGTACCCCCACCCCTCCCCCCGGGTACTTTTTGATTTAAAATCTTGAGCGATGGAGAGTTAGGGGCGGACTTGTGGAGGTCTGATCCCCATGATGCTCTTTGATGCGAAAGCCTGCGGCTGGTGGCTGTTTACTGCTTCTATCGCTGTTTAAATTGTATCGGGTGTGTCAAGGGGGTAGTGAGGTTGGTGTTGTGCGAACCCATGTCTCAGAAACTAGACATGGGGCACCCGGTGGACATTCTCTGATCCAAAAATGGTGCAACCTTTTTGATATGGGTTGCGTCACTCTAGCGGAACAGCCTGGTTTTGTTATCATGGCTTTCCCCGGATGATGTAGGCGCGAGTGTGCCGCTCGGTGGCACCGCGTTGGGACTCTCCGATGGTTGTGCGGTCTGGTTTGTGCGGTCTGGGATTGAGGCTTGCCATGAGCGTCGCGCGTCGTGTTCGTCCGTTTCTTCCGTTGTTGGTTCTTCCTCTCCTTTCTCTTCAAAACTCAGCGTTGCATGCCGAAGGCAAGAAGCCTGAGGCGCAGACCTTTCCGCAGATTGTGCGGGTGAGTTATGTGGAGGGCGATGTGCGCGTGTCCCGCGGCAAGGAGGGCGAGAAGGCGAGCGGTTCGGAGTGGCAGAAGGCTGCGGTGGACATGCCGGTGTATGAGGGCTTCAACCTGGTGACGGGCGATGGCCGCGCGGTGGTGGAGTTTGAGGATGCGTCGACCGTGTACCTTGCGCCGAACTCGGTGCTGACGTTCGATGAGCTGATTGCGACCGATGGTGTTCCGCATACAGCATTGAACCTGCTGAGTGGCACGATGACGATGGATGTGGCGCCGGAGTTTGCGGGCGAGACCTTTGAGGTGCGAACTCCGAGCGATGGCGTGGGGCTGCATTATCCGCAGCGGGCTTATGTGCGGATCGACAGCTTTCTGGATGCGATGCTGGTGACGCCTGTGGGCGAGAACATGCTGCTGCATCGCGGGTTCGCTTTGCGGCATGTGGGGGATGGACAGGCGATCCTGATGAGCCACGGGCGCATTTTGCGGAACGCGAAGATGGACAAGTCGTTCGATACGGCGACGGGGGCAGGCTGGGACGCGTGGGTGAAGACGCAGGTGGATGAGCGCAACGTCGCGATGGCGAAGGCGATGAAGGACGCGGGGCTGAGTGAGCCGATTCCGGGATTGGTGGATTTGGAGAAGCAGGGGCATTTTTTCGACTGTGACAGCGGCCGATGCTGGGAGCCGACGGGTGGGTGGCGGCATCCGCAGAGTGGCGTGGCGAAGGCACCGACACAGGCTGAGGTGCAGCGCCCGGAGCCGGTGGCGCAGAGCGCACGGTTTGTAGACGCGGCGTATGTTCCGCAGCAGGAGACGCTGGTGGGGCAGTCGCAACCGATTGCGTTGCCGACGCAGGCGGGTGCTGTTGGGCAGGGATATGCCGGGCCTGGGTATCTGGAAGAGGACTTTGATGACCCGTTCTTTCCGTGCGACCCGTATGCAATTCGCAGCTGGTATGCGCAGGACCCGCTGACGCTGCAGATGGAGCTGGTGGATTCGGAGGTGATTGCGAGTGTGTACCCGTATGACTGGGCGGTGTGCCATGCGGGTGGGTGGCTGTATCGCGGGCGGCATTATGTGTGGGCTGCGGGAACGCGGCGGCACCATCGGTGCCCGGTACGGTGGGTGAAGAATGGGAACGTGCGCGGGTATGTGCCGCTGCATCCGAAGGATGAGCGCGGCAAGGAGCCGCTGAACCTGAAGCATGGCCTGTATGAGACGAAGAACTGGAAGCAGGGCCAGGTGCAGCGTGTGGCGTTCGACCATAGCGCTCCGGTGAAGGTGCTGGGCGGGCCGCCGAAGGAGTTTAGGCAGCCGGTGTTTGCAGCGCTGGCGCGGGCGGACGCTCCTCGGCTGGAGGCGCGGAACCTGATGACAACCGCGGTGATGCGGCAGACGGGGCGTGTGGAGGCGGTGCCGATGATGAGGCCGCAGACAGTGCCGATTACGTTCGATCACAAGTCGCAGAGTTTTTCGGCGGCGCATGAGATGGTGCAGGGCGGGAGGACTACGACGGTGTCGGTGCCGCTGGGTGGCGGCGGGAGCCGGGGTGGCGGGTTCTCAGGTGGTGGTGGGTTTCATGGGGGAAGTAGTGGTGGTGGATTTCATGGAGGCGGCGGTTCGGGTGGTGGAGGTGGTTCGCATGGAGGTGGTGGGTTCTCCGGTGGCGGAGGGGGTGGTGGTTCGCATGGTGGTGGCGGTGGGAGTGGTGGAGGCCATCACTAGACGGTCGCTGATCCTTGAAGAAGGCAATTCGGTCGCTGGGTCCTTCGACTTCGCTCAGGCTTCGCTCCAGCCTGCGGCAGCAAGGTGCGGGCCTTTGGCCCCCAGGGCTTTTGGCCCGGCTGAAGCCATGCCCCTTCGGAGTGGTGATGTTGGGGGAGTAGCGAGGCTGGTGGCCTGCGAATCGATGTTTGAAATGCGAGAGACCACTCTGGCATTCGCATCCCGTTCATGCCGCAAAGAGCGCGTCATGAACGGGGCACCCCGCAACAACCAAGACCAATACAGGGGTCTCTTCGCTGCGGCCGCAAAAGCGCGGCCTACGGTCGAGATGATCTGAGCTGGCGGCGGGATCAGGCGATGGCTTTGGCGACTAAGGCTTTGGCTTCTTGCTGGATTTGTTTTAGGTGGGCTTCGCCGTTGAAGCTCTCGGCGTAGATTTTGTAGACGTCTTCGGTGCCGGAGGGGCGGGCGGCGAACCAGCCGTTTTCGGTGGTGACTTTCAGGCCTCCGATGGGGGCGTGATTGCCGGGGGCTTCGGTGAGGATGGCGGTGATGGGTTCACCGGCGAGGTCCTTCGCGGTGACCTGCGCGGCGCTGAGTTTGGAGAGCTTGGCCTTTTGTTCCTTGGTGGCTTCGGCGTCGATGCGCTGGTAGACGGGGGCGCCGTATTTGGCGGTGAGTTCGTTGTAGAGGATGCCGGGGTCTTTGCCGGTGCGGGCGGTCATCTCGGCGGCGAGGAGGCCGCAGATGAGGCCGTCCTTGTCGGTGGTCCAGACGGTGCCGTTGCGGCGGAGGAAGGTGGCGCCGGCGGACTCTTCGCCGACGAAGCCCAGTGTGCCGTCGATGAGACCGTCGACGAACCACTTGAAGCCTACGGGGACTTCGAGCATGGGGCGGTTGAGGCCCTTGGCGACGCGGTCGATGATGGAGGAGGAGACTAGCGTTTTGCCGATGCCTACTTTTTCAGACCAGTCGGGGCGGTTGGTGAAGAGGTACTGGATGCAGACGGCGAGGTAGTGGTTGGGGTTCAGGAGACCGGAGCTGCGGGTGACGATGCCGTGGCGGTCGTGGTCGGTGTCGCAGGCCCAGGCGACGTCGTAGAGGTCCTTGTTGGCGATCATGCTCGCCATCGCGTTGGGCGAGGAGCAGTCCATGCGGATCTTGCCGTCCCAGTCGAGGGTCATGAAGCGGAAGGTGGGGTCGACGTAGGGGTTGAGGATGGCGAGGTCGAGCTTGTACTGCGCGTGGAGGGCTTCGGCGATGCGCGGCCAGTAGGCGACGCCGGCTCCGCCGAGCGGGTCGACGGCGAGCTTGAGCGAGGTGCCGGCGAGCGGGGCGAAGTCGATGACGTTGGCGAGGTCGGTGACGTAGTTGGTGATGTAGTCGTGGCGATGGGTGGTGGGGGCGTGCAGGGCTTTTGAGAAGCTGAGGCGCTTGACGCCCTGGAGCTTGTTTTTGATGAGTTCGTTGGCGCGGTCCTGTATCCACTTGGTGGCGGTGGTGTCGGCGGGGCCGCCGGTGGGCGGGTTGTACTTGAAGCCGCCGTCCTCGGGTGGGTTGTGCGAGGGGGTGATGACGATGCCGTCGGCCAGACCGATGGGGGCCGGATCATTACGGTGCTCGTCGTTGTAGGTGAGGATGGCGTGCGAGAGCGCGGGCGTGGGAGTGAAGCCGGCGATGGTGGAGGCGGAGTTGTAGCCGGTGTCGATGATGGTGTTGATGCCGTTGGCGGCGAGGACCTCGAGAGCGGAGACGAAGGCGGGCTCGGAGAGGGCGTGGGTGTCCTGCGCGAGGAAGAGCGGGCCGGTGGTGTTTTCTTTGGCGCGGTACTCGACGATGGCCTGCGTGATGGCGAGGATGTGCGCGTAGTTGAAGCTGGTGGAGAGCGACGAGCCGCGGTGTCCGCTGGTGCCGAAGGAGACGCGCTCGGCGGGGTTCTCGGGGTCGGGGTGGTTGGCGTAGAAGGCGGTGACGAGCGAGGGAAGCTTGACGAGCTTGTCGGGAGATGGGTGGTGGCCAGGGGTGTTGTAGGTCGTCGCAGACATAAAGGAAGGGTACTGCTCCGGGTAAGCAAAGGCAAAAGCAAGGGCAAAGGCGTTCACGCAGAGTACGCGATGGTTTTAAAGAAAGGTACGCCACGGCGGTTGTGGCGAGACGAGCGATGCGCCAGGCAGGCATCCTGCGAAATGCAGGGATCTCTCCGCTTCTGTTGGCCGGTCGAGATGACGGGCTGTGTGGGTGGGTTCTATGAGGAGGGACGGGTGTTGCGGAGTTTGTAGAAGGTGTAGCCGAGGAGGTTGATGAGCAGGACGGTGCCGAGGATCTTGGCGGCGAAGGGGAGTGGGCTGGCGGCGGTGTCGAAGGGGTAGGCGTTGAGGCCAAAGGTGAAGAGGACGGAGAGAAAGCCGACGGCGCAGAGGAGGACAGCCCAGAGAGGGATGCGGTTACCGATGGCATCCTGCGAAACCCACGTCTCAGAAGCGAGACGTGGGGCACCCGGTTTTCTCATCAGGACGAGGGCGATGGGGATGGCGAAGAGGACCAAGTAGGCGAGGACGTAGAACTCGGTGGAGGCGTTGTTGAGGACGTTGAAGGCTTCGGCGGCGTGGACTCCTGCGGAGCCGAGGACGATGAGCGCGGCAATGATCGTAGCCGCGAAGAGGATGGAGTTCACAGGGGTGCGGTAGCGCGGGTGCAGGCGCGAGAACCAGGCGGGGATGAGGTGGTCCCAGCCGGCGGCCATGGGCAGGCGTGCGACGCCGGCGAAGATGTAGCTGGCGGCGCCGAGGATGCGGATCTGAAGCAGGAGGATGACGAAGCGGGCGAGAAGTGTGGCGGTGCTGGAGTCTCCGAAGGCGAGGCGGAGCGTCTGCGGGATGGGTGCGATGTAGTTGATCGTCGAGTGCATGAGCTCATGGAAGGCGAGCACGGAGGCGGTGCCGAGGATGAACATCACGACGATGATGGGGCTGGCGATGATGATGGAGAGGCCGATGTCGCGGGAGGGGGATTTGGCTTCGCCGGCCATGATGGCGATGTACTCGAGGCCAGAGGCGGCGAAGATGATCTGGCCGATGAGGGCGAGCGAGGTGGGGTCGGTGTGCGGCAGGTGCAGCTCGAAGGGCGTGAAGTGGATGGGCAGGTGGTGCGCGTAGGCCCAGAAGGGTGCGGCGATGAGCAGGGCGAAGGCGATCATCATCGCGGTGCCGGAGACGTTGTGTATCCACTTGCCGAGGGCGAGGCCGCGCAGGGCGGAGAGGGTGAGCAGGGTGAGTAAGACCGCCAGAGAAGTAAGGACGACGGCGTGGTTGTCGGGTATCCAGGCGGCGGAGGGGCCGACCATGAAGGCGAATTCGCTGGGGAGCTGAAAGAGCAGGAAGGCGATGACGAAGAGGCCGTAGGCCCAGATGTTCCAGGCGGTGAGGAAGCCGAGGGTGTCGCCGAAGGAGCGGCGCGCCCAGACGTAGAGGCCGCCTTCGAGGGGCATCTCGCGGTTGAGGTAGAAGACGGCGACGGCCATGGGGGCATAGAAGACAGCGAAAGCGAAGAGCCAGACGACGGTCTGCGCGTGGCCGAGGCCGGCGGCGAGGCCAACCCAAGAGCTGCCGACGACGGTGAGGATCTGCGAGAGGACGAGATCGCGGAGGTTGAGCTGGCGCTTGAGGTGGTGGGCGGCGGCGGTGTCCAGGTCGGCGGTCGGCATAGTTGCTGTGGGGATGGTCTCATAAGGCAGGGAGTGGGGAGTAGGGAGTAGCGAAGAGATGCGGGGGTTGATTTTGTGGGGGTGAACGGCTACAACTGAGTAATCCCCTAGCTGTATGAGTTTTGGTGTTGTCCGCGAACCGCATGGCGCAGAGTTGGAGGCCAGCGGCAACGTGCGTCGTTGAGTTGTGATCGTTGTTGCAAGGACGGCGGGATTTGGACGGCAAGCTCCGACGCGGGGGCAGAGCGGATGTTTTGTTGCGCGCAACTGTGGTCTGGTTGCTGGCGATGCTGTGCGTGTGGGGGGTGCAGGCGCAGCAGGCGACGCTGGTAGGTGACGCGCATGTGTCGAGCGCGCAGCCGACGGTGAATGCGGGGACACTGAGCAATCTGGATGTGGGCGGCGGGTATTCAGCGCTGATGCAGTTCGATCTGGGCACGCTGCCGGCGGGGACGACGGCGGGGCAGATCGCAAAGGCGACGCTGACGGTGTACTGCAATCGGGCGGACGCGGGCGGCTCGGTGAGTGTGCAGCCGGTGCAGGGCGCGTGGACGGAGCTGGGCGTGACGTATCAGACGCTGCCGGGGCTGGGCTCAGTGCTGGCGAGCGAGAATGTGGGCGCGGTGGGGGAGTTTGTCACATTTGATGTGACGAGCGAGGTGCAGCAGTGGGTGAGCGGCACGGCGGCGGGCGGGACTCCGAACTATGGGCTGGCGCTGACGGCGGGCAGTGGGGTGTCGGTGCAGTTTGACAGCAAAGAGAATGATGAGACGAGCCATGCGCCGTCGCTGATGATTGCGCTGGTGGGGAGTGCTGGGGGCTCGAGTGGCGGGGTGGGTGCGACGGGAGCAACTGGAGCTACTGGAGCGCCGGGTTTGGCGGGATTGTCTGGAGCGGCAGGAGCTACGGGTGCTACAGGTGTCGCGGGTGCGGCAGGAGCAACGGGCGCAACGGGTGTTGCCGGGGCAACCGGTGCTACAGGTTTGCAGGGTGTTGCGGGAGTGGCGGGTGCTACGGGCCCCAGGGGTGCGACTGGAGAGACCGGAGCTCCGGGGTTACAAGGGGTGTCGGGGGCGTTTGTGTATCAGGGGGCGTATCAGTCGACGACGAACTATAGTGCGGGCGATGTGGTGATGTGGGCTGGAGCGACGTGGGTGTCGCAGGTGGCGAACAACCACGGCAATACGCCAGGAGCGGCTCCGGGGACTTGGGGACTGCTGGCGTCGCCGGGGGCTGCGGGCGCGACCGGTGTGGCCGGGGCGACGGGCGCTACAGGTCAGCAGGGGCCGGAGGGGTTTGGCATCCAGGGCGTGACGGGAGCGACTGGCGTTGCCGGGGCGACAGGCGCGACAGGATCGCCGGGGCTAGTGTATCGCGGGGCGTACCAGTCGACGACGAACTATACGCTGGGCGATGTGGTGCTGTGGGATGGGGCGAGCTGGGCGTCGCTGATGAGCTTCAACGTGGGCAACACGCCGGGGCTTGTGCCGGGCATGTGGGGTGAGCTGACGGCGCAGGGGCCTCAGGGTGTGCAGGGGTTGCAGGGCTCGCCGGGGCCGACGGGAGCGACGGGCTCGCCGGGGTCGGTGGGGCCGCCGGGTGAACAGGGGATCACAGGCGCGCAAGGGCCTGCGGGGCAGGCCGGGGCGCAGGGGATTCCGGGCGTGACGGGCGCGACCGGGTTGCAGGGACCGCTGGGGCCAACCGGAGTGCAGGGGCCTGTGGGATTGAACTTTATTGGCGCGTACAACTCGACGATGAACTACAACGCGGGGGATGGGGTGACGTGGGCAGGGGCGGCGTGGGTGTCGCTGAGCGGCAATAACCTTGGCAATACTCCGAGCGCGAGCCCGGCGTTCTGGGCGATGTTTGCTCAGAACGGGACAACGGGCGCGACGGGAACGATTGGAGCCACAGGCGCGACGGGGCTGATGGGGTTGAGTGGATTGAATGGGGCTACCGGGACTTCAGGAGCAACTGGTGCGACGGGTGCGACGGGGCTGCCGGGGATGGTGTATCAGGGGGCGTACAGCTCGGCCATGGAGTACACGCTGGGCGATGTGGTGACGTGGCTGGGAGAGAGCTGGGTGTCGCGGGCGGCATTCAATGTGGGGCAGCAGCCGGATGTGTCGCCGACGTATTGGGGTGTGCTCACGACGCAGGGCGCTCAGGGAGCGCAGGGTGTTCAGGGTGTGGCCGGAGCCACAGGCGCGACAGGTGCGCAGGGGCTGGTGGGATCGGCTGGGCCGCAGGGTTTGCAGGGAGCGACGGGTCCTCAGGGGCCGGCGGGCGTGCAGGGGTTGCAGGGAGCGGCTGGAGCTGTGGGCGCGACAGGCGTGCAGGGGTTGCAAGGCGTCGCGGGACAGGCAGGGGCCCAAGGAGTTGCGGGAGTTACGGGCGCGACGGGCACGACCGGGCCACAGGGGGTTACGGGCGCGCAGGGGGTTACGGGAGCTATAGGAGCGACGGGTGCCACGGGTGCGGCGGGGACGCCGGGGTTGGTGTATCGGGGGGCGTACAGTTCGGCAACGAACTATGCAGTGGGCGATGTGGTGACGTGGCTGGGGTCGAGTTGGGTGTCGCTGGTGGCCGGGAATAGTGGTCAGCAACCGGATGTGTCGCCGATGTACTGGTCGTTGCTGGCGCAGCAGGGGCCGCAGGGTGTGGCGGGGTCTCAGGGAATGGCTGGAGCGACGGGTGCAACGGGTTCGCAGGGCTCTGCGGGAAGCAATGGCGCTACCGGCGCGACGGGGCTGGCGGGGGTGAATTTCCGTAGTGCGTGGTTGCCGGCGGCAACCTATGCGGTGAATGATGCGGTGACGTATACGGGGTCGACGTACCTGGCGCTGGCGCAGAACACGAACGCGGAGCCGGACGTCAGTCCGTCTGCGTGGACGGTGCTGGCGCAGGCGGGCGGCGCAGGGCCGACCGGTGCGGCCGGGTCAGCGGCTACGGTGACGGTTGGCACAGTGACGACGCTGGCGGCAGGGGCTGCGGCTACGGTGACGAACGTTGGTACAGCGAACGCGGCGGTGCTGAACTTCGGGATTCCGCAAGGTACGGCGGGTGCGGCGGGCAATGGAGGCAGCAGCAGCGGAACGGCAAGCGGTAACTTTGCCGCGATGTTCCATGCGGTGAACTTCAACACGATGTTTTACGGGGTGAACTCACCCAACACAAGCACGACGGAGACGGGGACGACGGCGACGACGGGTGTGCTGGCGTGGGTGCCGATGGGGTGCACGGCGACGCAGCTGAATGTCTACTCGCAGCAGTCGAACACGATTACGGTGACGCTGCGGGTGGGGACACCGGGTGCCATGGTGAACTCGGCGCTGACGTGCAACGCGGCGACGAATGTGAGCTGCACGGCGACGGGCAGTGTAATTGTGGGGCCGGGGCAGTTTGTAGACTATGCGATCTCGGGCGCGTCGGGGACGGCGGCGGGGGTGTGGACGGCGCTGGAGTGCCAGTGAAACAGGGAATAGGGAGTAGGGAATAGGGAGTAGAAAAGCGAGGGTGCAGGTGCTCCGGTATGCTGTTGGCGTTGAGGTTATGTTCATGAAGCCGATGTTGAAGCTGGGTGTCGTGTGTGTTGCGGGTTGGTTTGCGGTGGTTGCGGTGGGGCAGACGACAGTCCAGACGAGTGGGGTGAGTGAGAGTGATCCGGTGCTGGAGCGGGCGCTGACAGCTTGGCCGGATGGCCGCATCGATACGGTGAAGCGGCCGGGTGAGTGGACCTATGAAGAGGGTGTGCTGTTGGATGGCATGATCGCGGAGTGGCGTGCGACCGGCGATGGGCGGCTGTTCCAGTATGTGAAGGCGGCGGTGGACCGCTCGGTGAACAAGGACGGGGTGATCGACTTCGGCGGCGGCAAGCCGTTCCCGGTGGATCAGCACTCGCTGGACGATATCGAGATGGGGCGCAGTGTGCTAACGATGTATCGGGTGTTGCAGAAGGAGAATTACTACAAGGCCGCGACGTTTCTGGAAGAGCAGGTTCATGCTCAGCCGAAGAACTCGGCGGGCGGGTACTGGCACAAGGGGATCTATCCGAACCAGATGTGGCTGGATGGCGCGTACATGGCCGAGCCGTTTATGGAGGGCTACGGGCGCACGTTTGCGAAGCAGGACGATCTGGATTCGGCTGTGCGGCAGTTGCTGCTGATGGATGAGCATATGCGCGACCGCAAGACGGGGCTGCTGCGCCATGGCTGGGACGATTCGAAGAAGATGGGTTGGGCGGACAAGCAAACGGGGTTGAGCCCGGAGGTGTGGGCGCGGGCGATGGGCTGGTACGCGATGGCGCTGGTGGACGTACTGGACCGGATGCCGGAGACCGATCCGCAGCGGCTGGCGCTGGAGGACGTGGCGCGGAACGTGCTACAGACGGTGGCGCGCTATCAAGATGCGCAGAGCGGGCTGTGGTGGCAGGTGATGGACAAGGGCGGGCAGAAGGGGAACTATCTGGAAGCCTCGGCGAGCTGCATGTTTGTGTATGCGATGGCGAAGGGTGTGCGGCTGGGCGTCGCGCCGATGTCGCTGGAGCAGAATGTGACGAAGGGCTGGGAGGGGATTCAGCAGCACTTTGTGAAGCCGGACGGGACGCTGTCGGGCACGGTGAAGGTGGCTGGGCTGGGCGGGACGCCGTATCGCAGCGGCACGTATGACTACTATATTGGCGAGGAAGTCGGCGACAACGATGCGAAGGGCGTGGGCGCGTATTTGCTGGCGTTGAGCGAGATCACTCAGCGCAAGGACGCAGCGGAGTTGATGCGCAAGGCGCGCGGCAAGACGGTGCTGGTGGACGGCTGGTTCAACTCGCAGATGCGGAAGACGCCGGCAGGGAGCGCGCAGCTCTTTCACTACAAGTGGGATGACGACGCGAACAGCGGCTACTCGGTGTGGGGACGGATGTTCCGCGCGTACGGGATGCGGACGGAGGTGCTGGACCATGCGCCGACAGCTGCGGATCTGAAAGGTGTTTCGATCTATGTGATCGTGTCGCCGGATATTCCGGCGCTGAACCCGAATACTCACTACATGGATGAGGCGAGTGCGGCGGCGATCGAGGCGTGGGTGAAGCAGGGCGGTGAACTGGTGATGATGGAGAATGACTCCGAGCACGCCGACCAGACGCACCTGGATATTTTGAGCGACCGGTTCGGCATCCACTACAACGCGGTAACGCGCAACCGCGAACTGAACAACGACTACGCGAACACGATTGTGCCGATTGCCGCGGGGACGGGCGGGATCTTCCATGACGCGCACAAGGCGCTGATGAAGGAGACTTGCACGATCACGGTGTCCGGTGCGGCGAAGGCGGTGTTGACGGACAAGGGCGACACGATGATGGCCGTGGCCCATGCGGGGCATGGGCTGGTGTATGCGAACGTCGACCCGTGGGTCTACAACGAGTACACCGATGGAAGGAAGGCCCCGTTGGAGGAGGACAACTTTGCGGGTGGACTGGAGCTGACGCGGTGGTTAGTGACGGAGGCCATGGGGCGGTAGGAGAGAGCCTACAGGTTGAGCGTGGCGCGGATGGCCTGGACGGCGTTGCGGATGCCGTTGTGGTCCGGCCTGGTGGACTGCAGCAGGCGCTCCAGGTTGCCGGCGAACTGGCTGCCGGCGGGGTAGCCGAAGATGCCGAGCGAGCCGGAGAACTTGTGCGCGATGTCGACGGCCTCTTCAAACTGCTGCGGCGTGGCGGAGCCTCTGGAGAGGGTGGAGACGAAGGCGTCGAGGCGGTCGAGGCGGTCGCGCACAAGCGGGAGATTGCGCTCCCAAACGGCGTCAAGCTGCAGCTTGAAACCCTGGCTGATGTTGCTGGCGGCGAGAACGGCGTTGCTATAGGCCATGTAGATCAACTCCAACAGAGGACGCTGGCGATCTGTCTTCCCAGCGTACGAGGGTCAAAGGGTTTGGCGACGACACCTGCGGCACCAAGGCCGGCGACGTGGCCGGAGTATGCGCGGGCAGTGAGAAAGAGAACAGGGACGGAAGCGAGGGCGGGGATGCACTGTGCCGCGCGCAGGGGTGTGGGGCCGTCCATGCCGGGCATGGAGAAATCCAGAAGGATGGCGTCAGGACGGCTGGTGGTGGCGCAGAGGATGCCTTCAGAGTCGGAGCCGGCTGTTTCGACGTGCCAACTGGTGGCACGGGGGTCAACGCGGTGACCTCGCGAATGTCGTCTTCATCGTCGATGATGAGGATGCGGCGCATAGAGAAGCTTCTCCCGAAGGTCTCCCGAGTCTACGATGGAGGCCGTGGGTAATGAACGAGGATACAGGGGCCCGGCTTGCAACCGGGTTCAATTGGGAACACCGGTGTTCGGAACGGAACTCCGCCCCTTCTGTGCTACCTGCAAGCATCCGCAACGGTCCCGGCCAGAATTGCCCCGTTTGCTGTGATACAGGTGGCAATGGCCGTCGTGGCCAGATGAATCCCGCGTTAAGACTAGCGCAACGTCAAGCTGCCCGACACCTTACTTAAGGCGCATTCGTAGTACGAGTTCAGACATTACGTGTGGGAAAGCCCGTCGCCGGTAAAAAGGAAATTCCTCTATTGGGAATCGGCCGAAGCCGCTATGAGGCGACGGCGACGGGGTTGGGGTCGGTGGAGCGCGCGAGGGACTCCATGGCCGCCTGGGCTTCGAGGGCGGCCACTTTGCGATTGGCGATAGCTGCGGGCGAGAAGGCGATGGGCTCCGGTGCGAAGGTGACTACGCCGTGGACGCCGTGGAGATCGACGAAGTTCCAGATGTGCTGCCAGAGCGTTTCTGGGCCCCAGTCGACGTCGTCGCGCACGGTTTTGCCGCGGGCGAGGTCGCGAGGGGTGAGGCTGTAGCGGATGAAGCCGTAGTGGACGGGGACGTCCGCGGCGATGGCCTGCGAGAGAAGGCCGCTGCGCATGGGCAGCACAGGGACGTCGCCCACGCCGGTGGTGCCTTCGGGGAAGAAGGTGACGGGAAGGCCATCGCGGAAGCCCTTGGCCATGCCTTCGGCAGCCTTGGCAGCGGAACCGCCGGCGCCGCGCGCGACGTAGATGGTGCCGGCCATGAAGCTGATCCAGCCGAGAACGGGCGTGGAGCGGAGCTCGATCTTGGAGACGAAGACGCCGGGACGTATGGCGGCGTGGATGAGGATGTCGACGTAGGTGAGGTGATTGGAGATGACGGCGCCGCTCATGGGGACGGGGCCGCGGGTCTCGTAGGTGACGTCGGCGGCGCGGCAGAGGCGGTTGCCGATCTTGCTGAGCCAGGCGGCGCGGGCAGCGCGGGTTTTGGGGCGTTGGATGAAGACTTCGACGATGGAGTAGGCGAAGACGAAGACGACTTTAAGGATGCGATAGACGCGGCGAGGAACGGAGACGATGGACAAAGGGCGATGGTCCTGGATTGGAGATACGCTGGTACTGCGTTTGCGGGTGCTGCTCTAAGAGACGGTTGAGGCGATGTGAAAAGATGCGGGGCTTGTGCCGTGGCGGGTGCGCTCCGCGCTGCGATGCTTCAGTGTACCGAGTATTGTGGAGATATGGGGAAGCTGCTTGAGCGCGTGGTGGTGGAGCCGTTGCTGCGGCTGATGCGCATGGGTGCGACGCCGGAGCGGCTGGCGTGGTCGCTGGCGCTGGGCGTGGTGGTGGGAGTGAACCCGCTTTTCGGGTCGACGACCCTGCTAGTGCTGGGGCTGGCGGCGGCGTTCCGGCTGAACCTGGTGGCGAGCCAGTTGGGCAATCATATGATGTATCCGCTGGAGATTGCGCTATTTCCGCTGTTCCTGAAGCTGGGGTCGCTGGTGTTTGCGACGGAGCGGCCGCCCATGGAAGGGCATCATCTGCTGGCTGCGGTGCGGCACCATCCGTGGGACACGACACGCGCGCTGTGGCTGTGGGAGTGGCACGCGCTGGTGGTGTGGGTCGTGTGCGCGGCGGTGACGATGCCGCTGGTCGCGCTGGCGCTGCGGCCCCTGCTGCGGCGGATGATGCACAAAGCAGAACTGGAGACGGTGTGACAAGCGGATAGATCGGCATCCCATCCATGACGCGATAAGACGGCGTCATGGATGGGGCACCCGGAAGCTAGTTGCCGTGGTACTCCTCAACCGGATCTGCGGAGTGGACCCAGGCGGAGTAGATGAGGTTGCGCAGCTCGATGGCGCCGGCCGCGATGCGCTCCTCCGTAAAGGCGCGGGACTCCGGCGTGCCTGCGCCGGTGAAGCCGCCTGCCTTATCGAGCTGATAGACCTTTTCGACGAGCACATGCGAGTGGTGGAGGTAGTCGAGATACTGGGACCACTCGTTGTCGAGGGCGACGGGCTTGGTGTCGGCGACAAGTTTGGCGATCTGCGCGTACTTGATGTTCTGGTGAACGAACGCGCTTTCAAACTGCGAGTGGATGTGGTGCTCGGTGGTGTAGCCGTTGGGATTGTCGCCGGTCCAGCCGTTGTACTGGATGGTGGTGTGCAGCGGCATGGAGCCGTCGCCGACGTAGTGGCCGAGGATGCCTGCGTCGTAGAGGATGGCGGTTTCGACGGGGCGGGTGGGCTTGTGTGCGGCGGCGAGCTTGCGGTACTCGCGCATGTCTACTTTCAGCTTCTCCCAGGCCTCCTCAACCGCCCAGGGCTGCATGCCGACCTTCTCCGGTGTGAGCTGGATGTTGGGGGTGCCGGGCTGGGCGGCGGCGAGGGCGCGGATGAAGTCGTAGCGCTTTTGGGGGAGCGGGCCGACAAGGTTGGCGTACTCGAGGTCGATGAAGTGGTCGGGCGCCTGTTCGGCGTTGAGCTCGGATTCGGCCTTGTTGCGCCAGCGGTCGGGCTCGGGCCCGAGGTACTCGATGGTGTTGAGAGCGTTGACGTCGCGCAGGAAACGCGGAACGTCGGTGGGTAGATAGGCGGCGGCGGCGCGGTTGATGATGCTGTGGCCGTCCACACCCCATGCCCACGCGGGCTGCGTGGCGAAGACGGGAGCAAGCGCAGAGGCTGCAATGACGCGGACAAAACCGGAGAGACGCATAGCAAAAGTATAGACGCGTAGATGGCTGCCGTATCCCATGAGCGGCCGTGCAGTATGCTGCTGCATGTAGCAGATGGAGTGGAGAGCACGATGGGGTTGCTGGAAGCGCGAGCATTGGTGGAGCGGCTGGGATGGACGAACAAGCTGCGTCCGATGGCGGTTGGAGCGTTTGTGGCCGACATGCTGGCGCCCGCGCGGCGCACGATTGTGGAGAGCGAGGATGGGCTCTCGTTCTATATCGACCCGCTGAGCAACTTTGGCCGCACGCTGGTGAGCGATGGCCGCTATGAGCCGAAGACGGAGCAGCTGATCCGCGAGCATCTGGCGGCGGGCGACAGCTTTCTCGATGTCGGTGCGAATGAGGGCTACTTCAGTGTGGTGGCGGCGAAGATCGTGGGTTTGGGCGGATATGTCGCTGCCGTGGAGCCGCAGGGACGGCTCTGCGATGTGATTCGCATCAACCTGGCGCTGAATGAGGTGCATGGCGCGGTCTTCCATGGCGCGTTGGGCGGAGCGACGGGCGAGACTACGGAGTTGTTTCATGCGCCGGCGCTGAATACGGGCTACTCCAGTGTGGTGAAGCGGCCGAAGTTTACGCGGAGCTCGGAGACGGTGACGTTCTTAGACCCGGCGGGGATGCTGGGCGGGCGCGAGCGGTTTGCGCTGGTGAAGGTGGATGTCGAAGGCTTTGAGGACGGTGTGGTGAGGAGCCTGCTGCCGCTGCTGCAGCAGGGCAAAGTCGGCGCTTTGCTGCTGGATTATCACGCGCCGATCCTTGCAGCGCGCGGGGTGGACCCGGTGGCGATCGAGCGTAGCGTGCTCGATGCCGGGATGAAGCTGGTGGGTGAGTATGCGCGGTTTGGAGACTATCGGCTGTATGTGCGTGGGTAAGTGGCGCTTGCTGCTTTAGGGGCTTTGTCCTAGAGCCACTTTGCGGGGCCGGGGTTTTCTATCGCGGATCTCGAAGACAAGGTGCTTTCCGAGAACATTCGCAGCACGGGTAAGAGTTTCGAGTGAGACTGCGGTATTTTTGGGGTCGAGGAGCCTGTCCAGCTGCGAACGGCTGGTGCACAGCTCTTTTGCCATGCTTTGCTTGGTCTTTCGCTGCTTCAGCATCTCCCGCTCAAACTGCCACGCGAGCACATTTTTGATGGCGATACTCTCGACTTCGTTCTTGATTCCTTCTTCTTCGAGGAAGTCGTCAAAAGAGCTGCCCGTGTGAGTAGCTGTTTTTTTCTTCGTGCTCATAGCGTGGTCCTCATCTCCTCTTGGTGCTGCCGTTTGTTTTTGCGGGCGAGCGCAAGGTCTTCGTCCGGAGTCTTCTGTGTCTTCTTGATGAAGCCATGCAGCAGGACCATGCGGCCCTCTATGTCGATATAAAACAGAACGCGAGCGATGCGTCCGCGCGTCAAGTTTGTACGGACCTCGTAAAGGCCGCCCTGCAAAGAGCGACAAGTCGGCATGCCGATCGGCCAGCCAAATTCGACTGTCTTGATATCGACACCGATACGCTTACGGTCTTCGATGGGCTGCATGGCCTTCAACCACTCGCGGACGGGTTCGCCGCCAGCAGCGGTGCGGAAGAAGACTGCGTTGATCCGTTTCATGCTCAATGGTGGAAGCGTCCCGACTTAACCACTGTACCGTATACGGTACAGTTAGACGAGCACGGGCTCTTCCGCAAGAACCGGGCTGCCGAAGACGCGGCGGTAGCGTTCGATGAGGTCGGCGGGGCCGGTGGCTTTGTTGGGGTTGTCGGAGAGCTTGACGCAGGGGATGCCGTCGGCGCTGGTGAGTTTGCAGACCAGCGAGATGGGGCCGAAGGTGTCCTGCTCGGCGCTGGGGCCGCGTGGGTGGCAGTCGCGGAAGTCGTTGGTGAGCAGCGTACCCCAGCCGGCGGAGAAGCGGATGCGGCCGTTGAAGTACTCATGCAGGCGGACGATAGTGCGCACGTCGAGGCCGTCGGAGGCGATGAGCCGTTTGGTGCGGGGGTCCTGACCGCGATGGATGAGCCACGCGATGTACTCGTCGCCGGCAACGAAGGGGTCTTTGCTGTCGATGCGCTGGCCGGTCCAGCGGGCGACCCAGTCGGGCGCGCCTTCGAGGAACTGCGTGGTGCCGAAGGTGTCTGGCAGGGTGATGAGCAGCTCGTTGTCGTAGCTGCGCGCCCACAGCTCGAGGACTTTGTACTGGCTGGCGCGGAGGTCGTCGTCGGAGCCGCGCGAGGCCATGGCGGCGAGCGCCATGGGCAGCTCATGCGCATTGGTACCGATGGCTTCGAGGTCGTGCTTGTAAGCGAGCGCCGTGTTGCTGGTGCCGGAGAGAGCGGGGCCGAGTGCGCGGGAGAGCGCCTGCACGCAGTACTCCTGCCAGAGAAAGCTGTGGCGGCGACGTGTGCCGAAGTCCGACAGCCGCAGGCCGGGGACGGTGCGCAGGAGCTCGATCTTGTCCCACAGGCGGGTTTTCGCGCGGGCGTAGAGCACGTCGAGCTCAAGCTCGTTCAGCTCGGCGAGCGCGGCGCGGGTCTTCATCTCGCTGACGATGGCGAGCGCGTAGACCTCCCACATGGTGACCTCGGTCCAGAGGCCGGAGAAGCGCAGGACAAGCTGTCCGGTTTTATCTCCGTTTGGGCCTGCGGTCTTTTCTTCGGATATCTCGTAGTCGGAGAGGTGGAAGTCGTTTTCGAGCCACGCGAGGAAGTCGGGATGGAAGATCTGCTTCGTTCCGTAGAAGGTGTTACCGGTCAGCCACACGAGCTCCGACCGGCGCAGGCGTAGGCCGCGGACGTGGTCGAGCTGCTCCTTGAGCGCAGAGGTTGAGATGCGCTCGGCGAGGCGCACCTTGACGGTGCGATTGTGGATCTCACTGGTGACCGGGACCTGGGGGAAGTTCTTCCAGATGAACTGCAGCATCAGCAGCTTGTAGAAGTCGGTGTCGAGCAGGGAACGCACGATGGGGTCGAGCTTCCAGTTGTGGTTGTGCGCGCGCTCGGCGAAGTTGATGTTCATCCACGATCTCCGGGTGTGAGTACAAGGTTACAGCGTGGATAGAGATGCGAGGAACGAGAGGCGCGATGCGAATCGCACTGAGAGATAGTGACAAGGGTGCTTGACATGGAAAGGACGCTTGACGTAAAGTTTGCTTGTCAGTGCGACGGAGGTTGTGCATGTTTTGTCAGGATAAGAGCGCGGCGTTGAAGCGGTATCAGAAGCGGACGCTAAGCGCGATGGTTGGATACTTTGTGATCTTGTTTGGGTGTGTGTGGTTGGTGAAGCATGTCAGTCCGCAGGGCTGGCCGCTGTATCTATGGGCGGTGCTGCCAGCGGTTCCCATCATTTTGGTGATGGTGAACATGGGGCTCTACCTGAAGGAAGAGACCGATGAATATCTACGGTTGCGGATGATGCGGTCACTCCTGGTCGCCACTGCGGCATTGTTGGGCCCTTTGGTGGTGAGTGATTTTGTGCGAGCGTATGCTCATGCGCCGGCGTTCCCGCCGTTTGTGTGCTTTGTGACCTTTTGTTTGGCGTTTGGGATTGCGAATGGCGTTCAGAAGCTCAGGGACAGAGCTACCGATGAATAACCGTCTGAAGCAGCTGCGTGGAGAACTTGGGCTCTCGCAGGAGGCGCTTGCGCAACGGTTGGAGGTGAGCCGGCAGAGCGTGAACGCGATTGAGACGGGGAGGTATGACCCGTCGCTGCCGCTGGCGTTCAAGATTGCGAAGGTGTTTGGGAAGCCGATCGAAGAGATCTTTGAAGAGTAGGGAGTAGGGAGTTGGGAGTAGGGAGTAGGAGAGTGGTGAGATGCGGAGATTGAGTAAAGAGCGCAGGCAGGTAGTGGTGCTGGCGGCGAGTCTGGCGGTGTTGAGCCCGATTGTTACGACAGTGACGAACGGGCATCCGGCGGCGCGCTGGGTGTGGCTGGGAGCGGAGTTGGTGGTGTTGACGATGGTGATTGTGAAGATGCTGCGGCTGCGCCGGAGCGGGTGCGAGTGACATCTGTCATGCGCGATTGCTGATGGGCGGCACTGATGTTTTTGCCGGTGAGCTTTGAGGATGAAGGTGTAGTGAAGGAGATGGCGATGCGAGTGATTCAGTGGCTGGCGACAGCCGTGCTGGTGTTTGCGGGACTTGTGCTGGTGCGTCCGGTGTTGTCGTAAGAAGGACAGTCCGATGCGGTGTTAGGATGTGGCTACCGTTTCACATCCATATCTTCGCAGGAGAAGCCTTATGTCGACTCTTACCTTGGTGCATGTTGCAATCAGCCTGGTTGGGATTGCCGCCGGTCTGGTGGTGGTTTATGGGTTCCTTACAGGGATGCGTTTGAAGGGATGGAACTGGTTGTTTCTGGTGATGACCATCCTGACGAGCGTGACCGGGTTCTTCTTTCCGATTCATAAGGTGACGCCGGGGATTGTGCTGGGAGTGATCTCGCTGATTGTGCTGGGGCTCGCGTTGCTGGCGCTGAAGAACGGCTGGACGAAGACGTACATCATCACGTGCTCGATAGCGGAGTTTCTGAATGTGCTGGTGCTGATTGTGCAGTTGTTTATGAAGATTCCGGCGCTGCACGCGCTGGCTCCGACGGGTAATGAGCCGATTACGGCGGTGTGCAAGCTGGTGGCTTTGGTGCTGTTTGCGGTGCTGGCGTGGCTGGCGATCCGGAAGAAGGCGTTCGTGCTGGTATAAGCGGATTTCAGGAGGGATTCCGGCCTGTGAAAATTCACAGAAAAACCGCATCGTTATTGGTCGAAACGCGATAAACTAGTCTTCGTTATGAAGACGAAAAAGGAACTCCTCCAAAACACAATCCAGCCGATCGACATCATGCAGCACAATGTTGTCTCGCTGGTCGATGCCATGGCTCCCATGGCGTATAGCTCGCGCGACCTGGCTCGCGCCGCCGGCCTCTACGAGATGATGCTGCGCGATACGGACTGTGGCGTGATTCTGTGCCTGGCCGGGTCGCTGATCTCGGCCGGTTTGCAGAAGGTCATCGTCGAACTGGTGCGCAACAACATGGTCGATGCGATTGTTTCGACCGGCGCCAACATCGTCGATCAGGATTTCTTTGAGGCGCTGGGCTTCCGCCACTACATCGCGCCTGATGAGTACAAGTACGGCGCGCATGACGGCGAGCTGCGCGAGATGCAGATCGACCGCATCTACGACACGTTTATCGACGAAGACGAGCTGCGCATCTGCGACGAGACGATTCACCAGATCACTAATTCGCTGGAGCCGCGCGCGTACTCGTCGCGTGAGTTCATCGTGGCGATGGGTGAGTACCTGGACAAGCACGGCCGTACGCCCAAGCACGGTCAGCCTGACTCGATCGTGTGGGCCTGCTATGAGAAGCAGGTGCCGATCTTCTGCCCGGCGTTCTCGGACTGCTCGGCGGGCTTTGGCCTGGTGGCGCACCAGCACGCGCGTCTCGGCAAGCCGGTTGTTTCGATCGACTCGGTGAAGGACTTCTATGAGCTGACGCAGCTGAAGATCGCGAACCCGACCACGGGTCTGCTGATGATCGGCGGCGGCGTGCCGAAGAACTTCGCGCAGGACATCGTGGTGGCCGCCGACGTGCTCGGCGTGGACGCCTCGATGCACAAGTACGCGATCCAGGTAACGGTGGCCGATGTGCGCGACGGTGCGCTCTCCGGCTCGACGCTGAAGGAAGCCAGCTCGTGGGGCAAGGTCGAACTGACCTATGAGCAGATGGTCTATGCCGAGGCGACGATTGCGTTCCCGCTGATCGCCGGCTACTCGCTGCAGAAGAACGCAGCCGCCGCGCGTACAGGCAAGAAATTTGCCCAGGTGCTGGAGCCGGTCACGGCGTAAAAGCAGCGCATCGCGACTAGTTTTGATGATGAGGAAACGGCGGAGCTTCGGCTCCGCCGTTTTGTTTGGGGATGGCGCATCCAATGAGGTAGGTTAGGGGGAGCGATGTTGGAAGTGCAGACCATCTCGACGAGCGCATCGGCCCTGCTGGGACGGAGCGTGGTGGACGCCGCGGGCAAGCCGCTGGGGCGGGTGAAGGAGTTCGCCGTCGATGTGCCACGTGATGAGGCGCATATCGCCGCACTGGTGCTGGAGCACCGTCGCGATGGCAAGAAGGAGCGCGTGCTGCTGCCGGTGACGCAGATCGTGCTGCCGGAGGTGGATGCTGGGGCGCTGGTGGCGCATGGCAAGCTGACCCCGTTCGTGCAGCCGAATGAGTTTCTGTTGCTGGACTATGACCTGCTGGACCAACAGATTATTGACGTGGACGGGCGCAAGGTGGTCCGTGTAAACGATGTGAACCTAGTGTGGGAGCCGGGTGCGGGCGTGGGCGAGACCGCCGGTCTCCGGATCGAAGAGGTTGAGGTCGGGACGCGCGGCGCGACCCGCAGACTTTTTAAGGGGCTGCCGATCCCCATGGTCGAAGGCATTGCGGAGCGCTTTGCGGCGCGGGCGATCCCGTGGGGCTGCGTAGACCTGATCGAACGCGATCCGGCGCGGCGGGTGCGGCTGAAGATCGGGCAGGAGCGGCTGGCGAAGCTGCATCCTTCAGACATCGCGGACATTTTGGAGGAGCTGGCTCCGGCCGAGCGTGGGGCTGTGTTCTCCAGCCTGGATGAAGAGACGGCCGCGGAGGCGCTGGAAGAGATCGAGCCGAAGTTGCAGAAGGAGTTGCTGGAGAGCCTGAACTCCGAGCGCGCGGCGGAGATTCTGGAAGAGATGGACCCGGGCGCGGCTGCGGACGCTCTGTCCGAGCTGAGCGATGAGCAGTCGGACGCGATCCTGGAGGAGATGGAGCCGGAAGAACGGCAGGACATCGAGGACCTGCTGGAGTTCTCGCCGGACTCTGCCGCCGGGTTGATGACAACGGACTATCTGAGCGTGCCGCTGGCGGCGACGGTCTTCGATGGTGTGCAGGCGCTGCGCACCTTTGAGGGCGATCCTGACAATGTGACGGAGATCTACCTGACCGGCGAGGGCGACAAGCTGGCGGGCGTGGTGACGCTACCGAAGCTGCTGCTGGCACCGAGCGATGAGCTGCTGCGCTCGCTGACGGATGGCCACACGGTGAGCTGTGGGCTGCATGCGCGCGACAAGGAAGTGGCCGAGCTGTTCGACAAGTACAACCTGCGCTCGCTGCCGGTGCTGGACGTGCATGGCGGCATCGCTGGGGTGATCCATGCCGAGCAGGTGATCGCACAGCTGCTGGCCGAGTAAAACAGGGGATAGTGGGCAGAGGACAGAGAAAGACAGAGGAGCGGCGGTGAAGATTTTGTATGCTGGTCAGCTCTCTGCGAACGACTCTGCGCTGTACAGGCTGTGGGCGCTGGAGCGGCTGGGGCATACGGTGGTGCCGCTGAACAGCTATGGCTATCAGCCGCAGAGTGCGCTGCTGCGGAAGCTGGTGCATCGCGCTCAGGTGGGGCCGTGGGTCACGCGGCTGAACCACGATGTGCTCGCGATGGCCGAGCGCGAACGGCCGGATGTCTTCTGGGCGGATAAGATGCTGGGGCTGCGGTCGCAGACGCTCGTGAAGCTTCGCAAGCTGGGCATTGCGAGCGTGAGCTACATGATCGACAACGCCTTCGGGCCACGGCGCGACCCCGGCTGGCGGCTGTACATGCAGTGCATCCCTGAGTTCGATCTGCATGTGGTGCAGCGCGACCGCAATCTCGCCGACTACAAGGCCTGGGGTGCGCGCGACGTGCTCAAGATCCAGACGGCATATGAACCGACGATCCACTTTCCGGCTGAGGGTGAGGACTATGTTGCGCGTGATGCGACGCGGTCGCGCGGGGTGTCGTTTATCGGCACGGCATATGACGATCGGCCCGAGTTTTTGACGCAGCTGTGGCGCGAGGGGCTGCCGGTGGTGATCTCCGGCGATAGCCAGTGGCATGAGCGGCTGGAGCCGGACGTCGCCGCGGCTTTGTATACCGGCGGTGAGCTGTACGGCGCAGCGTATCGCAAGGCGATCTGGGACGCAAAGATCAACCTGAGCTTCCTTACGCACTCCAACCAGGACGAGTTCGTGCATAAGAGCTTCGAGATCGCTGCGTGCGGCGGGTTTCTGCTGGCGGAGCGGTCGGAGGGCCACCTGGCTCGGTTTGTGGAGGATGAAGAGGCCGTCTTCTTTACGGGCTATGAAGAGTGCGCTGCGAAGATTCGGCAGTATCTGCCGGATGTTGCGGCGCGCGGGCGGATTGCGGCGGCGGGGAGGGCGCGGGCGGGGCGCGACGGATACGGCAACGATGCCCAGATGGCGAAGGTCGTAGAACGGGTGCGTCCGCTGATCGAACGGGCTTAGAAGCCTCCCGCAACGTTTGCGAAGTTAGCCAGGTTTCGCCACGGCTGCCCAGGTTAACCGGGGTGTAGCACACAGGGCCGTGGCTCGGGTTAGTCTAGAGAGAGCCGAGGAGCTACCGTGCAGATTTCACTTCACATCCAGAGCGTTCTTCGTGCTGCAAATCTCTGCGCGGCGGTGGTGGTGTGAGCTTCTGGAAGCGCTGGCGGACCAGCCTCTTTCTCTTCTTTGCGGTGCTTGGGCCGGGGTTTATCACGGCCAACGTCGATAACGATGCAGGCGGCATTCTCACGTACTCGCAGGCGGGCGCGCAGTATGGCTACCACCTGCTGTGGACGATGCTGCCGATCACGATTGCGCTGATCGTGGTGCAGGAGATGTGCGCGCGCATGGGCGTCGTCACAGGCAAGGGCCTGAGCGACCTCATCCGTGAAGAGTTCGGCCTGCGCATGACCTTCTTCATCATGCTGCTGCTGGTGCTGGTGAACTTCGGCAACGTCGTCGCGGAGTTTTCGGGCATCGCGGGTGCGATCCAGCTCTTCAGGGTGAGCAAATACATCAGTGTGCCGCTGTGCGCGCTGGGTGTCTGGCTGCTGGTGGTCAAGGGCGACTATAAGAGCGTCGAGAAGATATTTCTGGTCGCGAGCGGATTTTATATTTGCTACATCGTTGCGGGCGTGCTGGCGCAGCCCTCGTGGCACGAGGCGCTGATCGAGACCGTAAAGCTGCCGAGCCGGTCGGTGTGGAGCGACCGCAACTATGTGTACATGACGGTGGGCGTGATCGGCACAACGATCACGCCGTGGATGCAGTTCTACCTGCAGGCGTCCGTGGTGGAAAAGGGCGTGAACGTGAAGCAGTATGCCGCGAGCCGCATGGACGTGATTGTGGGCTCGTTCTTCACGGACATCGTCGCATGGTTCATCATCGTGGCCTGCGCGGCTACGCTTTGGACGCACGGCATGCGCAACATCAACCTGCCCTCCGACGCAGCGCAGGCGATGCGGCCGCTGGCTGGCGACTTTGCCTACATCCTGTTTGCGGCGGGCCTCTTCAATGCGTCGTTCTTTGCCGCGAGCGTACTGCCCATCTCCACGGCTTACAGTGTGTGCGAGGGCCTGGGCTTTGAGAGTGGCGTGGACAAGAAGTTCCACCAGGCGCCGTTCTTCTACTGGCTCTACACGCTGCTGATCGTGGCGGGCGCGGCGGTCGTGCTGATCCCGAACTTCCCGCTGGTGCCGATGACGATCCTGAGCCAGGTGCTGAACGGCGTGCTGCTGCCGTTCGTGCTTTACTTCATGCTCAAGCTCATCAACAAGAAGGACCTGATGGGCGAGTACACAAACTCATACTGGTTCAATATTGTGGCCTGGGCGACGGCGGTGATCGTGGTTGGGCTGACCGTGGTGATGCTCTGGCAACAGGTGCATCAGATGATGTCGCCCGCGTAGCGTTACCGGCCGTAGGGGGTTGTTGTCGAAACGAACGGGCTCGACGGTAGATGCCACTCGCTGAACGGCAACGGATGCGCGGGGTCGAACGGCGGGATACCGGGACGCAGGTACTTCTTCAGCGGCATGCCCTGGTCGCGGATGGTTTGCACGATGGCGCGCGCGAGCTCGTAGGCCCCATAGCTTGTGAAGTGCGTGTCGTCGTGCAACTCTTCAGGCTGGTCCGGAAATGTGTTCGCTGGGTAGTGGACGAAGGCGTGCAGTGTGCCCGCATCGCCGAGCGTCTCAAAGAGCGTCTTGCTCATCGCGTTCAGGTCGATGAGGCCCGTGTGCTGCTCGGCTGCGATCTCGCGCGTGGCCTGCGGGTAGTCGCCGAGCGTCTGTACGATCTTTCCGGCTGCGTCGAACTTGCGGCGGTTCATGGCCGTGACGAGGATCGGCGTGACACCCTTGGCGCGCGCATCCGCGATGAAGCGCCGCATCAGGTCCTTGTACTCAGGGATGGGCACAAAGCCTCGGCCCGGCTTCTGGTCGTTGTGCGCGAACTGCACCAGCAGGTAGTCGCCGCGCTTCCATGTGGATTCAACCTTGGCCAGGCGCCGTTCGCCGACGAAGCTCTTGATGGTCTCACCGGACTCTGCCTCGTTCGCGATGACGATCTTCGCGCCGAAGAAAACGGGCAGCATCTGCCCCCACGCGGCCCAGGGCTCTTTGTCCTGATCGACGACGGTGGAGTCGCCCGCGATGTAGACGGTGGGCACGTCGTCGACGCGCTTGATGGTGATGGAGCGGACGCTGGGGTGCTCGCCGTTGAACTCCAGCGTAAGCTTGTTGTCCCAGTCGAGCGCGCCGATCTCGCGCGGCTTCAGGCGAACCTCAACCGGGCGATCACCGGCCTTGGCAGCGCCGGCGATCACCGCTGTGCGCACATTGACGTTGAAGATGACCTTCTTCGAGCCCTTCGCTGGCAGGGAGAGTTCATCGACAAAGAGCCTGCGCGACTCCGCACGCACAGTTGTGGTCGAGGGCGCCGTGCCGCCGAGCTTGACCGTCACCTGGTAGTTGCCGTCCGTCGCAGCAATGGAGAAGAAGAATGGTTTGTCGCTGCTGCACGCGCCATTCGCCATGCTGGAGGGCGAGGCAATCAGGTCGAAGCCGTAGGCTGCGTCCGCCTTCGCTGCATCGAAGCGAGTGTCGGCGGTCAGAGCATGTTCCGCACCGTGGGCCGTCGCCGCGCAGGTGAAGCGTTGCTCCTGTGCGGCGAGATGACTGCTCGCGGCTGCGGCAAGCAGCAGTACGGCACTAACGGCAATAGAAACCCTGATTCGACGGTGCATCGCGACAGCTCCTGCGGGAGAGGTAGTTTTGGCTTGCAGACGGGCTCATCCTATACGTTTTAGAAATAGTTTGTCTATTGACACCCATGCTTTGCACTGCATAGAGTTTCCTGCGTAGGCTCCGATCGTTTTCCATACCCATGAGCAAGTCTCTCCCGACCTCTCTGTTCGTCCGTCTTCGCGTTCTTCTGTGCGCCTGGTTTCTTGTGTCTGCTGTGGCCGTCGCGCAACAGCCGGCGCGCAGCTTCGCCGTCGATGGCGACCACTTCGTGCTCGACGGCAAGCCGTTCCAGGTGATCGCCGGGGAGATGCACTATGAGCGCATCCCGCGCGAGTACTGGCGTGCGCGCATGGAGATGGCCAAAGCGATGGGTGTCAATACCATCGCAACATATGTCTTTTGGAACATGCACGAACCGCGCCCCGGCGTGTATGACTTCTCCGGTAACAACGACCTCGTCGCGTTCCTGAAGCTGACGCAGGCGGAGCACCTGTACGTGCTGTTGCGTGCAGGTCCCTACTCCTGCGCGGAGTGGGAGTTCGGTGGCTTTCCTGCGTGGCTGTTGGAGGACCCGAAGATGTCCACGGCGTTGCGTTCGAATGACCCGGCGTTCATCGTGCCTGCCGAGCGCTGGATCAAGCGGCTCGGTCAGGAGGTCGGGTCGTTGCAGATCGGCAACGGTGGCCCGATCATCGCAACGCAGATCGAGAACGAGTACGGTAACTTCTCCAACGACCACGCCTACATGGCGCATATGCGCGATATCTTTGTCGAAGCAGGATTCACAGAGTCGCTGCTCTATACAGTCGATCCCTCGAAGGCGTTGGCGAATGGCGAGATTCCCGGCATCTACTCCGGCGTGAACTTTGGAACGGGCAACGCCGAGCACGGGTTGAAGGCGCTCGAAGCCTCGCGGCCTGGCCAGCCGCTGTTCGCAACAGAGTACTGGCCTGGCTGGTTCGACCTGTGGGGGCATCCGCATCAGACGCGTCCTATTGCCCCACAGCTCCAGGACCTGAATTACATTCTCGGCCACGGCGCATCCATCAACATCTACATGATTCACGGCGGTACCAGCTTTGGCATGATGGCCGGCGCGAGCCAGAGCACCGGTGCGTATCGCGGGAACGTGACGAGCTATGACTACGACGCGCCTATCGACGAGGCCGGACATCCGACACCGAAGTTCTATGCGTATCGCGATGTGATTCTGAAGTACACGCATGAGAAGCCGCTGCCCGTGCCTGCGACGCCTCCGGTGATTGCAGTGCCACAGTTCACGCTCACGCAATCGGCCTCGTTGTGGGACCGTCTGCCGAAGCCGATTGAGTCAGAAAAGCCGCTCACGATGGAGCAGGTGGACCAGGCTTATGGCTACATCCTCTATCGCAAACAGCTTCCAGCTGCGTTGCACAACGCGCAGCTGCACCTGGATACGATGCAGGACTTCGCGCTGGTGTATCTCGATGGCAAGTTTGTAGGCACGCTCGACCGCCACTACCACCAGGAGACGATTGCGCTGAGCACGGACGGGCCCTCGCGGCTCGACATTCTTGTAGAGAACACCGGTCGGCTCAACTCCACCAAGTGGATGCGCAATGAGCGCAAGGGCATCCGAGGCGCAGAGCTTGACGGCGCACCACTGACGGGTTGGCAGATCTACTCGCTGCCCATGAGTGAAGTACCGGCGGTTTCCGGACATGCGCCTGCGTCCGCAACGCCCGCGCCGCACTTTGCGGCCGGCAACTTCAGGCTTGCGCGTGTCGGGGATACATTTCTCGACGTGCGTGGGCTCGGCAAAGGGCTCATCTGGATCAACGGCCACGCGCTCGGCCGCTTCTGGGACATCGGCCCGCAGGGCACGCTCTACGTGCCTGGGCCATGGCTGAAGAAGGGCCGCAATGATGTGGTGATCTTCGAGCTGCTGAAGAACGATCCCGCGCCGAAGCTTGCCGGGCTTACAACACCGATACTCGACGCACCGACGCCGAGCTATGAAAATGATCCGGAGCGAAAGAAGAAACCTGCGGCGGATGCCGAGTTCGGGCCCAAGCTCGCGGCGCCTGCGTCCGCACCCAACGCACCCAAGGAGTAGCTGCACGATGATCACCGCCTTCCGCACTTCGCTTCTTCTCGCCACCCTGGCGGTCGCGCCATTGGTTGCACAGTCGCCCAATCCGGCGCCGCTGTCGCCCTCGTTGCCGCAGCTTGAGCAGGGCTTCCTCAATCCGCCCAACAGCGCGAAGCCGATGGTGCGCTGGTGGTGGTTTGGGCCCGCGGTCGTGAAGCCGGAGATCCTGCATGAGTTGGAGCAGATGAAGGCCGACGGCATCGGCGGCGCAGAGCTGGCGTTCGTCTATCCTGAGGTGCTCGACGATCCTGCGAAGGGTCTGAAGAACCTGCCATTCCTCTCGCCCGCCATGCTGGATGCCGTGCGCTATGCGCAGGAGCAAGGCCGCAGGCTCGGGCTGCGCATCGACATCACGCTCTGCAGCGGCTGGCCGTATGGCGGACCCAGCACTCCGCTCGCGCAGGCGGCGGGGCGTCTGCGGACGATAGAGATTGCAGTGCCTGCGAACGCGACATCGGTCAGCGTTCCAACGCTCGGTCAGGGTGAGTCGTTTCTCTCCGCATCGATTGCGAAGGGTCATCTATCGCCGACCGGCGGCCCGCAAGGGCACCTCCTTCCCGGCAGGCCCGTTGGCTGGGATGCGAAGTCTGCGCAGCCGTTGACTCTTGCGTCAGGAACCATCGCGATCGGTGCTTCTTCGTCGCCTCGCGTGGCGCTGTTCTTCGTCGCGGGGCATACGAAGCAGGAGGTGAAGCGCGCGGCCGTCGACGCCGATGGCTACGTGCTCGATCCGTTCTCGCACCAGGCGGTCGCCACGCATCTTGAGAAGGTTGGCGGCCCATTGTTGAGTGCCTTCGGCAGCACGCCGCCGTATGCCATCTTCTCGGATTCGCTCGAAGCCTACGGAGCTGACTGGACGCCGGACCTGCCTGCGCAGTTTCTCAGACGGCGCGGCTACGACCTCATTCCGCATCTGCCTGAGCTCGTTGCAGGCGGCTCGTCCGAGGCGGACAAGGTGCGGCACGACTGGGGCGTCACGCTCACCGAGCTCGTCAACGAAAACTATCTGACGCAGATCAACAACTGGGCCAGCGAGCACCACACCAAGTTCCGCTCGCAGACCTACGGCGAGCCGGCCGTCGACTTCTCCTCGCAGAACCTTGTTGCGCTGGCTGAAGGCGAAGGCCCGCAGTGGCGTGCGTTCTCCACGCTGCGCTGGGCCACGTCCGCGAACCACGTCTTCGGGCACGATGTAACCAGCGGTGAGACCTTCACCTGGCTGCACTCGCCTGTCTTCCGTGCCACGCCGCTCGACATGAAGGCCGAGGCCGATATCGACTTCATCATGGGCGAGAACCAACTCATCTTCCACGGATGGCCTTACTCGCCGCCGGACCACGAAGTACCCGAGCCGGGCTGGTCGCTCTACGCCGCAGCGAGCTTTAACAACCACAATCCATGGCATCCGGTGATGCCCGCAGTTACCAGCTACATTGCGCGCCTTAGCTGGCTGTTGCGGCAGGGCCAGCCGGCGAACCAGGTCGCCATCCTGCTGCCCACCGACGATGCGTGGGCGAGCTTCACGCCGAGCCATGTAAGCGTGACCGCTGCGATGCAGAAGCTCGTTACGCCCGCGTTGATGTCGGCGATCCTCTCGGCTGGCTATAATGCGGACTTCATTGACGCAGCTGCCATCGACAAGATCGGCTTCGGCACGCATCAAGTGCTGCTACTGCCGCCCACCGATCGCATCCCACTCGAAACGCTGAAGAAGATCCACGAGTACGCAGCGAAAGGTGGCAAGGTAATCGCTGTCCAGCATGTGCCTACGATGGACGCAGAGGGCAATGCGTCATCCGAACTGACGCAGCTTACTGAAGCCATCGCCGTCGTTCCGGACTACGCTTCACTCCCGCAAGCCCTGCATAACGCAGCCGCGCCCGACCTGCGGCTCACGAATGCGGACGATGCTGCGAAGAACGCGATCGGCTTCATCCGCCGTAAGCTCACGCAGGCTGATGTCTACTACGTGGTGAACACGAGCAACGAGCCGGTCAACGCGGATGCAGCTTTCGCAACATATTTCAGCCACGGTGCACAGTGGAGCCCGGAGACGGGCCGCGCCATCGCTGCTGTCAGCGCGGAGAACGAGAAGATCAACCTCGCACCGTACGGGTCTGCACTCTACGTCTTCAGCGACGCGGCAAGCCCACATACTGCATCAGCAGAAGCTGACAAGCAGCTTGTCGACATCACCGAAAACTGGAAGGTCGATTTCACCAGCCTTAGCAAATCAAGCGAAGAGCACACGCTCACGGACTGGACAACCGATCCTGCCACAGTGCACTACTCCGGCGAGGTGGACTACACGCGCGACGTGACGCTCACGAAGCTGCCGCACGCGCCAGTCTATCTCGCAGTCGATGGCGGCACCGCGCTGCCGGGCGCGCCGAACTCGCCGCCGGAGCACCCAGTGCTTGGCTCAAACGGTCTACCGAACCCGCTCATCACGCCCCCCGGCCCCGGTATGCACGCGTACTTCGAGCCGCCCATTCGCGAGGCCGCGCTCGTGGTCATCAACGGCCAGCCGGCGGGCGCGCTGTGGCATCCACCGTATCGGCTCGATGTCTCAAAGCTGCTTAAACCCGGTGTGAACCATATTGAGATCCGCGTCTTCAACACGGCGCTCAACGCGTGGTCCGCGCTGCCGCCGCATGACTACAAGCCGCTCATCGCCAAGTATGGCGACCGCTTCCAGATGCAGGACCTCGACAAGGTCAAGTCCATCTCCAGCGGCATCCTGGGCACAATTCACCTCGTCACGGAGTCCGCACAATGAAGTCACTCTGCACGCTCGTTCTTTGCAGCCTCGCGCTCGGTGCCTCCGCGCAGAAGACCTTCTCGGTCGATAAGTACGGCGCAAAGCCTGGCGGCACAACGATGGACACCGCCGCGATCCAGAGCGCCATCGACGCGGCGGCGAAGCACGGCGGCACCGTCATCTTTCCCGACGGCACGTACCTCACCGGCTCGCTCTTCGTAAAGTCGGGCGTGACGCTGCGCATCGACAAGGGCGTCACGTTGATGGGCTCGCAGGACATCAAGGACTACCCGGAGCGCCCAACGCGCGTTGCGGGCATCGAGATGACGTGGCCCTCCGCGCTCATCAACGTCTACAAACAGACAGGCGCGACCATAACCGGCGAAGGCACCATCGACGGCAACGGCAAGGTCTTCTGGGACAGCTACTGGGCGCTGCGCAAGATTGACGAGCCCAAGGGCCTGCGCTGGGCTTCGGACTACGACGACAAGCGCCCGAGGCTGATCCAGATCTTCGACTCGTCGAAGGTACGGCTGGGCGGCGGTCTCAACCTGCATCGTTCGGGCTTCTGGACGGTGCATATCTGCTACTCGCACGATGTTGTCGTGGATGGCGTGACGATCCGCAACAACATCGGCGGCCGCGGTCCGTCCACTGACGGCATCGACATCGATAGCTCGAAGCACATTGAAGTGATGCACGCGGACATCTCCGTGAACGACGATGCGCTGTGCCTCAAGGCGGGCCGCGACTCTGACGGCCTACGCGTCAACCGTCCCACCGAAGACATCAAGCTTCACGACAACGTAGTGCGCTCTGGCGCGGCGGGTGTCACCTTCGGATCGGAGACCTCCGGTGGCTTCCGCAACATCGAGGCCTGGAACATCACCACCATCGAGCATGTGCCGGTCGGCATCCTCTTCAAGTCCGCACACACACGCGGCGGCTTTGCGGAGAACATCCGTCTGCACGACTTCACCATGGTGAACACGCCGGTGGTTCTGCGCATCACCATGAACTGGAACCCCAGCTACAGCTATGCGACGATCCCCGCGGGCATGACCGGCTATCCCAGCTACTACAAGACGCTCACGACGGTTGTTCCTGCGGAGAAGGGCATCGCGCACGTGCACGATGTCCACATCTGGAACATCCACGCCACGGGCGCGAAGACAGTCTTTGAGGTGGACGCGTACCCCAACGCGCCGGTCTACAACGTGCGGCTCGACCACTGGGATGTGCAGGCGCAGGCGGCGGGCCACATCGACGATGCGAAGAACTGGACGTTCTCCGACGTGAAGCTCAACACCGCCGACCACAGCGTCGTCGCGCTCACTGATGATACGAACGTCATAGGAATTGCCACACGCGAGGTCCCCCGCGCATCACAGCCTGACCCGGCGAAGAAGAGCTTTGCCGAGCAGGACAAGCAGTGATGGCATGCGGAGCTCGCGGGCGCTATAATCGTCTCTGTTGAGCGGGAGTAGTTCAGTGGCAGAACGTCAGCTTCCCAAGCTGAATGTCGCCGGTTCGATCCCGGTCTCCCGCTCCATAAGACATCGCTACAAACAGAAAGGCCGCGCCCGAGAGCGCGGCCTTTCTGTTTGCTTCGAACATGCTAGTGCTTGATCACCTGCGCTGTCTCCGTCTTCTGTTCGGAGGGCAGCTTGTGGTCTTCGAGCGCGAGTGCCTCGGGCATGTAGGTCAGCGCCTTCTGCACCTGCGGGTCCCACTCGGTGATGACCTCGTTGCCCAGCGTCTGGCCGAACTGCGAGGTGAGCAGCTCCTTCTTGATCATCGCTTTGGTCCAGTCGAGGTTGTCGACGAACTCCTTGTCCGTGTAGTCGATGTTCTTCGACTTCAGGAAGGCCTTGAAATCCTGCTGCATGGCGTCGTCGACGGCCATGTCCTTGGTGATGGTGTGCGTCGCCAGGTAGTGCTTGGAGAAGTCGAAGAACGCATAGTGCTGCAGGGTCACGTCCTGGAAGTGATCGCTCTTTAGCTCGGGGATCTTCTCATCCGGCGTGATGCCGCCGCCGCCGTAGACGATACGGCCAGAGTCGGTGTGCTCCACTTCCTTGTTGGTGTCGTTCGCCGGAAGCGCATCGTTACGCACGTAGTAGTAGTCATACAGCGAAACGCCGTTGTAGTTGCGCTGGATCAGCCGTCCCGAGGGCGTGTAGTAGTGGAAGGTCGTCAGTGCCAGTCCGCTGTTCTCGCTGATAGGGAACACCGTCTGCACGAGGCCCTTGCCGAAGGTGGTCTCGCCGACGATCAGCGCGCGGTCATGATCCTGCAGCGCACCGGAGATGATCTCCGCCGCCGAAGCGGTGTTGCGGTTCACCAGGATCACGATAGGATACTTCGCGTCCGAGCCGCTGGGCGCACGGTACACCTGGTCCGGGAAGGCGCGGCCGCGCTGCGAGACCACGACCTGTCCCTTCTGCAGGAACTTGTCGCACACGTTGACGGCTTCATTCAACAGGCCGCCGGGGTTGCCGCGCAGGTCGATGACCAGACCGTTGAGGCCGGGGCCGAACTTATCCAGCGCCTCCTGCACCTCGTGCGAGGTCGTCTCCATCTCGTTCGTGACGTGGATGTAGCCGATGCCCGGCTTGATCATGAACGCCACATCGACTGAGTACTGCGGAATCTCATCGCGCATCAGGTCGAAGACCAGCGGCTTGGCCGAACCTTCGCGGCCCATGGTCACGCTCACGTGCGTGCCGCGCGGTCCCTTCAGCAACGAAGCCACGCCCGCCGAGTCCAGGCCCTTGGTCGACTTGCCGTCCACCGCAAGGATCACATCGCCCGGCCGGATGCCGGCGCGGTAGGAGGGTGTACCCTCCATCGGAGCGAGCACAACGATCTTGTCGCCCTGCGGCTGGATGCGCATGCCTACGCCAAAGTACTTGCCGCGCTGGTCCTCGCGCATCTGCGCGTAGGACTTGGGGTCGTAGAAGTTCGAGTGTGGATCGAGCACATGCAGCATGCCCGGGATCGCGCCGTCGTAGATGGCCTTGTCGATCTTGTCCGGGTCCATCTTGTCGGCATAGTTCTGCTCCACTAGCGCGTAGACGTCGGTGAACGACTTCATCGAGTCGCGCAGGGTGGATTCGTCGGTCGCCGACTGGGCTGCCACGCGGCCACCCAGCAGGGAGCCGGTCAGCGCGCAGGCTGCCAGAAAGAGGGTCGCGGAAAAGAGAGCGCGTCGTGTAGAAGAAGAGGCCATACGGGTGGGGGAACCTCGATCGGAAAAGCTCAAGAAAAGCTCGGTACAGCAGTGCAAATCAGGCCCGGCTTGTTCTCCGGTTTTGGCGCTGGCGGGCCGTCGGCACACGCCTGCGGCCTGCCGCAACAGTTGGACGGAGTATAGCATCCGGGGGTTAGCCGGGGCATAGCGGGGCTACTGGTTTTCGGTCGACAACCCTGCTTCCCACACCCCACGCTCGCCCGTCTCACGGTTAGAATAAGAACGTCGGCGTCTTGCTCCTGCAGTGGGCCGTCGGCGTACCTCTGCCCAGCACCCTCTGTACTCCGCAGCCATGCAGGCTGTGGGGCCATGCTCCAAAGCGCAGAGCCATAAAGGACCGGATGACCGAGAAGCACACACGCATCAACTCCCAGGCGCCCATCGCCTTACAGACTTCGGCTGTCGCTGCCACTCCTGCCGCCCGCCCATCGCGCCCGGCCCTGACGAGTGTCCAGTCGCGTTTGCTGGCGGTTTCCACGCTGCTGGTCTCCGCCTCGGTCCTTCTGGCCGCGCAGCAGCCCAGCTACCCGGTCCCCGGCGGTGCCTTCCCGTCGGCCCCGCAGCTGCAACTGCCGCAGATGCCGCAGCGGCCTGCCATCACGGCCAATGGCACCGTTGTGGAAGACGTTGTTGCGCGCATCAACGACCAGATCATCACCCGCAGCGAGTACGAGCGCGCCGCGCAGCAGATGCTGCGCGATGCCGAGCAGGGCGGTGCCTCCGAAGCGCAGCTGCAGGACCATCTACACGACCTGCTGCGCGACATGATCGACTCCCAGTTGCTCATTGCCAAGGGCAAGGACCTGGGCATCAACTGCGACGCGGAGACCATCCGCCAGCTCGACGATATCCGCAAGCAGAACCACCTGCCGGACATGGAGGCTCTTGAAAAGGCCGCCACGCAGCAGGGCGTCTCATTTGAGGACTTCAAGCAGAACATCCGCAACCAATGCATTCGCCAGTCCGTTGTGCGCGAGGACGTGGGTCGTCACATCAACATGACCCACGCGCAGGAACAGGCCTACTACGAGGCGCACCAGAAGCAGTTCGAGGTGCCCGAGCAGATCCATCTGAGCGAGATTCTGGTCCCCACGGCGGAGAACGCGACCGACGCGCAGCTGGCGCAGGCACAGGCCAAGGCTGACGACATCGCTAAGCAATTGAAGGGCGGCGCGAGCTTTGCCGATCTGGCAAAGAAGGACTCCGGTGGTCCCACGGCGGCAGCCGGCGGCGACCTCGGTGACTTCAAGCGCGGCGCGCTCGGCCAGGTGCTGGAAGACGCGACCTTCGACCTGGCGGTCGGCGCCAACACTGCCCCCATCCGCACCCGTCAGGGCTATGTCATCCTGCGCGTGGACGCTCACCAGAAAGCCGGTGTTCCACCGCTCGCCAACGTCGAGAACCAGGTGCAGGAAGCCATCTACATGGACCAGCTACAGCCTGCGCTGCGTGCCTACCTGACCAAGGCGCGCAACGAGGCATTTATCGAGCTTGCACCAGGGTTCGTTGACACCGGTTCCACCGCCAAGAGCAATAACGCGAACTTCGCCTACACGGCCTACCAGGCTCCCGCCATCAAAAAGAAGCTGCGGGCCAAGCAGCGCGCCGAGCAGGAGCGCGCGCTGAAGGCACAGGCCGCTCTTGCAGCCGCGCGTGAGCGCGTTGCCGAGAAGCAGCAGGCCAAGGCCGAGGCCGACAAGGCCAAGCTCAACGGCACGAAGAGAGTCAAGGGCAAGCAGAAGCGGGAGAAAATCCGCCGCGAGAAGATTCGCTACGGTCAGGCCCCCCGCAACTCGCTGCCGGCCGCCACGACGCTGGCGACGGACACCCCGCAGAACCCGCCATTGGCCGGCCAGGCTCCGGGCTCTGCAATGGAGCCTGCCGAGTCAGTCACCTCCATCACGACCGGCACCGGCGTTGACGCCGATACCACCACCGCCGACAACGGCGATCCGCTCGGCCCGATCTCCGGTCCGGAGAAGAAGACCCGCTTCTCCTCCCAGCAGACCAAGGCGGAGGTAGACCGCGCCAACGCCAAGCTGGCCAAGGCGGAGAACAAGGCTGCGATCCGTCCCGTTGTGGCCACGCGTGACCAGTCCGCCACGGAGAAGGTGCAGGCCGCGCCTCTCGGGCTGAACGGCGATACCGTCAAAAAGAAGAAGAAGCCCAGGGCCCAGAAGGGCGACAAGAAGGAGCGCCTGCAGGAGCAGCAGAAGCCGGTGGTGACCACCCCGACGGTCGCTCCCACCGTGAACCCGGCCGTCACCGGCGCGCCCCCGGCCACAACCAACCAGTAGCCGCAGCCGCCAGCCTGTAACCCACGGCTGGCGGTTTGCATTTAATCGACCACGCCGCGTCTGGCGCTCGCACCGCTCCACGCTCTATCCTCTACACTCTGCCTCTATGAAAGACTTCTTCATCGCCGACGCCGCGCGCTTCGAGGGCCAGAGCGTCACCACGTTCTTTCTCGTCGCCTCCGCCAGCCTGCGCGACCGCAAGCCCAGCGGCCAGTACCTCGCGCTCACCCTCGCCGACAAGTCCGGCCAGTTCGAAGCCCGCATGTGGGACGACTTTACCGAGGCCGCCGCCACCTGCACCGCCGGTTGCTACGTCAAGGCTCAGGGAACCGTCTCCAAGTACCAGGGCAAATTTCAGATCACGCTGCAGAAGCTCCGTCTCGCCGCTGCCGTCGAGATCGACACCGCCGACTTCGTCCCCACCAGCATCTACGACATCCCCACCATGGCCGCCGAGCTGCGCAGCTACGTCGATGTCTTCCGCAACGATCACCTCCGCCGCCTCGTGCTCGCCTTTCTCGACGACCCGCAGCTTGGCCCCGCGTTTCTGCGCGCGCCCGCAGCCAAGCGACTGCACCACGCCTGGATCGGCGGCCTGCTGGAGCATGTGCTCTGCCTCGTCCGCGTCTGCCTTGCCACCGCGCCCTTCTACCCGGAGGTCGACCCCGACCTGCTCGTCACCGGGGCCATCCTGCACGACATCGGTAAGGTCCGCGAACTCAGTTGGGACACCAGCTTCGACTACACGCTCGAAGGCCAGCTCATCGGCCACATCTCCATCGCGCAGGGCCTGCTGCACGAAAAGATCGCCGAGCTCAACGCCGCCACGCCGGACGCGCCGTTCCCGCCACAGCTCCGTCTGCTGCTCGAGCACATGATCCTCTCCCACCACGGCAAGCTGGAGTTCGGCAGCCCCAAGCTACCCATGACCCCCGAAGCCATGCTGCTCTCCGCACTCGACGATCTCGAAGCCAAGTTCCAGACTCTGCGCAACGAGTTTGCCGCCTCGAAGGCCGCCGGCCGCTCTTCCAGCGACGTCACCGAATGGGTCCGCAGCATGGAGCGCCCGCTCTTCAACTCACAGGCATGGCTCGGCGAAGAGCAGGTGCCTATCTCCGAAGACTAAGGATGGATGGGGTGCCGCGCTCCGTGCCGAATCTGGGCAACGCTGACGACTCGCCTCTCTTCATCGACCGTAAAGAGCACACGGTAGATGTGAGGCTTGTTCCCATACAGCAGGTGCCGCACGTTTGACCGCTCCGGTGTCATCGCACAGCGTTCAGGGTGCGTCTCCAAGCTGAAGATGGCTGCCTCCAGCCCACGAAACCATAGAGCGGCTGCTTGTGAAGATTCGGCATTGATTGTTTCGTAGATGTGGCTAAGGTCCCTGATGGCACGCTTCGCGAGCCTAACCTCGTACGCCATACGCTTCTCGCAGGGCGGCGAAGACTTGGCGAGCCGGTACCGTTTGGCCTTCGGCGATCTCCTCCAGCCCTTGCCGTAGCCCCTCATCAGGATCGGCCAGCGCGGCCAGGTCGAGTAGGCGCTGATATGCTGCAGCCTCTTGGACAACAATCTCAGCGTGCCCATCGACAGTTAGCATCATCGGACGATGGGTGACCTTCAAGCGCGCGATAAGCTCTTCAGTGTTCTCGCGGAACGCGTTGAGCGTGTGGATGTCAGGGGTCGCGTCGATCATGTCAGCCTCCATTGGAAGAAGTCTATCGCAAGCGCCGGGCCAGGATTCTCCTGCCGGCAACCCAAATCGTTACGCCGTCTCCTGCAGCGCACGCGCCGCGTTGATCAACGCAATGTGCGACAGCGCCTGCGGAAAGTTCCCCAGCGCGCGCCGTGCCTTGGTGTCATACTCCTCGGCCAGCAGACCGATATCGTTTTGCAGTGCCAGCAGTCGCTTGAACAGTGTCTGGGCGTCCTTGTGGCGGCCCGTCTGGGCATAGCACTCCACCAACCAGAACGAGCACGCCAGAAAGCACGAGTCCTGCGTCTTCTCCTTGTCCGTCGAGAAGCGCATTACCAGCCCATCGCGCATCAGCTCCTTCTCAATCCGCGCAATCGTGCCCAGAATGCGCGGATCGTCCCACGGCAGAAAGCCGAAGATCGGCATCAGCAGGCACGAGGCATCCACTGTGTCCGCGCCGTAGTACTGGACAAAGCTGTTCAGCTTTGCATTGAAACCGTGCGCGCACACCTCGGCGTGGATCGCGTCGCACACCTTCGCCAGCTCATCCACCGGCCCATCCAGTCCCTGCTCGCGGATCGCCAGCACCGTGCGGTTCATCCCCACCCAGGCCATCACCTTGCTGTAGGTAAAGCGGTGCTCATAGTTCCGCTGCTCCCAAATGTTGGAGCTCGGCCGCTGCCATATCTCGGCCAGCCGTTCCGCCAGCTCCAGCCGCAGCCGCCGCACATGCACGTCGTCTTCAATGCCCGCGCGCTTGATGCAGTACAGCGCATCGGCGACCTCACCGTACACATCCAGCTGCGCCTGCTCGCTCGCGGCGTTGCCCACGCGTACCGGCAATGAAGCTTCATACCCGCTCAGCCACGGCAGCTCAAACTCCGGCAGGTGCCGGTCGCCGCGGATGCCGTACATGATCTGCATCTGCTTCGGGTCGCTGCCGATCGAACGCATCAGCCAGCGCTGCCAGTCCGCCGCCTCCACGTGGTAGCCCATCGAGATCATCGACTCCAATGTCAGTGCGCCATCGCGCAGCCAGCAGAAGCGGTAGTCCCAGTTGCGGCCCGCGCCCAGCACCTCCGGCAGCGAGGTCGTCGCAGCCGCAACAATCCCGCCGCTCGACCGGTAGGTCAGCGCCTTCAGCGTAATCAGCGACCGCGTTACCGCGTCCTTCCATGGACCTTTGTAGCTGCTCTTGCCGCTCCACCGCGCCCAGAACCCTTCGGTCTCCTCCATCGCCTGCGGCATATCGAGCGGCGCAGGTTCGTCGTCTTCCACATTGCCGTAGGTCAGCACAAAGCTCACCGTCTCACCCTTGCGGACTGTAAACGTTGCATACGCGGCCTCGTTGCGCATCTCCAGGGGCTGTTCCGTGCGGAGATACAGAATGCTTGGCCCCGCATAGGCGTACCATGCGCCGTCCTGCATGCCCGTCCAGGGCACACCGCGGCCATAGTCGAAGCGTGGCAGCAGCTCCATCTGCATCTCAACGCTGCCCTCCAGCCCAGTCACCGTCCGCACGATGTCGGAGTACTTGCGCGGCAGCGGCGGCTCCTTGGAGTGACGTCCCCGCAGCGGCATCCAGTCGGTCAGCAGTACGGCACCCGTGGCCGTCTCGAACCGCGTCTCCAAAATCAGTGTGCTGTCCCGATACTGCCGCGTCACTTTGGCCGGTGCGGCGACCGGCGCGATCTGCCAGCGCCCGTTCTCAGGAGTCCCCATCAGTGCAGCAAAGCTAGCCGGAGAAGAGAAGTCCGGCCAGCAAAGCCAGTCGATCGACCCATCCAACCCCACCATTGCTGCCGTCTGGCAGTCGCCGATCAACCCATACTCCTCGATCTTCAATGCCATGCCCGTGCGTGCCCTCTCGTCCCGAAAACTGCCGCTGAATCATATAGATGCAAATGCCTGAATGGGGGAAACACTTGACACTGCAATTAGAATAGAGTGTAGGGATCAAGCGGCCCCAGGGCCGTGCCTTCGTTAGACCTTGACAACTCAAAACAGTGCCAAGGTCCCGCATATATCGACCAAAGTGCAAGGCGGATGGTTACGAGGCTAACTCCAATCGGCTGCGGATCATAGCCCCAAAACCGGGGGGGAGGGCCAGCCACAAACCCGCAAGAGCCGCCCGCAACCCGGTCACAGCCCGCGGCTTTATAATCGATAGTTCATGCTCCGTTTCTCGACAGCCGGCGAAAGCCACGGCGAATCTCTCGTAGCCCTCATCAGCGGCCTGCCTGCAGGCGTTCCCGTCGATCAGACCTTCCTCGACCACGAGCTGTGGCGCCGCCAGCAGGGCTATGGCCGCGGCGGCCGCATGCGCATCGAAAAGGACACCGCGCACATCCTCTCCGGCGTCCGCCACGGCAAGACCATCGGCTCGCCCATCGCGATGACCCTGGCCAACCGCGACTGGAAGAACTGGGAGGAGATCCTCCCGGTAGAGCCCGGTGACCCGGAGAAGCACAAGGCCGTCGCCAGCCCGCGACCCGGCCACGCCGACCTCGCCGGCGCGCTGAAGTACGACTTCAAGGACGCGCGCTATATTCTCGAACGCGCCTCGGCCCGTGAGTCCGCCGCCCGTGTCGCCTGCGGAGCCATCGCCAAGATGTTGCTACGGTCACTCGGCATCGAGGTCGCTAGTCATGTGGTCCGCGTCGGCACGGCAGAGCTCTCGCGCGAGGCGACATTCGCGGAGATCGCTGCCATCGCTAACAGGGAAGAGGTGCTCCTCGCTTGCGTTGACGCTGAGTCCGAAGCACGGATGAAGGCCGAGGTCGATGTCGCGCTACGCACCGGCGACACGATCGGCGGTATCTTCGAAGTCGTCGTCCATGGCCTGCCGCCAGGCGTGGGCACGCATGTGAACTGGGACGAGCGCCTCGATGGCCTGCTCGCGCAGTCGGTCATGAGCCTGCAGGCCGTGAAGGCCGTTGAGCTGGGCCGCGGTGTTACCGCCGCAAGTTCGCCTGGCTCCAAAGTACACGATGCCATCGGCTACGACCGCGAGGGCGACGGTAACTTCACCAAGTTCACCCGCGAGCATAACAACGCGGGCGGTCTTGAAGGCGGCATCTCGAACGGCGAGGACATCGTTGTTCGCGGCTACCTGAAACCGATCTCGACGCTGCGCCGCCCGCTTGGCTCGGTCTCGTTCGAGACCCGCGAGGAGACCAAAGCGGCCTACGAACGCAGCGATGTCTGCGTAGTGCCTGCCGCTGGCGTAGCTGGCGAAGCGATGGTCGCGCTGACGATTGCGCGGTCGCTGCTGGAGAAGTTTGGCGGCGACAGCATGCGCGAACTCGAGCGCAACTACAAGAGCTACTGTGACCAGATTCGGTCATACTAGAAGAAGCGAAGAAAGATGCCGACTGAAACACAAACCGATACCGCTGAAGCCAAACGCGCCGCGCGCAAGGCTACCAGTGAGGCTGTCCGCAAGAACGCGAAGAGGCTGCATGAGGTCGTGAAGTATCCCGACCCGGTGCTGATGAAGAAGGGCGAACTCGTCACCGAGTTCAACGCCGAACTGGCGCAGTTTGTCGAGGAGATGTTCGACAGCATGTATGCGGCACAGGGCATCGGCCTGGCTGCGCCGCAGATCGCTGTCTCAAAGCAGATAACGGTCATTGACATCAGCTTCAACGAGAACCCTGAAGACAAGCTGGTGCTGATCAACCCGGTCATCATCGAGCGCGAAGGCACTCTGTACGAAGAGGAAGGCTGTCTCAGCTTGCCGGACATCAACGAGAAGGTGAAGCGTTCTGGTTGGGTGAAGGTCCGCGCGCAGAATGTGAAGGGCGAGTTCTTCGAGGTGGAAGGCGAAGAGCTGCTGGCACGCGCGTTGCAGCATGAGATCGACCATCTGCACGGGGTGCTCTTCATCGACCACCTGAGCCGGTTGAAGCGCGACCTCATTATCCGCCGCATCAAGAAGCTGCAGAAGAACGGCGAGTGGTAAGAGGTCTCCGATGAAGCTGGTCTTTTGCGGGACGCCTGAGTTCGCGGTTCCCAGTCTGCAGGCAGTGGTGGCTGCAGGCCACGAAGTAGCACTGGTGCTCACGCAGCCGGACCGTCCGGCGGGGCGCAAGATGGAGCTACAGGTGCCACCGGTGAAGGTGTTGGCGCTTTCGCTCGGGATTGCTGTAGAGCAGCCGGAGAAGCTGAAGACCAATGTTGGGCTGCGGGAGCGGTTGGCGGCAATTCAGCCGGATGCGATCATCGTCGTCGCGTATGGGCGGATTATTCCGGACTGGATGCTGGCGCTGCCACGGTACGGGAACATCAACGTGCATGGATCGCTGCTACCGAAGTATCGTGGCGCTGCGCCGATCCAGTGGGCTGTCGCGAACGGCGAGACGGAGACGGGCATCACGACGATGCGGCTCGATGCTGGATTAGACACAGGAGATACACTGCTTTTCCGCAGCATTCCCATCGGGCCGGACACAACCTCTCCACAGCTTTACCCACAGCTTGCCCACATCGGAGCGGAGCTCCTGGTAGTGACGCTGGCCGGGCTTGCGGACGGCAGCGTGACGCCGCAGCCGCAGGACCACTCGAAGGCGACGCTGGCACCCATCCTGACGCGTGAGGATGGTCGTCTGGAGACGTCCAGATACACTGCGCAGCAGGCTTACGATCGTTGGCGCGGCTTCAATCCATGGCCTGGGTGTTGGGCGATGTTGCGGGGCAAGCGGTTTCTGCTGCACCGCATTCATCCGGTTGTAGCGGCGGTTTCGCTGGCTCCTGGCGAGCTGGATGCTTCCAGCGGTGAACTCCTGCTCGGAATGGCTGATGGCACCTTGCTGCGGCTGGATGAGGTGCAGTTGGAGGGCAAGCCTCGGCTGGCGGGAGAGCAGTTTGCCAGGGACTATCAGGTGAAGGCGGGTGAACGGCTTGAGTAAGCCACTGCATCCGAGAAATCCTGCGGCGAAGAAGCCTGCGATTACGGTGAGTCCGGCGCGGGCGGCGGCGTTCGAGATTCTGGAGCGCGTTGCCGTGACGGATGCTCACTCGGATGATCTGCTGCACTCGTCTCGACTGAGCGAGTTGTCGCAGGCAGACCGGAACCTGGCTACGACGCTGGTGCTGGGTGTGCTGCGGTGGCAGATTGCGCTGGATGCTTTGATCAAACCGCTGCTTTCACGACCGGATGCGGAGCTGGCGGTGCCGGTGGCTACGGCGCTGCGGCTGGGGGCGTTCCAGTTGCGGTATCTGGACCGGATTCCTGCGCATGCGGCGCTGAGCGAGTCGGTGGAGCTGGCGCGGAGTGCTGGGCATGGGCATGCTGCCGGGATGGTGAATGCCATCCTGCGTGGGCTGACGCGGGCTGCCGTGCCCAAGGTGCCGCTGTATGAGACCACGGCGGCGATGGGGGAGCGGTTGTCGCATCCGGCGTGGTTGGTGCGGCGGTGGGAGACCAACTATGGCCGTGCTGGAGCGCTGGCGATCTGTGAGTACGACCAGAGTCCGCCAGAGCGCGGGACGTTGTTTGGTGCCGAGAGCGATGAGACGCTGCCGACGATGGATGATGGGTCTCGTCTGGTGGCGGAGCTGGCGGCTGCGTCGGTAAAGGCTCCGCGGCGGATATGGGACTGCTGTGCGGCCCCTGGCGGGAAGACGATGGTGATGGCGCGGCGGCATCCGGAGGCGGATGTGCTGGCTACGGATGTGAGTCCGGTGCGGCTGCGGCGGCTGGCGGAGCGGCTGAAGCCGGTTGCGCCGCAGGTAAGGACGGCAGTTGCCGATGCTACGAAGCCGCTGGTGGATGAGGCGGAGTTCGACCTGATCCTGTGCGATGCGCCCTGCAGCGGGACTGGGACGCTGAGCCGGAACCCGGAGCTGAAGCTGCGGTTGCAGCCTGCGGACCTTTCGCGGCAGGCGGTGCGGCAGAGGGAACTTCTTTTGGCGGCGCTGGAGCGGCTGGCGCCGGGGGGCAGGCTGGTGTACTCGACCTGCTCGCTGGAGCCGGAGGAGAACGAGCAGGTGGTTCAGGCAGTACTGGCCAAGGCACCCGCGGGAGTGGTGGCTGCTCCGCTGGAGCCGGTGATGGCGCGGCTGGGAGTCGAGGGCAGCGGGCTGGTAAAGGATGGGCGGCTGCGGACGGTTCCGGGGCGCGGGTTCCGAGGGGATGGGTTCTTTGCGGCGTTGTTTGAGCGGCGGTAGCCCCCACCCCTCCCCCCGGTACTTTTTGATTCAAGATCTTGATAAATGATGGGTTAGGAGAGGACTTGTTAAGGTCTGATCTCTGCCTGGATGGCGCTTCCAGCAAGAAGCAGATTCCCTGCGGGAATGACAAACAAGAAAGACAACTGCAAAGGCAAAAGCGGGAACGCAGAGGGCGCAGTGTTTCTCGCAGTGGGCGCAATGGGGTGAGTCTGGGTTCTTTGGCTCTAGATTTAGTATATCGGCGGTGTCAATGGGGGCGTGAGTTAAGTCTTTTGATGACTTTGGTTGCGGGAGATATTGAATGTGCGCTGCCGCTTCAAGGGACTTGAAGGCTGATGGGGCCGGTGGGGGTGGTGGGTTTGGTTGTGGAGGTTGGCGAGGCGGGCGTGTTGCCGCCCAGAGTGACGCGGATGGAGTCGCCTCGTATGACGCGGTAGCCGGGGGCGGGGGACTGGGAGGTGACGACGGGGCCGTCGCCGACGGCTGAGACGATGAGGCCGAGCTCACTGGCGGCGCGGATGACTCCTGTGGAGGTAAGGCCGGAGAACGAAGGCAGGACGATGGCGTTGGAGGCGGGCTGCGGCGCGGTCGAGAGCAGGAGGTTGATGCGGGGCTGGTCGACGCCGGCGTTGGGAGGCGGGGTCTGGGCGAGGACGAGGTCTTCGTCGCCGGGGGCTTCGATGTGAGCGAGGGTGCCAAGGTCGAGCTCGTCCTTGCGGACGTCGATGGAGGCGTCGCGGACGGTCTCGCCGACGACATTGGGGATAGTGACCTGCTGGGGACCGAGGCTTTCGGTGACGCGGACCTGCCAGCCGTGGCGGACGACGGTGTCGGAGCGTGGGGACTGCGAGAGGACGCGACCGGCGGGGACGGTGGTGGAGTAGAAGCGGTTTTCGATGACGAGGCCGACGCCGGTCTTGAGGGCGCTCTGGCTGGCCTCGAGCATGGTGTGGCCAGTGAAGTCGGGGACTGTGACCTCGCGGACGTGGAGGGCGATGCGCAGGGTGATGGCCGCGGAGACGAGCATGACGACGACCATCGCCATGGCCGTGAGGAGCCACTCGCGATTACGGAGGAGCCACTGCGCGGTGCGCAGGGGGAGGAGCATGAGGCGAAGGAGAAACTCGGCGAGGTAGTAGACGAAGCCTTTTTTCATCGGCGGCCTCGGGAGCAAGCTCGCGCCTGCGGCTCTCGCTGCGGCAGACGCGGGTCTCTCCACTGCGCATCGCGATGAGGCTGCGATGCTTCGGTCGAGATGACACTTCTTGGGTGGGAGTGTGGGGTCATCGGCGGTTGTCCGTGGCGGGTTCGGGGTGGATGAGGACGCGGGAGACCTGGGGGTGGTCGAGGCGGAATTCACTTTCGAAGTTGGTGATGATCTCGTGGACGGCTTCCATGGGGAGGTCGTCGGGGAGCGTGCAGTGGCAGTTGATCTGGACACTGGCTGCGGCGCCACCGTGGCCGCGGGTGACTACAATTTCGTGAACGTCGACGATCTCCGGGAAGTGGCTGGCGGTGGCTCGGAGCTGGTTTTCAAGGTTTTCGCCGGCGCGCATTTGGGCGGAGGCGGCGATGGTGGCGGGCTCGCTCTCGATGTGCGTGAGGAGGGTAGCGATGCCGGGAACTTCCTTGCGGATGGCGGTTTCGAGCTGCGTGGCGATCTCATGCGCCTGGCGGAGGGGCATGCTCTCGGGGACTTCGAGGTGCTGCTCGACGTGGAGCGTGCCATCGTACTCCTGCACGGCGACGTCGTGGATGGCGAGGTTGGAGCGGGCGGCGACGGCGCGGATGCGGTCGAAGATGCTCTCGCCGATGGTAGCCGTGGGCACTGTATGCACAATGACATCGGCGTTTTCGAGGTGCTTCTGAATGGCTTCAGTGGCGGCGAAGGTGACCTGTTCGGCGCGCTGGAAGGTGAGGTTGCGAGGAAGCTGCAGGGTGAGGTCGACGAAGTAGTCAGAGCCGGAGCGGCGGACGCGCATGCGCTCGATGCCGAGGACGTCGGGGATGGCGTCGAGCTCGGTGCGGAGATTTTTCTGGAGTTGCTGGCGGACTTCTGGCGGGGTGGCGTCGAGGAGGCTGTCGAAGGTGCGCTGGCCGAGCTGCCAGGTGACGTAGAGGATGATGCAGGCGACGATGAGGGCCGCGATGGGATCGGCGTATTCGAGGGCAGGGACGTGATAGGCCTGGCCGATGAAGGTGGCAAGCAGGCCGACGAGGACTGCGGTGGAGGACCAGATGTCGGTGCCGAAGTGGATGGCGTCGGCGTGGAGGGCGTCGCTGTTGCTCTCGCGGGCGGCGCGGTCGAGTGCGCGTGAGCGTGTGAAGTCCACGAGGATGGACAGCAAGAGCACAGCGAAGGGCCACCAGGAGGTGCGCAGCACAAGATGCGAGGGATGGAGGATGCGAAGAAGGGCCTCACGGACGATCCAGACGCAGGAGCCGAGCATGAGCAGGATTTCGAAGGCGGCTGAGAGGCTTTCGAGCTTGCCGTGGCCGTAGTTGTGTTCCTCGTCCGCAGGGCGGTCGCTGACGCGGACGGCGAGGAGCGTGATGGCGGCGGCGATGAGGTCGATGCCGGAGTGTGCAGCTTCGCTCAACATGCCGAGCGAGCCGGTGACGAGGCCGGTGAAGAGCTTGAGCAGTGTGATGCCGAGCGCGGCCATGACCGAACTGAGGGCGGCGGCGCGCTTGGCGGCGCTGCGCTGGTCGGTTGTGATGTGGGTGTCCGGCATCGGAGTTAGAGGATAACAGCGGAGAGGCAGGGAGTAGGGAATGGGGAGTAGGGAGTAGAAGGCGCGCTAAGGCTTTGTTGCGACGTAGAGGCCGGCGGCTTTGAGGAAGTAGCCGTCCCAGCGGGCGGTGGTGAAGCCGGTGTCATGGAGCATGGCGAGCATCTGTGGGGGGCGCGGGAAACGCATGACGCTGTCGGGGAGGTACTTGTAGGCGCTGCGGTCGCCGGAGATGAGGCCTCCGATGAGCGGGAGGACGTGATGGAAGTAGAGCGAGTAGCCGAGGCCGCGGAGGCCGTCGGGCTGGTTGCACTCGAGGATGCCGAGCTGGCCGCCGGGGCGGAGGACGCGGTGGATCTCGCGAAGACCTGCGGCGTAGTTGGGCAGATTGCGGAAGCCGAAGGCGGCGGTGACGAGGTCGAAGGAGTTGTCGGGGTAAGGGAGGTGCATGGCGTCGCCTTCGGTCCAGATGACGTTGGGCGAGGGGTATTTGAGGCGGGCGCGGGTGAGCATCTCGGGGGAGAAGTCGAGGCCGGTGATGGGGGTGATAGCTGTCGGTTTGAGTTCGTGGTGGTCCGAAACGCAGGTCTCTCCACTGCGCTGCGCTCCGGTCGAGATGACACTTCTTTGGTGGGTGCTGGGATGCGAAGTGCTCGGATGTGGGCGGAGTTTGAGGAGGGCGGCGGTCATGTCGCCAGTGCCGCAGCAGAGGTCGAGGATGCGGGAGTCGGGGCGCGCGAGGGTGGTGCGGAAGGTGCGGGCGGTGCGCGACCACCAGCGGCGGTCGAGGCCCATGGAGAGCAGATGGTTGAGGAGGTCGTAGCTGGGCGCGATGGAGTTGAAGATGCTACGGACGTGCTCGGAGGCTTCGGACTCGGAGAGTTCGTTGGCGGGGCGCGCGCCGGGGTTGACGAGGGGTTCCATTGGTTAGGCCGCAGCCTGTCTTGCCACCATCGCCATCATGCGTTCTGCGGTTGTCGTCAGCTCCTCGACAGCGACGTCTTTTACGACCACGGCGTCGCCGATTCCTTTGGGGAGGACGAAGTTGCGGGTGCCGCTGCGGGCTTTTTTGTCTTTGGAGGTGAGTGTGACGAGCTCGGCGGGGTCGGCGGTGAAGGGCTTCAGTGGCCCGTAGGTGATGATGACGCGCTCGATGTGGTCGTGTTCGTCGACGGTGACCAGGCCGCGGCGTTTTGCGATGGCGGTCGCCGCGAGCATGCCCCAGGCGATGGCTTCGCCGTGGAGGAGCTGCTTGTAGCCGGTGGCGGCTTCGATGGCGTGGCCGAGGGTGTGGCCGAGGTTGAGGATCATGCGGAGGCCGCCTTCGCGCTCGTCGGCGTGGACGACGTCGGCCTTCATCTGGACGCTGTCGGCGACGACGCGGGTGAGGGCGGCGGTGTCGCCGGAGAGGATGGCGGCGGCGTTGGCTTCCATGAAGTCGAAGAGGGCGCGGTCGCGGATGATGCCGGCTTTGACGGACTCCTGGAGGCCGGCGCGGAGCTCGGCGGGGGGGAGCGTGGCAAGGGTGTCTATGTCGGCGTAGACGGCGATGGGGTGGTAGAAGGCGCCGACGAGGTTTTTGCCGGCGGCGAGGTTGACGCCGGTCTTGCCGCCGACGGAGGAGTCGACCTGCGCGAGGAGCGTGGTGGGGACCTGGACGTAGCGGATGCCGCGCATGTAGCTGGCGGCGAGGTAGCCGGTCATGTCGCCGAGGACGCCGCCGCCGAAGGCGATGAGGAGGGAGTCGCGATCGGCGCCGTGCTGAGCGAGCTCTTCGAGCAGGCGCTCGATGGTGCTGAGGCGCTTGTGCTGCTCGCCTGCGGGGACTTCGAGGATGACGGGTTCGGACGGCAGGCCGGAGAGCAGAGTGGGGCCGTGGAGATGCCAGATTTCAGGCGAGGTGATGACGAAGGCGCGCTGCTTGCCGGAGGTGAGGGCGCCGTTTAAAAGGGCGTCGATGCGGGAGCCTACGAAGGGCAGCAGGCCGGTGCCGATCTCTATGGTGTAGCTGGCGGAGGGGGTGGTGACGGCGATCTTTTGAGTCGTAGACATCGAGTTCTAGGATACCGCGCGGGAGGGGAAGAGAGGCAAAGGCGTTCCCGCAAAGGACGCGGAGTGAGCTAAGGTTCGCCAAGGAAGCTCGTGGGCCCTGTGCTGAGGTTGCCGCTACTTGGAGGTGTCTGGAGTGGGTTTGGGGGCGAGGAGCGAGATGAGGATCGTGATGGCGAGGATAGCGGCGATGATGGCGAGGGAGAGGCCGGGGGTGATGGAGAGCCAGTCGGCGAGGAGCATTTTTAAAGCGGCGAAGAGGAGGATGAGGCTCATGCCGTAGTGCAGGAACCGGAGCTTCGCCAAGGCAGCGGTGAGGAGGATGTAAAGGCTGCGAAGGTTCATCACGGCCATGATGTTGGAGGTGTAGGCGAGGAACGGAGAGCGCGTGATGCTGAGGACCGCGGGGATGCTATCGAGGGCGAAGACGATGTCGGTGAGCTCGACGGCGAGGAGCGCGAGGAAGAGCATGGTCGCCATGCGGCGGCCGTTCGCGTCTCCGTTCTCTCGGACGAAGAAGTGGTCGGTGGTTTCGCTGATGGGGCGGAGACGGGTGATCCAGGTGATCCAGCGGGGCGTTTTGGTGCGGTCGCCGCTGGAGGGGAGAAGCATCTGCACGGCGGCGACGATGAGGATGGCGGCGAAGGCGTACTCGATCCAGTGGAAGCGGTCGAGGAGGGAGATGCCGGCGGCGACGAAGGCCCCGCGCATGAGCATCGCGCCGGCGACTCCCCAGAAGAGGACTTTGGGCTGGCGCAGGTCAGGGATGCGGAAGAGGCGGAAGAGGAGCAGGAAGACGAAGAGGTTGTCGATGGAGAGCGACTGCTCGAGGACGTAGCCGGCGAGGTACTGCGTGGCGCCTTCGAGGTGGAAGGGTTTGATGAGCAGAGCGGCGAGGACGAGCGAGGCGACGACCCAGAGCAGGCAGGCGTAGAGGGCCTTGCGGCGCGGCTGCGGGACGATGAGGTGCAGCCCGTACTCGGCCGCTAGAAGGAGGGCCAGCGCGAGGTGGAACCAAAGCCAGTAGGAGAGCGGAGCCACGCCTCTCAAGGCTACATTATTGTTCGTTCGCAGATGGCGCGCGCGGGTGCTCGCTTCGCTCGCGAGAAGCAGGTTCCTCGCTCTGCTCGGAATGACAGAAAGAAAAGCAACGGCAACGGCTCAGAAGCTCTTGGTTATCGTTCGCCGATGAGCTTTACAAGATCGACGAAGAGGTCGGCGGAAACCTGCAGGCTCTGGGCGCTGAGTTTGTCCATGGAGTCCTGCGCTGTGTGGTGGAAGGCGAACTCGCCGGGGCGCGAGGAGTCGGGTGGGCCGTACTCGTAGTCGATGACGTCGAGGACGGGGACGCCGCGCTCTTTGAAGGGGATGTGGTCGTCGTCGATGGTCATGGTGTTGCGGAAGAGATAGGTGGAGTGGCCGGTGTCTTTGCCGGCTTTGGCGAGGAGGTCGAGGAGCCAAGGGGTGGAGTTGAGCTCCTTGTCGATGTTCATCTTCTTCCAGCCGATCATGTCGGCGACGATGAAGGCCTTGATGTGGGCGAGGGTGCCGTCGCCGGACCACTTGGCGGCGATGTGGCGGACGCCGTAGAGCTGGTCGGAGCCGGTCATGCCGTCGGTGCCGATGGCCTCTTCGCCGTCGTCGAAGAGGAGCCAGACGGAGTAGCCGGTGGGCGGGTGGTCGCGGTAGTACTGGCCGAGGGCGATGAGCAGGGCGGTGGTGCAGGCTCCGTCGTTGGCGCCGATGTAGTTGATGTCCTTGAGCGGGTAGTTGGTCTCGTAGTGAGAGGCGAGGACGATGATGCCGCTGCGTTTCGCGGGGTTGGTGCTGGGGTACTTCACGATGAAGTTACGCATCGTGAAGGGGCCGGCGGGGGTGTTGCGGGCGACGAACTCGTCGGTGACGAAGTTGCCCTTGGCCATCTCTGGCTTGAAGTGGTCCTTGATGAAGTTTTCGGCGGCGGTGTGGCCGGGGGAGCCGACGAAGCGCTTCGGTGCGACGTCGACGTACTGCTGCGTGAGACGCAGGACGGCTGCACCTGAGACGGCATGAGTTTGGGCGTTTGCCAGCGGCGCTGCCAGAAGAGAGACGACGAGTGCGAGGTGCGTTAGCTTCACGAGGCTGTTCCCTAGGATTCTTTAGCCGCGAGCTTCTTCTTGCGGCGGTCGGGGTGGACAAAGAAGGCGACGAAGACGCCGATGAAGTAGAGAACGAGCATGGGTGAGGCGAAGATGGTCATGCCGATGGGGCTGGGATCGGGGCAGATGACGGCGGCCACGAGGAAGATGGCGAGGATGGCGTAGCGGAAGTGCTTGAGGAGGAACTTGGCGTCCACGATGCCGAAGAGCGCGAGGAAGAAGATGAGGATGGGCAGCTCAAAGGTGATGCCGAGGCCGAGGATGACGGCCAGAAAGAAGCCGGTGTACTCCTCGATGCCGATCATGTGGTTGAAGTTCCTGCCGAAGCCCTGCACGAGGACGACCATCGCCTGAGGCAGCACGTACCTGTAACCGAACCATGCGCCGGCGAGGAAGAGGCCGACGGTGGCGGACATGAAGGGCCAGACGTACTTCTTCTCGTTAGAGTACATACCGGGCGAGATGAAGAGCCACACCTGGTAGAGGATGAAGGGGGACGCGAAGATGGCACCGAAGACGAGGGCGGTCTTGATGTCGAAGTTGATGGCGTCGGTGGGGTGGACCTGGGTGAGCTTGAGGTTGATGTCGGTGAGCGGGCGCTGGATGAAGGCGGTGAGCTTGCCGATGAAGACGCCTGCGGCGATGCAGCCGACGAGCAGATAGAGGATGGAGTGGACGAGGCGCTTGCGGAGCTCATCGAGGTGCTCCATGAGGCTCATGCCGGGGAGTTCGGCGCGGTCCTGGACGGCGTTGCGGGCGCGTTCGGCGAGCTCAGTTGCCATGGACGGTCTCCGCGTCGGTGTCGTGCGTGGCGCCGTTATGGGTGCTTCCATTTTCGGCGGGCGGGATGGCATCGATCAGGCTGCTGAGGGCGCTCTTGCGCGCGGTGGGCAGGCCGGTGGAGGGTGGCATGATCTTGAACTCGCCGGATTCGGATTCGGCGATGGGCATGGCCTCGGTGGGCGGCAGGTTGCTGCGGAGCGTTGAGGTCTCGGCGGCAGGCTCTTCGGAGGAGACGCCTTCGGTGGTCTCGCTGGTTTCGTGCGCGGCGTCGATGGCGGGCTGCTCTGTGATGAGTGTGGGCTTGGAGATATCGGCGGGAGTAGCGGGCAGCGGAGGAGCGGCCGGTGCTGCGGCTTCGATGGCTTCGATCTTCTTGAGGCGGTCGGCCTGCTCGGCCTGACGGAGCTCCTCTTCCATCTGCATCTTGAACTCGTTGGAGGCGCGGCGGAACTCGCCGACCCATTTGCCGATCTCGCGCGCGAGGACAGGCAGCTTCTTCGGGCCGAAGAGCAGCAGAGCGAGGACGAAGAGGAAGATGCTGTCAGAGAAGCTGGGCATACGTTGCGTTTGTTGCTGGGGTCTCCGGGTGGTTCTCCAAGATTAGATGATAAGGCCTTAGGTGCGAGGGCGAAAGTTGATGGTGCACGAAGGTTGCTAGAGGGAACTAACCCGGAGCGTGGGAGGAGCGTCTATTGTGCAGGACTCCGTACGTTGAGACTGTGGTAGCGATGAAGCAGACGCACACCTGCGAGAATGGATACGCAGCGCGGGACGGCTGTAGATTGCTGGAGAAGACGAAGGACATGAGACAGATTCCCCGCCGTAACCTGATTGCTGCCGCCGCGTGTTTTGCTTCGCTGAGTGGATTGGCGATTGCCGCGATGAGCCTGTCGAGTTGCAGCGGTTTTTTTGTGCCGCAGACGAGTACGGGGTCGACGGGGAGTACGGGCTCGACTGGGAGCACAGGGAGTACGGGCTCGACCGGGAGCACCGGGCCGGATGTGGCGTACATCACGAACAGCGTTGCGACTACGCAGTCGCTGGATGCATTCGATCTTTCAAGCGGAACGCTGTCGGCACTGTCAGGGGCGCCGTATACGCTGGGTTTTGTGCCGCAGGCGGTGGTGGTGAACCCGGCAGGGACGTATGCGTACGTTGCGAGCGTGCCTGCTTCCGGCTCGCTGGGGGAGATCTATCTGTATTCGGTGAGCAGTACAGGTGTGCTGTCGATTGCGAATGGCGGACAGCCGGTGATTGGCTCGCCGCTGGCGCCGGACCCTGTGGCGCTGGCGATTTCGACGGACGGGAACTACCTATTTGCGTTGGATGGAACAGGTATTTTGGCAGAGTACCCGATCAGCATCTCCACAGGAGCGGTGACCAATGCGAACAACCCTACGACGTATCTAGCCCAGTTGCCGACGGATGGCGGCACCCTGGTGCCGAAGGCGCTGGCATTCGCGCCGAGCGGTGGATTTCTGGTAGAGGCGAATGGAACGGGCGGTGCGGTGGTGTACAACTACGACGCATCGACGGGTGGGCTGTTGGTGGAGACGCCGATCATCAGCCCATCGAGTACCTCGGTGAGCATCAATGGCGTGGCGGTGGACAAGAATAACCACATCTTCCTGAGCTTTGGGTATAACGGCACATCTCAGGGACTGCAGGAGTTTACGGCGAACGCGTCGGGGGCGTACACACCGACCGCGTCGGCGGTTGTGGCTTCGGGCAACGGACCGCGCGGGGTGGTGGTGGACCCGACGGGAACGTATGTGTACGTCGCGAACTATGCGGATGGGACGATATCCGGGTACACGATTGGCAGCAGTGGAGCGCTGACGGCGATCTCGGGGTCTCCGTTTGCTGCGCCGGCTAGCGTGTCGGTGTTGGGAGCAGATAAAACCGGGGCCTATATCGTTGCGCTGGGGTATAACGCGTCAACGGGCATCCAGTTGATGTCGATTGGGACAGGTGGCGCGCTGAGTACGGCGTCGAGCGCGGCGAGCGGGACGATCGGCGAACCGGCGTCGGTGGCGATGACTCCGTAGATGCCTGTGGCGCGGGACGAGCGGATTCGCGATACCTTGGAGGTGTGTTGAGGCGTTTTCTTCTGTCGTTGCTGCTGTGGGTGGGCGGGCGTTCCGTGCGTAGGGCCGTCGCGCAGGTTTTGCTGGGTGTGTGTGCTGTGGCGGCACTTAGCGGGTGCAACTACTTCCGGCAAAAGACCCAGGAACACTATGTGTATGTGACGGCTCGGCAGGTGTTTCTGCGGGACCGTGTGGCCGCCGTGTCTAACCGTACGGGGACGGCTACGAACGGCGAGAAGCTGGTGGTGCTGGACCGGACCCGGCGCGCGATTAAGGTGCGGACGCCGCGCGGTGAGGTGGGTTGGGTCGAAGAGAAGCTGACCGCCGACCAGAAGACAGCCGACCAGTTTGCGGCGCTGGCGGAGACGCATGGCAAGGACCCGGTGATCGCGGTGGCGACGGCGCGGGATGAGGTGTATCTGCATGCGGCGCCGGGGCGTGAGACGCCGCGGTTCTACCGCTTGGCCGAGGGCGATGGGTTGAGCCTGCTGGAGCGGGCGACGGTGCCGAAGGTGAAGCCGGGGGCTGTCCCGGTGCGGGTTGTGAGGCAGCCGACTCAGGAAGAAGTGGCCGCGGCGAAGGCCGAGCGGACCCATGAAGACGATCCGAATGATGAAAAACAGCCTGCGGTGGTGGTGCCTCCTCCGGTGATGGAGGACTGGTGGCTGGCTCGCACGGTGAAGGGGCAGACGGGCTGGATACTGGGGCGGATGGTCGATGTGACGGTGCCGGATACGCTGGCGCGGTATGCCGAGGGGCAGCGGATCGTGGGTGCGTATGTGCTGCATATGGTGGACGACCCGGACTCGGGGATGCTGGACAACGGGAAGACGGTGACGGAGATTCCGGAGTACCTGACGCTGCTGGCGCCGTACAAGTCGGGGTTGCCGTATGACTTCGACCAGGTGCGGGTGTTCATCTGGAACATCAAGAAGCACCGCTACGAGACGGGGTTCCGGGAGCATGACATTCTGGGGTACCTGCCGGCGAAGATCGGGAGCATGAAGGACCCGTATTCTCCGGGCGTGTTGGCTCAGATGTCGTTGCCGAGCTTTACTTACAAGGTGCTGGCGGCGAGCGCGCCGATTCCTGAGCCGGACCCGGCGACGGGGCTGGTGAAGCCTTCGCAGTTGATTACGAAGACCTACCGGCTGGAAGGGAACATCTGCCGGCGGATTCTGCCGCCGGGGACGCTGGCGGAGGATGAGGCGCATCCGGTGCCGCTGCCGGCGAAGGACAAGAACGGGAAGTCGCGGAAGCGGCGGCGGTAGCGCCCCCTCCCCGGTTATGGGGGTATGATCCGGAGCCCATTGGGGTTAAGGGTGGAACCCCCTGCATGGGATAGCGGGTGGCCGACAGGTTTTCGGTTGTCAATTGGAGCGAGATGAACGGCCTGGGCCGAGAGGAAGAGCCTGGCTTTGCCACGCTGTCTTCTCTTCTTATTATACGTGGAGTGTCAAGAGGTGCGAGGAGGGACAAGGCAACGGCAAAAAGCGTTAGGGGAAGCTCTGAACAAGTGTGCATGCGTTCCCTCCGCGGCTAAAGCCGCACTGATTCCTGGAGCTTTATGGCGGGACTGAAGTCCCGCCCCTGCAAAGCAAGATACTTGTTCAGACCTTCCTTGACGCAGAGGGCGCGGTGTAGAAACGCGCAGTGGGCGCAGAGGAGAACAGGCAACGACAAATACAGGGGTTTCTCCGCTGCGCATCGCGATGAAGCCGCGATGCTCCGGTCGAAATGACGAACTTTCCTGGGTGGAAAGACTTTTTGTGCAATGCCGGGATGGGAGCTATTGGTAGAAGCGGCGGATGGCTTCTACGACGGTTTCTACTTCGTCGTTGCGAAGGCCGGGGAAGATGGGGAGGGCGAGAACCTCTGCGGCGGCGCGTTCGGCGATGGGGAAGTCGCCGAGCTTGTAGCCGAGGCTGGCGAGGCTCTTCTGGAGGTGGAGGGGTTCGGGGTAGTAGATCTCGGTGCCGATTTTGAGAGCGGTGAGGTGGTCGCGGAGAGCGTCTCGGCGGGGGGCGCGGATGACGTACTGGTGGAAGACGTGGGTGGCGCGTGGATCGGTAGCGGGAAGGACGATTCCCAGATTGGTGGTGGGAGCGGTGAGGCGGGAATTCTGGAAGAGGGTGTCGTAGAGGGCGGCGATTTCGCGGCGGCGGGTGTTGCCGGCTTCGACGTGACGGAGCTTGACTTCAAGGACCGCGGCCTGGAGCGTGTCGAGGCGGGAGTTCCAGCCGACCTCGTCGTGGTAGTAGCGTTGCCTCATGCCGTGGGCGCGGAGCATGACCATGCGTTCGGCGAGAGCGGCGTCGTTGGTGGTGCACATGCCGGCGTCGCCGAAGGCGCTGAGGTTCTTGGTGGGATAGAAGCTGAAGGCAGCGATGTCGCCGAGAGCGCCGGCAGGTTTATCGTTCCAGCGTGCGCCGAAAGCCTGGGCTGCGTCTTCGACGAGGCTGAAGCTGTGCTGCTGCGCGAGCGAGGTGAGTGCGTCCATGTCGGCGCACTGGCCGTAGAGATGGACGGACATGACGGCGCGGATGGGGGCGCCTTGGTGCTGCGCGAGAGTGGTTGCGACCGCAGCAGGAGAGAGGTTGAAGGTGTGTTCGTCGATGTCGGCGAGAAGGGGCCGTGCGCCGGCGCGAAGGATGCTGCTGACGGTGGCGAAGAAGCTGAAGGGTGTGGTGAGGACGGCGTCTCCAGGGCCGATGCGAAGGGCGGCGAGCGCGAGCCAGAGGGCGTCGGTGCCGCTGGCGCAGCCGATGGCGTGGGAGACGCCGCAGGCCCGGGCGGCGGCGGCTTCAAAGCTGGCGACCTGGGGGCCGAGGATGAAGCGCTGGCTGTCGCAGACGGAGGTGATGGCGGCGAGAAGCTCGTCGCGGAGCAGCGCGTACTCGCGCTGGAAGTCGAGCATGGGAACAGGAGCGAGTGCGGTGGATTGAGCGGAAACGGCCATCATTGAATATCGTAGCTCCTGCGAGTTCCGTTGCGGGACGTGAATGTTTACAGCGGTGTCACGTTACCTCGGTCAGGGGTGATTTCTTCCGATAGCGCTTGTGTTTCATTGCGGGAAGGCGATACCGTAGTGCTGTCACCATGGAATTGCTTTAAGGCCCCGGATCAGTACGACATCATGGTGTCTCGGCGGGACCTGTACGCATGGTTTAACCATAAGGAGATCGGCCACAATGGATCCAAAGCCGGCGCAGAACATTCAGGACACGTTCCTGAATACCGTTCGCAAAGATAAGAGTCCTATTACCATTTACCTTGTCAGTGGCGTAAAGCTCACGGGCAAGATTCGCTCTTTTGATAAGTACTCCGTTCTTTTGGAGAACAATGCGCAAGAGCAGTTGATCTTCAAGCACGCAATATCGACCGTAGTAAGCGGGCGTCCGATGGGGTACGAAGCGCGGAGCTCAGATGCACGTCCGGCTCCCGTGTCTCAGGAAGCGGTTGCAGTAACTGGAGCTGCGGCGCGCTAAAACAGCCGCCCGCAGGTGAACATCAGCCACGAAGACCACAGTTTCGGCAAGCAGTCCGCCGGGAGCGCGTCCACGCAGCGAGAACGAGAGCTGCGTGAACGCTCCCTGCTGCGCGAACGGCAGCAGTCGGCGCGCGAGCTTGCGGTGCTGGTGGCGGTAGACTTTACGGCGGAGCGCTATCGGCCTTCTCCGGTGGCGATGCAGGCGCGGCAGGCGGCGGCGATTGCGGCGCAACGCGAGGATGGTGAGCCGGTGGTCGAGGCTGCTGCGGACATCGACTTCGATGCGTCGCTGGCGGAGTTTCAGGAGCTGGCGCGGTCGGCGGGCGCGGTGATCGCGGCGGTGCTGATCCAACGGCGCGGCAAGCCGGACCCGGCAACGCTGGTGGGCGGCGGAAAGCTGGATGAGATTGTCGCGACGGTGGCTTCGACGGGCGCGAGCCTGGTGCTGTTCGACCACGACCTGACGCCTTCGCAGGCGAGGAACGTGGAGGCGCGGCTGCCTTGCACAGTGATCGACCGGACGCAGCTAATCCTGGACATCTTTGCGAGACATGCGCGAACACGCGAAGGCCAGCTGCAGGTGGAGCTGGCGCAGTTGGAGTACCAGATGCCTCGGCTGATGGGCAAGGGCAAGAGCATGTCGCAGACGGGCGGCGGCATTGGCACCCGAGGCCCGGGCGAGACGCAGTTGGAGACCGATCGCCGGAAGATCAATACGCGGCTGGTGCGGATCAAACAGCAGCTTGAGGCCGTGCGGCGGATTCGGCGGCAACAGCGCGGACGGCGCGAGGCGGTGCCGGTGCCGACGGTGGCGCTGGTGGGGTATACGAATGCGGGGAAGTCGACGCTGTTCAATTCACTGACCGGGGCGGAGGTACTGGCGTCGGAGCGGATGTTTGCGACGCTGGACCCGAAGCTGCGGCAGCTGACGCTGCCTTCGCGGCGCAAGGTGCTGCTGAGCGATACGGTCGGGTTTCTGCGGAACCTGCCTCATGCGCTGGTGACGAGCTTTCGCGCGACGCTGGAAGAGGTGGAGCGCGCTGAACTGCTGCTGCATGTGCGCGATGCGGCGAGCCCGACGCTGGATGCTCAGAAGCAGCAGGTGGAGGCTGTGCTGACGGAGCTGGGCGCGGGCAAAAAAGCGACGCTGCAGGTGCTGAACAAGATCGATCTGCTGCCGGAGGGAGCGGCGACGGAGGCGGGCGCGCTGCGGGTGTCCGGGCTGACGGGCGAGGGGTTGGACGGGCTGCTGCATGCAATCGATGCCGCGCTGACGGCGGACCCGCTGGAGCAGATGGTGTTCCGGATACCGCAGGCCGAGGGGCGTGTGCTGGCGGCGCTGGAGCGCGGAGCGACGGTGCAGAACCAGCGCTTCGATGGCAACGAGGTGACGCTGACGGCGGTGGGGCCGCGGTCACTGCTGGAGCGGTATCGGCGGTATGAGGTGGGTGAGGAATCACGGTAGAGAAGCGGGTCTCTCCGCTACGTCCGCAAGAGCGCGGACTCCAGTCGAGATGACACACCTCCCTGGATTGAGCCGAGGGATTAAACACTACAGGCCGCCTGTGAGGGAGCGGGGAAGCTGTCCCTGTGACACGCGGCCTGCATGACCCGGAACGGGTCGCGGGTGGTAGAGACAGTGTACTCCCCGGCACGACAGAAGGGCGCAAAAATCGTGTCACGACAGGGGTTTCGAGAGAAATTCACATGCGAGCGATAAACGATTTCGTCTCCCGTTTATCGCCGGGCACCTTTGACTTCCAACAGCCCGCTTTGTTAGAAATAGAAGGACGAAAAGGCTTGAAAGTGTTCTGCGCTGAACGGTCTGGGAGGCGGTTTGTACGGTAGCTAGCGGGCCGTGTGACGGTCCCCCTCCTGATGGTTGGTGTGGCCTCTTTAGTGCCCTCCTGTACTACCCAAGAAACTTCATGGAAATCAAGGAAATACTGAACCAACTTGGCGGACTCATGGTCGGCGCTGTGCCGACGATGGTGCTGTTTATCCTGCTGGTTATGCTGTACAGCGTACTGGTGCGGAGGCCGCTGGAGAAGACGCTGGCCGAGCGGCGGAGCCGGACGTCCGGGGCTGTCGACCAGGCAAAGAAGGCAATCGCCGAGGCGGAAGCGGAGACGGCTACCTACGAGGCGAAGCTGCGGGCGGCGCGGGCAGAGCTGGCGGCGGCGCGGGAGCATCGCATGAAGGAGCTGCAGGCCGAGCGTGACCGCGTGATTGAAGCGGCGCGGACCGAGGCGCAAGGCATGGTTCGCAGTGCGCGGGCCGAGGTTGAGGCGAGCGCTGCGGGTGCTCGCAAACAGATTGAAGAGGCCACCGCGGAGTTGAGTCAGCAGATCGTGCGGGCACTGCTGCCCCAGGGAAGTGCAACGGAGGCGCGCTCGTGATGACTCGCAGGGTGTGGGCCTCGATGATGAGTTTGGTTGTGCTGCTGGCGCTGGCGATGCCGGTTCGTGTGGCGCATGCGCAGGCGGCTGCTACGGTGCCGGTGGCGACGAAGGGCACGGATGCGGCTTCGACGCAGGCCAAGCCGGCTGCTCAGGACGAAGAAGAGAAGGACGATAACGACGAGTACCGGATGTCGCCCACGGTGACGAAGCTGGGCTCGCTGCTGGGGATGAAGTCGGAGGCGGCATCGACCGCTTTTACGATTACGAACCTGGTGATTCTGTTGGCGGGCCTCGGCTACCTGATCATGAAGAACCTGCCGAAGTCGTTCAAGAGCCGGAGCGCGACGATCCAGAAGCAGATTGTGGAGGCGCGGACGGCGACGCAGGATGCGAAGTCTCGGTTGAGCTCGGTGGAGGCGCGGCTGGCAAAGCTGGATGGCGAGATCGCCGCGATGCGGACGCAGGCTGAGGCGGACGGCGCTCGTGAAGAGCAGCGGTTGAAGAGCGCGATCGAGGATGAGAAGCAGCGGATTCTTGCGGCGGCTGGGCAGGAGATCCAGAGCGCGACGTTGACCGCGCGGCGTGAGCTGCAGCAGTATGCGGCGGAGCTGGCTGTGGATCAGGCGGCGCGCAAGCTGGTGGTGACTCCGGAGGCGGACCGCTACCTGGTGGCGGGCTTTGCGGAGCGTCTGAAGGCGTTTGGAAAGGGTGAGAACTGATGGCGGCCGTGAATCAGAGATATGCGCGGGCGCTGGCTGCGGTGGTCGACGAGCAGAAGTTGGATGCTGCGGCGACTGAGGAGCAGCTACGGAATTTTCTGGCGGCGTTGGATGTCAGTCATGGTCTGCGTGAGGTGCTGGAGAACCCTTCGATTGCGGAGTCGCAGAAGCTGGGACTGCTGGATGCGCTGGCGGGCAAGATGGGCTTCAGCCATACTGTGCGGAACTTTATCGCGGTGCTGACGCACCACGGGCGGTTGAACTCGCTGGGTGAGATCCTGACGGACTACACTGCGCTGTCCGATGACGAAGCAAATGTGGCCGAGGTCGAGGTGGTGAGCGCCCGTGAGCTGGATGGGGCGAGCCGCGCGACGCTGGAAGCGGAGATCTCAAAGCTGGTGAGCGGGCGCAAGGTGAGTGCGAGCTACTCGCAGGACGCAGAGCTGCTGGGCGGCGCTGTGGTGAAGATCGGTTCGACGGTGTATGACGGTTCGGTGCGCGGGCAGCTGCGGCAGTTGAAGCAGTGGCTGGTGACGGCCACGGTTTGAGGCCTCTCGAGGGTTGAGAGCGCAAGAGATTGAAACAAGAGATTGGAAGCACTGAAGGAAAGAGAGAGCATGGCACAGATTCAGGCAAATGAGATCACCGAGCTGCTCCGCCAGCAGATTGAGAACTACGAGCAGCGGGTGCAGGTGGATGAGGTTGGAACCATCATCACGCTGGGCGACGGCATCGCGCGCGTGCATGGGTTGGACAAGGTCATGGCAGGCGAGCTGGTGGAGTTTCCGCACGGCATCATGGGCCTTGCCATGAACCTTGATGAAGATCAGGTCGGTACCGTGGTGCTGGGCGACTACAGCGAGCTGAAGGAAGGCGACCAGGTAAAGCGGACGGGCAAGATCATGTCCGTGCCGGTTGGCGAGGCGCTGATTGGCCGCGTGGTGAACGCGCTGGGCCAGCCTATCGACGACAAGGGCCCGATCCATACGGACAAATTTCTGCCTGTGGAGCGGCTGGCTCCGGGCGTGATTGCGCGCCAGTCGGTGACCGAGCCGATGGCTACGGGCATCAAGGCCATCGACACGATGATTCCGATTGGCCGTGGTCAGCGTGAGCTGCTGATCGGCGACCGCCAGACGGGCAAGACCGCCGTGGCGCTGGATACGATCATCAACTCGGCGAAGAACGACCTGATCTGCATCTACTGCGCAATCGGCCAGAAGCGTTCGTCGGTGGCGACTGTTGTGCAGACGCTGGAGCAGTACGGTGCGATGGCGTACACCATTGTGGTGGCGGCTACGGCCTCCGAGCCCGCGCCGATGCAGTACCTTGCACCGTTCGCCGCGACGGCGATGGGCGAGTACTTCCGCGATAATGGCAAGCACGCGCTGATCATCTATGACGATCTGTCGAAGCATGCGGCTTCGTACCGCGAGATTTCGCTGCTGCTGCGCCGTCCGCCAGGGCGTGAGGCGTACCCCGGCGATGTGTTCTATCTGCACTCGCGCCTGCTGGAGCGCTCGGCTAAGATGTCGAAGGAGCTGGGCGGCGGTTCGCTGACAGCGCTGCCGATCATCGAGACGCAGGCGGGCGACGTTTCGGCGTACATTCCGACGAACGTGATCTCGATTACGGACGGCCAGATATTCTTCGAGACCGATCTGTTCAACTCCGGTGTCCGTCCGGCGGTGAACGTGGGCTTGTCGGTTTCGCGTGTGGGTTTTGCGGCGGCGATCAAGGCGACCAAGCAGGTGGGTTCGACGCTGAAGCTGGACCTGGCGCAGTACCGCGAGCTGGCTGCGTTCGCGCAGTTCGGTTCGGACCTCGACAAGGTGACGCAGAACCAACTGAACCGCGGCGCGCGTTTGACGGAGTTGCTGAAGCAGCCGCAGTTCGATCCGCTTACGTGGGTGCAACAGGTGGCGATCATCTTTGCCGGTACAAACGGGTTGCTGGATGACGTTGAGGTGAAGGACATCCGCGCGTTCGAGGACGGCTTCTACAGCTATCTCGCCACGTCGGCCTCGCAAGTGATGGCGGACATCGAGTCCAAGCGTGCGCTGGATGACGACATCAAGAAGCGGCTGACCGAGGCCATCAACCAGTACAAGCAGGACTTCCTTGCCAACCGCAAGGAGACTGCCGGAGCCAAGGCCTAAGAACGCATGGCAAACGTACTCGATCTACGTCGTCGCATCCGGAGCGTGAAGAACACGCGCCAGATCACCAAGGCCATGAAGATGGTCTCTGCCGCCAAGCTGCGCCGCGCGCAGGACCGCGCGCTGCAGGCGCGGCCGTATGCGCAGATGCTCACAAATGTGCTGGAGTCGCTGGTGCGACGCACGGACTTATATAACGGCGACAGCGGCGATGTGATGCATCCGCTGCTGGTGGAGCGCGAGGAGAAGAATGTGCTGGTGGTGGTGATCGCCGGCGACAAGGGCTTCGCGGGCGGCTTCAACGCCAACATCGGCAAGGCTGCGCAACTCTTTATTGATGAGCGGCGTGTGCTGGGACAGAACATCGACCTGGAGCCTGTCGGCAAGAAAGCGATTGGGCTGTATAAGCGGAAGTATCCGGCCGCGGTGTATGAGCACAAGGAAGAGCTCTACGACAACGACCTTTCGAAGCACATCGAGAACATCCGTCATCGCGAGGCACCGATTGAGGTGGCCGCGGAGAACCCGACCTTGCTGGTGAAGGCGGCGTTTGAAGACGTGACGGCGCTGGCAGAGACGATTGTGAAGCGCTACGAACATGCAGAGATCGACTCGGTGTACATCGTGTACAACGAGTTCAAGAGCGTGATCTCGCAGCGTGTGGTGGTGGAGAAGCTGCTGCCGATCCGGAAGCTGGGCTCGCATGAAGTGACGGCGCTGGAAGAGATGAGCGAGGAGCAGAAAGAGGCTGCGGGCAAGGCCGCGCAGTCGGCGGGCGTCTCGATCCTGGAGCCGGAGGAGAGCGAGTACGAACGCGAGGCCAAGATGTTCGGTACCGCGGACGTGGACTACCTATTCGATCAGTCACCGGAGCGGCTGTTGCGGCACCTGATGCCGCGGTATGTGACGACGCAAATCTTCCATGCGCTACTGGAGTCGATTGCCGCGGAACATGCGGCGCGTATGACGGCGACCGATGCGGCGAGCAAGAATGCGGGCGAGCTGATCGACAAGTTGAGCCTGACGATGAACCGGCTGCGGCAGGCGGCGATTACGAAAGAGATTATCGAGATTGTGTCGGGAGCAGCTGCTCTGTAAGGGCAACTGCAAACGCAGAGGACGCGGCGGTCGCAGAGGAACGCAGCGAAAAGATAAGACCGAGTTTGGAGTTAGGAAAAGGTATGGCAGAGAACATCGGCAAAGTGATCAGCATCAGCGGCCCAGCCGTTGACGTGCAGTTTGATGAGGCGCATATGCCTCCGATCTTCCAGGCGCTGCGCATCGTGAGCGAAGGCTTCGATGTGCCGGCGCCGCTTGACGTCGTCGTTGAGGTGCAACAGCACATTGGCGAAGGCCGGGTGCGTTGCATTGCGATGGTGGCGACCGAGGGCATGGTGCGCGGGATGAAGGCCATCGACACGGGCGCGGGCATTACGGTGCCTGTGGGTCGCGAGACGCTGGGGCGTGTGTTGAACGTGCTGGGACAGCCAGTGGATGAGATGGGCCCCGTGAATGCGAAGGTCCATATGCCGATCCATCGACAGGCACCGGCGTTCGACGAGCAGTCGACGTCGGAGGAGATGTTCGAGACGGGCATCAAGGTTGTCGACCTGATTCTGCCGTTCTTGAAGGGCGGCAAGATTGGCCTGTTCGGCGGCGCCGGTGTAGGCAAGACCGTCGTGATTCAGGAGCTGATCAACAACGTTGCGATGAAGCATGGCGGCTTTTCGGTGTTTGCCGGCGTGGGTGAGCGCACGCGTGAGGGCAACGACCTTTGGCATGAGTTCCAGGAGTCGGGTGTTATTGACATCCACGACTTCAACAAGAGCAAAGCCGCGCTGATCTATGGGCAGATGACCGAGCCGCCAGGGGCGCGTCTGCGTGTGGCGCTGACCGGGCTGACCGTTGCGGAGTACTTCCGCGATGTTGAGGGTGCGGACACGCTGCTGTTCATCGACAATATCTTCCGGTTTACGCAGGCGGGTTCCGAGGTGTCGACGCTGCTGGGCCGTATGCCGAGCGCGGTGGGCTATCAGCCGAACCTGGCGACCGAGATGGGCGAGCTGCAGGAGCGCATCACGTCGACGAAGAAGGGCTCGGTAACTTCGGTGCAGGCGGTGTATGTGCCCGCCGACGATATCACCGATCCGGCGCCGGCGACGACGTTTGCTCACCTGGATGCGACGATGCTGCTTTCGCGTCCGCTGTCGGAGCTGGGTATCTACCCGGCGGTGGACCCGCTGACTTCGACATCGCGTGTGCTGTCGGCGCGAGTTGTGGGCCAGGAGCACTACGATGTCGCGCAGGGCGTGAAGCGGATCCTGCAGCGGTACAAGGACCTGCAGGACATCATCGCGATCCTGGGTATCGACGAGCTTTCGGAAGAGGACAAGCTGACGGTGTCGCGTGCGCGCAAGGTGCAGCGCTTCCTGTCGCAGCCGTTCCATGTGGCCGAGATTTTTACCGGCATCCCTGGCGCGTATGTGAAGGTCGAAGACACGGTGCGCAGCTTCAAGGAGATCATCGAAGGCAAGCATGATGAGATTCCGGAGCAGGCCTTCTATCTGAAGGGCGGTATTGAAGATGTGATTGCGGCCGCCGAGAAGATGAAGGCGACAGCGTAAAGAGCAGGGAATAGGGAGCAGGGAATGGGGAGTAGACACGATGTCTGCTCCCTGTTCGGATTGAGATTATGGCTGAAGGAACAAACAATTCGGGGCTGCTGAATGTGCGGCTGGTGACGCCGGACCGGGTGCTGCTGGATGCGACGGCGGAGGCGGTGGAGCTGCCTTCGATGTCGGGGTATCTGGAGGCGCTGTATGGCGCGGCTCCGCTGCTGAGCGAGCTGGGAGCGGGCGAGGTGCGGCTGCATGGCGGCTCGGCCGGTGAGCAGACGTTCTTTGTGGCGTGGGGCTTTGTCGAGGTGCTGCCGGAGCGGGTGACCATTCTGGCGGAGACGGCGCTGCATCCTGAGGAGATCGATGTGGATGAGGCGCGGGTTGCGCTGAAGCACTCGCAGGACCTTTGGAATGAGGCGGGCGATGAGCAGGCCAAGTACGACGAGGCCAACAAGTTCGCGCGTGTGGCGGAAGAGAAGCTGGCTTCTGCCGAGGGCCGACACTAAGCCGCCGCGACGACCATGATGGAACAGAGGGGCCCTGCGCGAGCGGGGCCTTTGCTTTTTCTGGGTGAAGCCCTCTCGCCGATTACGGACCCGTGGCTAATAGAGAAGGAAGGGCTGTGCGGCGTGGCGGAAGGCGTCGAGCGCGGGCTGCCAGGAGGCGGCGATGGAGCGCGGGTCTTCGTTGTGTTCGAGGGCGTCCATGGTGGCCTTGCTGGCGACGAGGGGCATGGCGCGATCGAGATGGAACTGGGTGGGGTAGAGGTGATGGAGGGCGGAGAGGATTTCGATGCCTAGCTCTGGAGTGTCTGTTTGGTGGGGGTCTGTCAGGGTGACGCGGACGGCTTCGATGGTCTGGCCGTGGAAGGGGTAGTGGTTGGCGTCTTCGGCGATGGTTTCAGCGGTGGGGGCGAAGGTGACGCCGGGGATGTGGCGGGCGGTGAGGTAGTTGGCGACTTCTTGCGCGTGGAACCAGGCGGTCGTTGTGGACGAGCGGACGTCGGTGAGGCCGCCGGTGGCGGTGGAGGTGGAGGGCTTGGTGGAGGGGATGCCGGCGCCAAAGAAGCTGAAGGGGTGATCGGTGCCGCGGCCTACGGAGATGTTGTTGTATTCGATGAGGCCGAGGGCTGGGTAGCGCAGCGCGGCTTCGGGGGAGCGGAGGTTAGGGCTGGGGTTGACCCAGGGGAGGCCGGTGTCAGCGTAGAACTCGCTGCGCTGCCAGTGCTGCATGGGGACGACGACGAGGGTGGTGGCGAGGTGTTTGGTGGCGACGATGTAGCGGGCGAGCTCGCCGAAGGTCATGCCGTGGCGGACGGGGAGCGGCATGTAGTTGACGTAGGACTCGCGACCGGGGTCGGAGACGGGGCCCTGGACGGCGAGGCCGCCGACGGGGTTGGGGCGGTCGAGGATCACGATGGTGAGGGCGTGGTGGTACTGCGTCTGCTCGGTGGCGGCGGCCTCGAGGAAGTAACCCATGGCGGCTTCGTAGGTCCAGAAGTGGACGCCGGCGTCCTGGAGGTCGATGACGACGGCGTCGAGGTCGGCGAGCTGGGCGTGGGTGGGTCGGCGGTCGGCGTCGTGTGCGCCGTAGAGGGAGATGACGGGGAGGTGGGTGGCCTGGTCCTTTTCGGCTCGCTGTTTGGTGGTGTCTTGTTGGGCGGAGAGGCCGTGCTCGGGGGTGAAGAGTAAGGACAGGGAGTGGGGAGTAGGGAGTAGGGAGTAGAGGACGTCGATGGTGCGACGGCCTTGGGCGTCGATGCCGGTTTGGTTGGTGAGTAGGCCGATGTGGTGGTAATGGGTGAGCGCGGCGAAATGGGTGGCTTCGAGGACGTCGATGCCGGTGAGGGCAGTGGCAGTGCTAGACGAAGGTGGTCGAGCTTCGCTCGATACCACACCCTTCGCAGAAGGCGCGAAGGATGGGCCACCCACCTCTGTACTGAGGCCGAGAGCCTGGGCAGCGGCGGTGGCGACTTCGCCGCGTAGGTTGGAGATGGGGTGGTGGCGGTCGCGGGGGTGGACGGCGTTGCTGAGGAGGACGACGTAGGTGTCGGAGTAAGGGTCCATCCAGAGGGTGGTGCCGGTGTAGCCGGTGTGGCCGAAGGAGCCGATAGGGAAGATGACGCCGCGGGGTTTGGAGAAGGCGGTATCGATGTCCCAGCCGTAGCCGCGGAGGTTCTGGCCGGGGATGGCGGGGTAGTGCGGGGCGAGGCCGGGGGCGGCGGGCTTGTCGCCTGCGGCGATGGTGGCGGCTTCGGCGGCGTTGGCGGCGCGTAACTCGGCTTCGCCGGGGTCCACCTTAGCCGGCGATGAAGCTGCCGGCGAAGATGGGGCACCCGGAGTGCTGGAGTTGGGCTGCTCGGGTTGGGTCATCAGTTGGAGGGTGGATTGCTTGAGGGGGAAGGGGCCGGTGTTGTGGAGGAGCTTTTCGAGGAGGGCGCTGGCGAAGAGCGAGACATCGTGGGCAGTGGAGAAGACGCCGGCGTGGCCGGCTACGCCGCCCATGCGGCGGGTGGTGGGGTCGTGGACGGTGCCGCGGGTGAGGAGGTCGAAGTGCGGGTTGGTTTGTGCGTTGCCTTCGTCGTCGTGGGTGGTGGGGGCGGTGCGCGGGAGGATGGAGATCGACCAGGTATTAGCGGGGCATTTGACGAGGATGCGCGTGTTGGGGATGGAGGGCGCACCCATGACGGCTGCGCCGATGTCCTTGTGGGGGCCGCAGACGCGGTCGAAGGGGTGGTACTCGGTATCGGTCATGCCGAGGGGGAGGAAGATGTGCTGGCGGGCGTAGATGTCTTCGCGCTCGCCGGAGAGGGTCTCGACGATGTCGCCGAGGAGAATAAAGTTGACGTCGGAGTAGACGAACTTGGCGCCGGGCGGGTCGATGAGCGCGGTGGTGAGGGCGCGGCGGAAGCCTTCGGAGCGGTCGGGTGCGGCTAGGCCCCAGGGGTCTTTGAGGCTGACGTCGGGGGCTTCGCCGGAGGTGTGGGTGAGGAGCATACGCAGGGTGACCTTGCTGCGCGTGGCGTCGTGCTGCGGGTTGAAGGCGGAGAGGTATTTTTCGACGGGGTCGTCGAAGGAGGTGATCCTGCCGGCCTCGTAAAGCTGCATGATGGAGGTCGCGGTGGCGAGGTCCTTGGAGAGCGAGGCCATGTCGAAGATGGTGTCTTCGGTCATGGGCTCGGCAGGATTGGGCTCGCCGTTGAGGCCGGGTTCGTTGGCGAGCTTGCGGTCGCCGTAGGCTTGCTCGAAGACGACGTGGTTGTTGTGGCCGACGAGGACGACGGCTCCGGGAAGCTGGTGGTCGGCGATGGCGGTGGTGATGAGTTGCGTGATCTGGGAGAAGTCGGGGGCTGGCGTTTGTGCCTGGGCGCGCGAAACGCAGATTCCCTTCGGGAATGACAAACAAAAGAAGAGAGCAGCGATGACTGTGGCGGGGCGGCGGGATTGCTTGCGGAAGATGAGGCTCATGAGGGCTCCGATGAGGAAGGTGGCGAGGGCACCGATGAGGACGTACCAGGTCCAGGCGATGTGGGGGATGGTGAACGGGCCGAGGCGGATGGGGAAGGCTCCTTGCCAGAGCCAGAGGTTGAGTACGAAGCCGCAGAGCATGCCGATGGCGGTGCCGGTTTCGGTGGCGAATTTTGTAAGGGTGCCGAGGAGGAAGACTCCGAGGAGGCAGCCGTAGGCTACGCTGGCGATGCTGAGGCCGATCTCGACGACGTGGCCCTTACCGCCAACGGCGAGTGAGTAGATGGCGATGGCAAAGAGGACGATTGCCCAGAGTACCGTGGAGCTGCGGGAGATCAGGGCGCGCTCGCGGTTGTCGGCATGGGGGCGGAGGGCCATGTAGAAGTCGACGACAGTGGTGGAGGAGAGCGAGTTGAGCGCTGCGGAGAGGTTAGACATGGCCGCGGCGAGGATGGCCGCGACGAGCAGGCCAGCGATGCCGATGGGGAGCTCGCGGACGATGAAGGTGGGGAAGAGCTGGTCAGGAGAGGGGATAGAGGTCAGAGGATAGAGGATAGAGCGACCTGCTCCGTAGAAGACCCACAGGCCGACGCCGATGAGTAAGAACAGTGCGAACTGTATGAAGATGACGACGCCAGAACTGAGGAGAGCGAGGCGGGACTCGCGGAGGTTGCGGGCGGCGAGCATGCGCTGGACCATGAGCTGGTCGGTGCCGTGGCTTGCCATGGTGAGGAAGGTGCCGCCGAGGATGCCTGCCCAGAAGGTGTAGGTGGTCGTCAGGTTCAGGGCGAAGTTGAACATGTGGAACTTGCCCGCGGCGGAGGCAACGGTGTGGATGGTTGTCCAGCCGCCGGGGACGTGTGCGCCGAGCGACCAGACGGCGACTAGGGTTCCGGCCATGTAGATGGCCATCTGGACGACGTCGGTCCAGATGACAGCGGCCATTCCGCCTTCGAAGGTGTAGAGGAGCGTGAGGGCGGAGATGATGCCGATGCTCGCGATACTGCCGGTGCCGATGGCGATGGAGACGACGATGGAGACGGCGAAGACGCGGACGCCTTCGGCGGCGGCGCGGGTGAGGAGGAAGAGGCCTGCGGTGACTTTGTGGAGGCCTCGGCCGAAGCGGCGGTCGATGAGCTGGTAGGCGGTGAGCATCTCGCCCGCGAAGTAGCGCGGGAGGAAGAGCGCGGCGACGACGATGCGGCCGAGCATGTAACCGATGACGATCTGGAGGAAGCCGAAGTCTCCGGCGAAGGCGACGCCGGGGATGGAGATGATGGTGAGGGTGGAGGTCTCGGCGGAGACGATGGAGAGGGCGATGGCCCACCAGGGGATGGTGTTGGAGGCGAGGAAGTAGGACTTGAGGGACTTGTCGGCGGACTGCTTGCCGCGCTTGGCGAAGCGCAGGCCGAAGGCGGTGATGCCGAGGAGGTAGAAGGCGACGATGGCCAGGTCGAGTGGATGAAGGTGCATGTCAGCTGAGGACAATGATAGCGGCGTGGTGCGGGTAAATCCGTGGCTCGACAAATGCAGGTCTCTCCGCTCCGCGCTGTGCGCTCCGGTAGAGATGACACTTCTAAGGTAGGTGCTGACTATCCGGAGATGGAGATACCGCGGACGATGGTTGTGATGAGCTGGTTGGCTGCGTTGAAGCGGTTGAGGCTGATGGGGGCGCCGATGGTGAAGGCGGTGTGGCTGGGGCGGCCGAGCATGGCGGCGGGGTTGTGGGAGGCGAGGCGGGTGGCGGCGCCGAGGTCTGCGTGTGCGAAGTGCTGGAGGTTGGCGACAGCGACGTCGAGTGTGAGGAGCGAGCCGGCGAGGGTCTCCTTGCCCTGGGCGAGGTCTCCGGAGAGGAGCGCGCGGCCGTCGGTGACGGTAACGTCGAAGTCGCCGAGGGAGTAGCTGCCGTCACCTATGCCGGTGGCGGACATGGCGTCGGTGACAAGGATGCCGCGGTGGGGGCCTTTGATTTTGAGCCAGAGTCGGATGAGCTCGGGGGCGACGTGGATGCCGTCGCAGATGATCTCGGCGAAGAGGGAGTCGTCGTCGAGGATGGCGCCGACGATGCCGGGCTCGCGGTGGTCGAGCGCGCGCATGGCGTTGAAGATATGGGTGGCGCTGGTGGCGCCAGCGGCGATGCCGCAGCGGGCTTCGGCGTCGGTGGCGTTGGAGTGGCCGAGGGTGGCGCGGACGCCTTTGCTGGCGGCGTGGCGGATGAGGTCGAGGGCTGTCGTTCCCTCCGTTGAGACCCGGGGCTGAAGCCCCGGGCTACCAGCCCCTTTTTCAGGGGCCTGAAGGCCCCTGCTCCCTCCGGACGGGCTGAAGCCCGTTCCCTTCAAAGCACTGTTTGCTGGAGCTTCTTCGCTCACGAGTTCGGGGGCGATGGTCATGAGGAGGATGTGGCCTCGGGCGGCCTGCTGGAAGCGGTCGAAGAGCTCGATGCTGGGCTGCTGGAGCTCGGCGGGAGGATGGGTGCCGCGCTTGATGTGCGAGAGGAAGGGGCCTTCGAGGTGGATGCCGATGGGTTGCGCTTCGCCGGGGGCGGGTGTGGACTCGACTGCGTTGGCGAGGGCTTCGAGGGCGCGGAGTGTGCTGTCGACTGAAGCGGTGACGGTGGTGGGCAGGTAGCTGGCGACGCCGTGCGAGGCGAGGAAGCGCTGCATGCGGCTGAGGCCCGCGGGGTCGACGTGCATGACGTCGTGGCCGACGGCGCCGTGGGTGTGGACGTCGAGGAAGGACGCGGTGAGGGTGTCAGTCTCGTGCGCGAGGGCGGCGGGGTCGGAGGTGAGCTCAAGCAGCGTGCCGTCGGCGGCGATGCGGAGGACGGGGAAGTCGACGATACCGGTAGCGGTGAGGAGGCGGCGGGCGGTGATGGTTGATACGTTCATGTCAGTAGGTCGGTACCGGGATTCCTGTTTCTGCTGCGGTGGGGAGCGTGTGGGTGGCCTCCCAGGTGCGTTGTGCGGCGCGGAGTTTGTCCATGCGCGCGAGCCAGATGCCAATGGTGTAGTCGTAGTGCTCGAGGACGGGACGGAGGGCGTAGGGGCGATTGGTGCGCAGCCAGAGTTGCTGGTAGAGGTCGCGGAGGGTGGAGTAACCGTCCTTGATGTCCTGGATGCGGCCGTTGACGCCGTTGATGTCGGAGAGCAGCGCGGGGACGGACGGCTTGGCGTGGCGGTCGCCGGAGGCCGCGGTGGACAGGGCCTGTGCGTAGAGCTGCGACATCTCGTCGGCGAGCTGGAACTTGAGGCCGATGAAGTCGAGGCGGCGGGCGCCTAGTTCCATGGCGTCGATGGCGTCGGGCTCGCGGAGTGAGGTGGGGTTGGAGGGAAGCATGTAGCGGGGGTCAAGAGCCTGTCCCTCCGGGGCTAAAGCCCCTCCTTCATTCAATGATCCAACGGACGGGCTGAAGCCCGTCCCCTTCAAAGCGGGATATGCGGCGCGAGCCTGGGCGATGAGGTCGAGCGCCTTTTCGGCGTGCATGCGGAGATCGTGCAGGACGGGGCGGACGTTGGCGAAGTTCTTCTGGTTGTCGGGAGCCCACGGGTCGGACCAGAAGAGGAGATCGGAGCCGTCGCCCTTGAGGTTGGACTGTTTGAGAAGATCGTGCGCGGCCATGATCTCAAGCTGGGCCTGGTTGAGTTTGCCGGTGAGGTCGCCGTGGAAGACAGGGCTGTAGCTCTGCTCGAACTGCGGGATCGAGCTTTCGCCCTTCTGCCAGGCAGAGGCACAGCCGAAGAGGATGCCGTACCAGTTGTTGGAGGCGAGGGCTTCGCCGTCGTCGTACCAGATGGTGTTGAGCTGGCCGGTGGCGCCGGCGGCCTGGCCTTCGGCGGTGAAGACCTGGATGTTGGCGAGGCCGGCGTTGTAGTTGGGATAGACGCGCGACCAGTTGTTGATGCCGGGTGCGACCCAGAAGTCGAAGCCGGCCGACTTGAAGTCGTTGATGTACTTGATGAAGCCGTTGGGGCCGGGGGCGTTGTAGTGCCAGCTGATGGCGATGGTGTCCTGCTTGAACTGCGCGGGGAGGTCCTTGAGCAGCTCGGGAGACTTTTCTGCGATGTCTCCCCAGAAGAGGAGCTTGCGGTGCAGGGGGTGGAGCGTGTTGTCGATCTGCTGTATGAAGTCGAGGTAGACGGGGCCGAGGCCGCGAGCGTCGACTTCGGCCTTGGTCTGGCCGCGGCCGAGGTCCTCGGTTTCGTCGGCGCCGACGTGGAGGAAGGGGCCGGGATAAAGATGGGCGAGCTCGGTGAACTCGTCCTTGATGACCTTGAGGGAGCCGGGCTGGCCGGGGGCGAGGACGGCACCGTGCGGGGTCTCGGCGAGGGGCTGGTACTCCTCATAGATGAGCGCGTGGCGGAGGTGGCCGAAGGCCTCCTGATCGGGCACGACGAGGACATGGAACTGCGCGGCGTAGGCGACGAGCTGGCGGGCGTCTTCAGCGGAGATGCCGCCGCCAGGAGGCGCGGGCAGAGGGTTGGAGGCGTACTGCTGCGTGTTCTCGAAGTAGGGCGAGTAGAGGTTGTCCTTGTAGGCGGCGAGCGTGCGGACAATCTTCTTCTGGAAGTCGAGGGTATCGACGGGGCCACGGGAGAGATCGTCGGAGAGGCCGCGGTACTTCATGGCGGGCCAGTCGCGGATGGTGGCGAGGTGGAGCGTTGCGGCGGAGCCGTCGCCTTCGATGAGCTGTTTGGCGGTCTGGAGGGCGTAGAAGATGCCGGAGGCTGTTTCTGCGGTGAGTGCGATGCCGTCGTTGTCGGGGACGAGGGCATAGCCTTCGTCGTGCATCTCGGCGGGGAAGGCTGAGGCGTTGGCAGTGACGGGCGAGGACTCGTGGAGGATCTGCCTGCCGAGCGAGGTGTTGAATCGGGTGACGAAGATGTGGGGCGTGTTGCCGGCGTCGGTGACGGGGATGTGGCGTTCGGCGAGCGTGGCCTTGAAGTCGGCGACGGCGAAGGCATCCTGAGGGTCGCAGGGCTGCGCGCAGTCGACGCGGATGCCGTTGGTGAGAGGGAGCGAGGCGCCTGGTTTGGCCTCGCGGGGCATGGGAATGAGGTGCAGCGGCGCCTGGGCGAAGAGAGAAAGCGGTAAGGCCAGAACGGCTACGTGTAGGACGGAACGCATGGCCATACGTTACACGTTTGAGCGTTTGAGGTGAAAGTGCTCAGTTGTGGACTTTTCGGCCGAGAGCCATTTAGAGCGGGGTGGTGCCGTCGACGATGCCGACTCCGGGAGGCGGGGTGAAGGTGAATTCTGCGGCAGTGGTGGGCACGTTTTCTTGCATGTTGCTGAAAGTAAAGGTGGTCTGGGAACCGTCGACTTCGAGGATACGCATGGTGTGGATCTGGCCAGCGGTGTCGACGGTGAGCTCGAGGGAGCGGAGGCGCTGCGACATGCCTTTGGGCGCTCCCGAGAGGGTGTAGAGCTCGCCGGTGGGGCTTTGGCTGGCCGGGGCGAGCGAGAGGTGGTCGAGTTCTTTGGCGAGCTGGGTGTGGCCGAGAAGGAAACGGAGCGGCGAGCGGAGGTCGTCGAGCTGCTTTTCAGGGAAGCGGGTAGCCTGGGCGTCGCCGGGGGTGTAGCTGATGGCATCGTGGCCGTCGAGGAGGAAGAGCTTGCCGGTGGGGGTGTCGTAGGCCCAGCGCATGCGGCCAGGTTTGCGGAGGGTGAGGGTGCCGGTTTCGGTGCGGTCGAGGCCGAGGCCCTGGTAGCGCTCGGCGTAGCGGGCCTGGAGGGACTGGAGGTGGTTGTAGTGGTCGTCGACGCGTTTGGCGAGGGCATCGGCGGTGAACTGCTGGGCGGAAGCTGTGGCGGCGAGGAAGAGGATTAGGAGGAGTGTCTTCATGAGAGATGACGAGCAGGAGCAAAAGCGTTCCCGCAAAGTGCGCCAAGTTTAACGCGAAGTTGCGCAAAGTTTTTGTTGTGGCTAGGGAAAGGGCCGCCGGTTAGGGCGGCCCTTGGATGCTTGAGTGGTGCGATGGGTGGCTATTGCAGAAGCTCGGTGCAGTTGGTGCCGCCCTTGGGGTCGAAGCGGATCTGGGCGTTCTCGTCGGTGCAGAAGCCGCGGTTGCCGGTGTGGCCGACGGAGTTGGGGACGGCGGTGATCTCGTAGCTGTTGTATTGATCGACGTTGTTGATGGTCGTCTTGGTGCAGTTGGTGATGGTGAAGGTGTAGCCGGACTTGGTGCCGGAGGAGAGGTCCTCGTTAATGAGCTGGGCAGACTCGGCTGTGGGCGGAGTGCCGGAGACAGTCTTGCCGCCGAGCGTCTGGAGGGAGCAGGAGAAGCCGTGCTGCGGGTAGGTGGAGGCGTACTCGCCTTCCATCTGGGTGAGGTCGCGGAGAGAGCTGATGGCGGAGGTCTCGTTGGCGCGGATGATGGTCTTCTGCATGGCGGGGATGGCCATGACCATGAGGATGAGGATGACCGACATCACGATGAGGAGCTCGACGAGGGTGAAGCCGGACTCGGTGCTGTGCTGCGGATGATGCTGGGTGCTGTTCATGGACTCCTCGAAAGAGCGCTTGCTCTGGTTTTCCCGTTTCAGAGTATAGACGGTTGCGAGGGTTGGTGGGAGAGCAGGGGTTTGGGGTACGCTCGCGCCTGCGGCGCTTGCTGCGGCAAATACAGGGGTCTCTCCACTGCGCGCTTCGCGCTCCGGTCGAGATGACAAGCCTTTTTGGGGTGAACCTTTTTGTGGCTAGGGTTGAGGTGGGTAGTGGATGAACTTGTCGACCCACTGGATGAAGTACTTTACGTTGGGGGCGTCGGTGTGGCCGCCGTCGTCCTGCCGCCAGGCCAGCTGGCCGTCGAGGAGGCCGTGGTTGACGGGAGGCATCTGCGCGGTTTTGTAGTCGGCGGAGACGCCGAGACCTTTGGCGCCGAGGAGCTCGAAGACGGGCTGGGCGGCGACGGTAGCCATGTAGCTGCCCTGGTGGTCGAGCCAGTGGGCGTCGCCTTTTTCGGGGATGCCGTAGCTGATGAAGGTGAGGCGCGGGGCGCAGAGGGCGATGAGCTCGTTGGAGTCGACGGGGAGCTGGCCGGGGTTGCCGGGGCCGGATTTGCTGGCGGAGGCGCCGTACTTGAGGAAGTTGCCGGCCATCCAATAGTACTCGCCGGTGGTGAGGCTCTCGACGGCTTCGCCGTAGTTGCGGCGGAGAAGCGTGGCTCCGCCTTTGCCGGAGGAGCCGACGAGGACCATGGCGAAGCGCTGGTCGAAGGCCATGGTGACGAGCGCCGCTTTACCGTAGCGGGAGACGCCTTCTATGCCGATGTGCTTTCCGTCGACTTCGGGGACGGTCTGAAGGTAGTCGAGCGCGCGGCTGGCGCCCCAACCCCAGGCGCGGAGCGCGCCCCACTGCTCGGGTGTGCGTGGCTGGCCTTTGTTGACGAGGCCGATGATGCCGCGGGTGAGGCCTTCGCCGTTATCGGCCTGTACGCTGGCGGGGTCGAGGGTGGCGAAGCCCCAGCCGGCGGCGACGAGCTCCCACTGGCTGGGCGGGTCGCCGTCAGCATTGAACTGCGGGAAGGCGAAGGGGGCGGCCTTGAAGGGCTCCCATGCCTGATGAGTGGAGAAGACTTGTTTGAGCGCGGGGTCCTGCTGGATGAGGCGGGCCTTTTCGGCGGCGTTGACGCGGTCGAGGTCTTCGGGGGAGAGATCGACAGGTGCGGGGAAGGCGCTGCGGCCGAACATGATGAGCACGGGCACGGGGTGCGTGACGCTGGCGGGAGTCACGAGCGTCATGCGGATGTTGACGGAGATTTGCGGATAAGCAGAGTTGTCAACGTGGCCGATGAGCTGGCGCGCCAGGACGGGTGTGCCGCCGAGGGTTTCGTGGTCGGTGGCGACGACGGTCCAGTGCACGGAGGGCGTGTGCGCGGGGATGCTGCCGTAGACATCGTGCTCGTAGGCGGCGACGATCTGGGGGCGACGCTGGTTCCACCACTCGGATGCGGTGGTGACTTTGCTGCCGTCGTTGAGGGGGAGCGCGTCGGGGAGGGTGGGGTAGGGGTTGGCTTTGGACTCGTCGTAGTTGGCGTGGTTGGGAGCGTTTTCGTTACCGCTGGGGCCGGGGCGCATGGCGGTGATGCCGAGCTGGTCCATCATGTTCTGGTGGTCCTGGTCGGCGGTGAAGGTGACGGGTGGTTTCGGCGATTGCGCGAAGATGGAGAGCGCTGGCATGAAGAGCGCGAGAAGAACGATACGTGAGGTGTGAAGACGCATGACGGTGAGTCCTCTTTGGCGGCGGCCAAGCCGGGGTGGGACGAGCGCGTCGATTATAGCGGTTTAATGCGACGATGTGAGAAGGGCATCGCCGGGAGTGTTCGCGGAAAGCGCGCAGTACCCGGAGGGGTAACGCCAGTGGCGTTTATTGATTTCGCTAAATGTCGTACCGTAGTCTTGGCACATACAAAATAGCGAATCCATAGGAGTGTTTAGTGACGCAAGAGTCGGTGTCGAACATGGAATCTTTCTTTCGGCCGCGGATTCTGGCAGCTCTGTTTCTAGCGGTTTCGCTCTGTATCTCGGTGGGCATTCTTTCCACCCGCAATATCTATGACGACGAACATGTGAGCCTGAATTATGTTCATGGGAGCGTTCAGGGGATCATCGCGGCGGCGAATTCCACCGATATCCATCCACCGGGAATGTATCTGCTCGCTCGCCTGGCGTACGCGGCGATCCCGTCACCGCGCTGGATGGCGCTGTTCCCGCTTTTGTTCATCTACGGCGGTCTGGCGGTGTTTGTGCTGTCGGTTACGCCGCTCTTTGCGAAGAGACGAGAGCAGGTGACGTTTCTTTTATTGGCGACTTTCCATCCACAGTTCCTGATGTGGGGCAATACCATACGCTGGTATAGCTGGTGGACAGGAATTGCCCTGACTACGCTGGTGGTAGCCCTGAGACCGAGGGAAGAGATACCGCTGTTTTCATATCGACGCGCCGTGGTGCTAGGCCTATTGCTGGATTGCCTGTACTACCTGAACTACATCACGCTGGTGTTCATCGCGGCACTGGCTGTGGGGATACTGGTGCGGTACTCGTGGCGGATATGGAAGCAGTGCCTGGTGTCGTTCCTTCTGTTTGTGGCAGTGAGCCTGCCACAGTGGCATGCGATGTTGGCGGTGCACATTGCGAACACGAGGTCTCCGGAGACCGGGCAACGCGCAAGCGTCGTGGTCTCCTTCGCGCGATTGATTCAGGCCAACTTCTGTTCTGAGGCCTACATGCCGTTGCAGAAGTTTGTTTTGTTTGTGGGACTCGTGTTTGTTGTGCTGAGTGTGGTCGGCCTAGTGGGGTGCATCCGTTGGGTGCGTGCGCGTGCGGCGAGCGGGTCTCTGTGGACGAAGCTGGACGGCCTGGGCTGCATCACGGTATTCATGCTGCTCTACTTTGTGCTGGTAGGGCTCAGCGGGCTTGGGATCAAGCCGCGCAATGCGCTGATTCTGGCGCCTCTGTTGGCTCCGGTAGCGGCAATGATTGTTGGGACGTTGCGGCCGCTGTTTTTGCAGTACGGGGTGCTCGGTATCTTTGCGCTATGGAGTGCAGGGGCCATGGAGCATCTGATTAGCCGGGACGGCCTGGCGAAATCCAGCATGACAGACAGGCCTGAAGAGGTTGTGTCGTTTCTGCGGGCGCAACCAAGCGGTACTTGCTCGGTGGTGGAGACTTATGACTATTTGCTGACGTTTACACTGGCACACAGCGACCTGCCGCATGTACTGACGCTGACGCCCTTTCAGAACGCTGCGGATGAGGGCGCCGTACCGTTCGACCGGGCAAGCTGCCAGCGGTTCGAGATCTATTTCGTAGACAGCCAGTCGGCGGGACTAGCCGGTGAGGCGGATGTGCTGAAGAGCGAGATGAATGGCTTTGCGGCTAGTCTTGGCGGGCGGATGGATGTGCACCGCTTCAGCTTCGACAAGGCGGCAGCGGCCAAGCGGAAGTTCAAATTTATCCCTGGCGCTGCGGTGCTGCCGGACTACCGGTTCGTTCTGTCGTCGGAGGCGATTGATGCGTTGAAGGTGGATGACATTGAGAACCTGCAGCCGCACTTTGCTCCAGCGGACGGTAGGTCGCTGCCGAAGGAGATGTTCTACTCCTTCACGGTTACTGAGTGAGCTGAACCGCGAAGGAGCAGGCAAGGCGGGGGGTGCTTAGCAGACCAGGTCGGTGCGGGTGAGCTTGAGCGGGCCGAGGTTGCCGAGCAGGGTGAGGGTGAGCTGGTCGGATTGCAGGAGGCGGTTGGCGAGCTGCTGGAGGTCGTCGACGGTGACGCGGTCGATCTCGGCGGTGATCTCGTCGAGGGAGAAGAACTTGCCCCAGTACATCTGCTGGCGGGCGAGGGAGGACATGCGCGAGCTGGAGGACTCAAGGCCGAGGACCATGTTGCCCTTGGTCTGGTTGCGCGCGCGGTCGAGCTCTTCCGTGGTGACGGGCGACTGCTTGATGCGGGTGAACTCGGCGAGGGTGAGGTCGAGGACCTCCTGCACCTTGTCCGGGCTGCAACCGGCGTAGACGGCGAGGGAGCCGGTGTCGCGGAAGGGATTGATCTCCGAGTAGATGGAGTAGGCGAGGCCGCGGTCTTCGCGGATGGACTGGAAGAGGCGCGAGCTCATGCCCCCGCCGAGGATGCTGTTGAGCAGATACGCGGCGTAGCGCTCGGGCGCGGCAACGGGCAGGGCTGGCACGGCGAGACAGAACTGCACCTGCTCAAGGGACTTTTTGCTCTTGAGCGTGAGGTGCGGGGTGGCGGTGGGCGCGGGCGTGCGGAGGAGCTTGTCGCCGGTGGAGGCTGAGAGGGAGCTGAAGGCGGTGGCGACCTGCTCGACGAAGCTGTCGTGGTCCAGGTTGCCGGCGGCGGAGAAGACCATGTTGGCAGGGGTGAAGCGGCGGGCGTACTCCTCAAGCACGATGGCCTGGTTGAAGCTGGAGACGGTTTTGGCCGTGCCGAGGATGGGACGACCGAGGGCGTTGCCTTTCCAGAAATTTTGCGTGAAGAGCTCGTGGACGAGGTAGTCGGGGTTGTCCTCGTCCATCTTGATCTCTTCGAGGATGACGCCTTGTTCCTTGGCGAGATCGTCGGGCGAAAATGTGGGGTGGAGGACGAGGTCGGAGAGGAGGTCGAGGGCGGCGGGGACGTTCTCGTCGAGGACCTTGATGTTGAAGCAGATGGTCTCTTTGCCGGTGAAGGCGTCGAGGTTGCCGCCGATGGCGTCGACTTCGCGGGCAAACTGCTGGGCGGAGCGGGTGGTGGTGCCCTTGAAAACCATGTGCTCGATGAAGTGGGAGATGCCGTTGACGGCGGCGGTCTCGTCGCGCGAGCCGGAGTCGATCCAGACGCCCATGGAGACGGAGCGGAGGTGGGGCATGCGCTCGGTGAGGACGAGAAGGCCGTTGGGCAGGGTCGTGGTGCGGATGTCGCGGAGGTGGGTATTGGTGAGGGTGGAGGCGTTTTCCGCCAGAGTTACGGACATTCGTCTATTGTTTCATGCGGAGGGACAACTGCAAACGCGGATGTCCCAAAGGACTGAGGAGGATGGGAATGGGACGTTGGCTGGTGCTGTGGATCGTGGGGCTGGGTGTGGCGCAGGGGCAGGTGGTGAAGGGGTGGCTGACGACGCCGGACCGGTCGGCCCTGTTGGCGGAGCAGCCGGTGGTGAAGTTATCCGCAGCGCGCGAAGGCGCGGGGATTGTGGTGGATGCGTCGCAAAAGATGCAGACAGTGGAAGGGTTTGGGTTTGCGCTGACAGGTGGGAGCGCAGAGCTGATGATGAAGCTGCCGCGCGAGAAGCGTCTGGCCCTAGAGAAGGAATTGGTGGGGGCGGGTGGGATCGGCGTGAGTTATGTGCGCGTGAGCGTTGGGTCGAGCGATATGGATGACCATGCGTTTACGTGCGATGACGTGAGTGCGGGCGGCAGCGATGTGTGGCTGACGCAGTTTTCGCTGGGGGAGTATGAGCGGACGGTGGTGCCGGTGCTGCGGGAGATGCGGAGAATCGATCCGCGGCTGCGGGTGCTGGGATCTCCGTGGAGCGCGCCGGCGTGGATGAAGACGAATGACGATCTGAAGGGCGGCGAGCTGAAGCGGGCGGACTACTTTGTGTATGCGCGCTACCTGGTGAAGTGGATGGAGGCGATGCGCAAGGCGGGCGTGCCGGTGGACACAATCACGATGCAGAATGAGCCGCTGAATCCGAAGAACACGCCGAGCATGGTGATGACCGCCGAAGAGCAGCGGGACTTTCTGCGCGATGCGCTTGGGCCTGCGATGCGGGAGGTGCGGATCGCGACGAAGGTGATTCTGTATGACCACAACTGTGATCATCCGGATTATCCGGAGACGGTGCTGGCCGATGCGCGGGCGGCGAAGTATGCGGTGGGCAGCGGGTTCCATCTGTATCGCGGCAAGTTGGATGCGATGACGGAGGCGCATGAGCGGTTTCCGGAGAAGGGGATTTATTTTACGGAGCAGATGGTGGTGGACAAGAAGGGCGCGACGGAGCTGAAGATTGCGGAGCCTGTGTCGCGCGAGATGATTGGCGCGATGCGGAACTGGAGCCGCACGGTGCTGCTATGGAATCTTGCAGCGGATGCGAAGTTCGGGCCGCATACGAACCATGGCGGGTGCCCGGTGTGCGAAGGCGCGGTGACGATTGAGGGCGATACAGTGAGCCGGAACCTGGCGTTTTATACGGTGGCTCAGGTGGCGAAGTTTGTGCCTCCGGGGAGCGTACGGGTGGCGTCGACCGAGGTGGATGGGGTGAGCGATGTGGCGTTTGTGACGTCGGCGAAGAAGACAGTGCTGGTGGTCGCGAACACGTCGGATGAAGAGCGGGATGTGCCGGTGCGGGATGGCGGGCGTGTGTTTGTGGCGAAGGTTCCGGAGGGGGCGGCGGAGACGTTTGTTTGGTGAGGCGGGTATCCTAAGAGAGTGAATGAAGCGGGTGACAAGGCGTTGTTTGGGATAGGTCTGCCGGAGCTGACCGAGGTGATGGCTGGGCTGGAGCAGAAGCCGTATCGTGCGAAGCAGGTCTGGGAGGCGCTGTATAAGCAGCGGGTGGCGAGCGTGGAGGAGATGACGACGCTGAGCAAGGAGCTGCGCGAGCGGTTGGTGGCGGATGGTTGGAGTGTGGGTCTGCCGGAGATGGTGCAGACGGCGGTGAGTGTGGATGGGACGGAGCGGTATCTGATGAAGATGGCCGATGGGGAGACCGTCGAGACGGTTTGGATGCCCGATGGCGATGGCGGCGAGCGCGGCGATGGGAGTGAGGCTGCGGAGGAAGAGGCGGGTGAGGTGGAGACGGCGGAAGAGGCTGTGGCGGGTACAACCGCAGGTCTCTCCACTACGGCGCAAGAGCGCGCCTCCGGTCGAGATGACACCTCTGTGGTAGGGGATGGTGGCTATTGGTCGCGCAGGGGGGATGGGCGCGATCGGAAGTACTTTGGGACGCTGGCGGCGACGGGGTTTCGGCGAGCGACGATTTGTATTTCATCGCAAGTGGGATGTGCGGTGAACTGCCAGTTCTGCCTGACGGCGAAGCTGGGAATCAAGCGGAACCTGACGGCGGGCGAGATCGCGGGGCAGGTGGCGGCGGTGCTGAACCGGCACAAGATTCAAATCGGCAAAGACCGCATCAACCTGGTGTTTATGGGGATGGGCGAGCCGTTTTTGAACTATGAGAACTTTATGGACTCCGTCCGGCGGCTGGTGGAGGGCGTGGGGATTCCTGAGTCGCGAATGACGGTGTCGACGAGCGGGATACTGCCGGGGATCGAGGCGTTTGCGAAGGAGACAGTGCGGCCGAAGCTGGCGCTGTCATTGAATGCTTCGAATGATGGTGTGCGCGAGCAGGTGATGCCGATTACGCGGAAGTGGAACATTGCGACGCTGCTGGAGGCGGTGCAGAAGATCCCGCTGCGGACGCGGGAGTGGGTGACGTTTGAGTATGTGCTGCTGGGTGGGGTGAACGATCAGCAGCAACACGCGCGCGAGGTGCTGGCGCTGCTTGCCGGGATGCGCGCGAAGGTGAACCTGATTGTGTGGAACCCGGGGCCGGGGATTGATTATCACCAGCCGACGGTGGAGGATGTTGCCGTGTTTCAGAAGATGCTGATCGCGGGCGGGATCGCGACGTATATTCGGCGACCGCGGGGGCGGGACATCTATGCGGCTTGTGGGCAGTTGAAGCGGACGGTGTCTGAAGAGTCGCAGGGGTTGGTCAACATCTCTGCCTGAGCCTGCACTCTGCGAACCCACGTCCCAGAAGCGGGACATGGGCACCTGGCGACTGAAGTATAAAATGTCATTCATTTGCATTACAATGACCGTGAGGTGATGCGATGGCGGCGAATGCGTTGGTGCAGACACGGATTGATGAAGACATCAAGGAGCGGGCGACGGCTGTGCTGGAGAAGCAGGGGCTGACGATCTCCGATGCGGTTCGGATATTGTTGACGAGGACGGCGAACGAAGGGGTGTTGCCGCTGGCGCGGACGCCGATGGAGGCCGCCATCTACAAGGGGGATGGCACGGATTACGATGCATGGTTCCGTGCCAAGGTGCAGGAGGCGCTGGATGATCCGCGGCCGGGAGTACCTCATGCAGAAGTCCGTCGGCGGATGAATATTCTGCGTGAGAAAGCCTTGGCAAAGATCGGATGAAAGCGCCGATCCTATGGTCAGAAGACGCCTTGGCTGACATGCTTTCTACCTTTGAGATGATTTCGGAGAGTAGTCCTCGGGGCGCGTTGCTGGTAGACGATCGAGTCAATGAGCAGATTGAGTTATTAGCAGACTTTCCATTGGCTGGCAGAGGCAGTAGAACCGAAGGGACACGTGAGCTGATTATTGATCGGGCAACGTGCGTGGTGGTCTATCGGGTGGAAGGCGATGCTGTTCGTATTCTGCGCGTGATATACGGCGGGCAGGAGTGGCGGACGAACTCTAGCGTTTGAGGGCGAGTTCGAGGACCGAGTCGGCGACGGCTTCGTAGTCGTGGCGGAGGACGTCGCCTTCGTGGAGGAAGTTGCCGGTGATGGGCTCGATGCCAAGGTCGCGGATGCGGTCAAGGTCGGCGGCGATGGGGGTCTGGCCTTCGCGGGCGTACTGGTCGAGCGTGGCGGCGCTGATGGTGGCGGTGTTGATGAGGGCGTAGTCGAAGATCTTTGCGTCTTTGGCGAGGCCGCGGGCGCGAGCGTGGTTGAGGATCTTTTCGATGTGTTGCGCGGCGGAGAGGCCGAGGGACTCGTTGGCCTGGGTCATGAGGTTGCAGATGTAGACGCGGGTGGCGCGGGAGGCGGCGATGGCTTCGGGGATGCCGCGGACGAGGAGATTGGTGATGAGCGAGGTGTAGAGCGAGCCGGGGCCGAGGGTGATGAGGTCGGCGGTGGCGATGGCGTCGAGGGTCTCGGGGAGCGGTGAGGCGTCGGCGGGGGAGAGCATGAGCTCGCGGATGGTTCGCTTGCTGGCTGTGATGTTGGTCTCGCCGGAGACGAGTGAGCCGTCGTCCATGCGGGCGGAGAGGGTGGCGTTGGCGGTGGTTGAGGGGTAGATGCGGCCGCGGGTGGCGAGGATCTGGGAGCTGGTCTGGACGGCCTGTGCGAAGTCGCCGGAGACCTCAGTGAGTGCGGCGAGGAAGAGGTTGCCGAAGCTGTGGCCTTCGAGGTCGCCGTGGCGGAAGCGGTGCTGGAAGAGGCGACTGAGGAGGTGCTCGTCTTCAGAGAGAGCGACCATGCAGTTGCGGACGTCGCCGGGGGGGAGCATGTTGAGTTCTTCGCGGAGGCGGCCGGAGGAGCCGCCGTCGTCGGTGACGGTGACGATGGCGGAGAGCTCGCGGATGTGGCAGGGGAGGTCGCAGGGAGCAATGGTGACGCCGGGAGGGGCGGTGGTGTAGCGCTTGAGGCCGCGGAGGAGCGTGGAGAGACCAGTGCCGCCGCCTATGGCGACGACCCGAAGCTGACGGGATGTGTTGGAGTGCAAAGACATCGGCTCTGTATAAGTGTACAGAGCCGATGCGTGTGGAGAGAGTGTGGCTTAGAGCTGGGGCTCGGGGTAGAGGAGCTCGGTGAAACTGGGGTCGTCGGCGACGGACTCGAAGTCGGAGTCGAGGCGGGCCTGGGTGCGGTTCTGCGGATTGAGGCGGATGGCCTCAGTGAGGTGCTCGATGCAGCGCGGGGAGTCGCAGGTCATGGCGGCGAGCAGGGCCATGCCGTAGAAGGCGTAGTCGGCGCTCTTGTTGTCCTTGAGGATTGCCTCGAAGTGCTCGCGGGCGTCCTCATAGTGACCGTGGTTGAGCAGCGAGATGGCGTAGTCGTAGCGCTCCTCGGGTGTGGAGAAAGCCGCGGAGTGCTTGGAGATCTCGGCCTCGCAGGTGGCGAGGTACATGCGGACGCTGGGGGCGATGTCGGCCGGAGCGTCAGGGAGGATTTTAGTGAAAGCCTCATGCGCCTTGTCGAACTTGCCGGCATAGACAAGTTTGATGGCAGCCTCGTACTGCGTGAGGATGGCCTTGCGTGCCGCGTCATCGAGTGGCGCGGTGCGGCCAGCGAGGGTACGGGGGGCCTTTTGGGGAGCCGTGGTGGACGCGGATTGAGTTGCCGCTTTGCTTGCGGTAGAGGGAACTGCCGACTTCGTTGCCATATCGTCTCGCAGGATCGTGTCGTTTTGTTCTGGTGTTCTGGAGTTGCAGAGGGGCGCAGCGTTGCGCACGTGCGCGAAGAATCTCGTCTCGGTTTTATACGAGTGTATGTGGGTGCGGGTCAACTGTATAGAGGTGGGTGCGGCAACCGGGCCGCTTATGAGGTGGATTTGCCATAGAGAAAGGGGTTGAGTGAGGGGTCGTTGTACATCTTGAGCTGACGGTAGAGCTTGAAGCGGCGGTGGCCGGAGAGGATGTCGTGCCAGAGCTGGGTGAGGCAGGCGGCGAGGTCGGTGCGCTGCTCGTTGAGAAGGAGCATGCGGGTCTCGTTGCGGTTGCGGTGCTCGGGTGTGGAGCGGTGGAGCTGCTCTTCGGTGTGGAAGAGCTTGAGGGAGAGGATGGAGAGACGGTCGATGATGAGGCCGGGGGTCTCGGAGTGAAGCGGGGCGGCGTTATTGAGCGGCGTGGCGGCGGCGAGGAGGTCGAGGTCGAGCTGCTCGACGAGGTCGTTGCGGCGCTGGTTGAGGCGGTCGATGGAGTGTTTTACCTGGACGATGGTGGCGTCGGAGGCGTCGGGGTCGCGGGCCTGGTCCTCGCAGTGCCAGAGGTCAAAGTTGGCCTGGTGCTGGTGGAGGACGAGCTGCTCGAAGGGGGTGTGAGGCTCTGGTGCTGGGAGCAGATCGTCGTGGCCGTGGGCGTTGGCGGTGTCGTGGAGGCGGAGGATCAGGGGAACGTCGACCATGGCTGGTGCTCGATGTAGAGGATAGCAAAGGTCAGGGATTAGGGAGTGGGAGTAGGGAACAGGGGGAAGCCGGTGTGGCGGGCGTTGCTTGATGAGTTACCTGCTGTGGAGTTGGCGGGCGAAAGTGCATCGAAGGAACCTAGACTGAGAGTTGCTATGAGTGCGCAGAGATTGAGGGTTCGAAGTAGTGGGTGTGCGGCACTGGCGCTGGCGCTGGTGTGTGGGAGTGCGTGGGGTTTTGGGGCTTCGCGGAGCCATGCGACGCGTTTGAGCGCCTGGGACGAGGCGCTGCGGGCGCGGGCGGAGTTTGAAGCCCTGCCGAAGAGCCGCCATACGCTGGCTGAGTTTACGCGGGTGATGGACCGGTTTCGTGCGATCTACCATGAGGACCCGGCGGCGGCACATGCCAGCCGGGCGGTGGAAGAGGTCGCTGAGCTGCTGGCCGAGCAGGGGCATGAGCTGGGTGATCCGAAGAGCCTGCACGATGCTGCGGGACAGTATGAGTTTCTGGCGAAGGCCTATCCAAACCCTGGAAGTGGGCCGACGAGCTCGCCGCAGGCGCTGGGGCAGGCGCTGGACCTGCTGGGGCCGGGTGAGAGCGACGATGTAGTGGAGGCGCGGAAGGTGCGCGAGGTGCTGCTGCGGGAGTATCCGCGGAGCTCGGCTGCGAGGGCCGCGCGCGAGAGCCTGGTGGTGGCGCGGACGGAGCGCGGGGCCGAGAGGCCGAGGATGGAGAGCGCCGTGTCGCGGCCTCGTGAAGAGATGCGGGCGATGCCGGTGGCCGATGGGCCGACGGTGCCGGAGAAGCCGTCGATGGCTGCGCCGGTGGCGATTGTGACGGGGATACGGCACTGGTCGACGGGCAGCTATACGCGAGTGGTGATTGACCTGGGGCCGAATGCGCCAGACCCGGTGGCGTATCAGGCGGTGCGGGTGGAGCACCCGGACCGAATCTTCTTTGACCTGCAGGGTGTGAAGCTGGCTCCTGAGCTGGGCGGCAGGATGTTTGCTGTGACCGATGGCGGGCTGTTGAAGGATGTGCGGGCGGCGCAGCTGGCGGGTGGGAATACGCGCGTGGTTCTGGATGTGCAGGCGGTGGCGAAGTACTCTGCGTTTTTGCTGCCGAACCCTGAGCGGCTGATTGTGGATATCCATGGGGAGGCAGGGAGTAGGGCGCAGGGAGTGGGGAGTAGGGACAATGATGCGGTGGAGAGCAATGAGCCGGTGAGCACGGTGCCGTTGGCGGTGAGTGCTGTGCCAGCGCCGGTGGTGCGAGGGGCCTCGCCTGCTGCGAAGAGTGGCGTTGAGGTGTCGAGCCTGCCGCCGATGCCGGTGACGGATGGGAGTGCTAGCTTTGGGCTGCCTTCGCGGACAGCCTCGCGTAAGGAGGCGGTACAGCCTCGGGTGGTGATTCCAACGCGGTCGACTGCTGCGAGACCAGTGCCGAATACAGTGATGAAGAACTCGGCCAGCGATGGTGCGGATGTGGCCGCACTGGGTGAGCAGCCGGGCAGAGTGGCGGCGACACGGCGGCCGACGTCGCTGCCAGTGGCGGAGACGAGTGCGGTGACTCCGGTGGACCTGGGGTCGGGCGATCACTATCATCCGCGGTCGAGAGCAGGGGCTGTTCAACCCACGTCTCAAAATCGAGACATGGGGCACCCAGTGGCTTCGGGGAAGGCTGAACCCGTGGAGGCTGCGCCGCCGACGACGGATGGCGATACGACGCTGGTGCGGGCGCTGGGGTTGAAGATTGGGCGGATTGTGATTGACGCCGGGCATGGGGGACATGACTCCGGGACGCTGGGTGCAGGTGGGATTGAAGAGAAGGACGTGGTGCTGGATGTCGCGCTGCGGCTGGGCAAGCTGCTGCATGACCGGTTGGGCGCGGAGATTGTGTATACGCGCGCGGACGATACGTTTATCCCGCTGGAGACGCGGACGGCGATTGCGAACAAGGCGCAGGCGGACCTGTTCATCTCGGTCCATGCGAACAGCTCGCCGGATGCGAGTGCGCGGGGGGTTGAGGTGTACTACCTGAACTTTACGAGCGACCCCGAGGCGATGACGGTGGCGAGCCGCGAGAATGCGGTTTCGACCGAGAGCGTGCACCAACTGAGCGACCTGGTGAAGAAGATCGCGCTGAAGGACAAGATCGACGAGAGCCGCGAGCTGGCGGCGGATGTGGACACGTCGCTGTATCGCGGGCTGGAGAAGGGCAATCCGGGGCTGAAGGACCGTGGGGTGAAGAAGGCCCCGTTCGTGGTGCTGATCGGGGCGAATATGCCGTCGATCCTGGCGGAGATCAGCTTTGTGACGAACCCGGATGACGCTGCGGAGCTGGAGACGCCGGAGTACCGCGAGCGGGTGGCGGAGAGCCTGTATAAAGGCGTGGCGAAGTATGCCGAGACGATCAACCACTCGGCACCGAAGACGAAGGTGACGGAGACGGAGCGGGCGGCGGTGCGGTAGATACCCCCTCCCCCCTCCCCTATGTAGCGGAGCTATCCAGCAGAATCAGCGACTTACGGGGTGATCCCGGGGTTAAGTGACTGATTCTGTATATAGTTGCGGGTATGATATGGAAAAGATTGAGGTTAGGCCAGCCGGCTGCTTGTTGAGTGGCGAGTGTTGTGCTCGCAGTTACCAGTGAGCCAGTTTTGTCCCTATTTTCAGTATAGGGGGTGGGGGCATCCAAAAGTGTTTTTGATTTTGGGGGATTAGTGGTTTGGTTTGTATGAGTTGTGGCGGGGTGAAGCGGGTTTGGGGTTGACAGGGTTTGTAGCTGCTCGGGAATGTGGGATTGGTGTAGTCTGGTTGCTGTATGAGACTGTATCGGTATCTACATAGGGGTATGGTGCTGGGGCTGGTTGTCGCGGCAATGTGTGCGACGGCGCAGTCGAGTGTGGCGATCTCGGAGCCGGGGGCTCCGCTGTTGCCGACGAGCTTTGGGGAGTGGAAGACGGCGCAGGGCAGCGGAAGCGTGCCGGAGTACTCGCTGGCGAATGCGAGCAAGGCGGCGCTGGAGGAGTGCGGGCCGCAACGGTCGGCGGTTGGGGACTATGAGCGCGGCGGGAAGACCGTTCATATAGAGGCAATCCAGTTTGGTGACCGGACGGGGGCCTACAGTGCGTTTACGTTGATGGCCAAGCCGGGAATGAAGGTGGGCAAGGAGCTTGGGTCGGCGGATGCGGTTGGGAATGGAGTGGTGCTGTTCACAGACGGCGACTCGCTGGTGCTGGTCAATGGGACGACGGAGACTTCTCCGCTGAAGCCGCTGGCGGCGGGGCTGCCGAAGGTTTCTGGGTCGAAGGGGTTGGCACCGCTGCTGCCGACGCTGGTGCCGGCGAAAGGGCTGGTGGCGGGGTCGATCCGGTATGCGCTGGGGGCTTCGACCTATGCGGCTGAGGGTGGTGTGCTGCCGGCGCAGTCGCTGGGCTGGGAGAAGTCGGCCGAGGCGGTGACGGCGCAGTATGATGACCGGCGCGGCAAGGAGACGTTGACGCTATTGATGTACCCGACGCCGACGATTGCGGGGGATTTCCATAAGCAGATCCTGGAATACACGGCGAACCCTCCGGTCTCGGCGGGTGCTGTGCGCTCGCGCCGCGAGGGCGAGTTGGTGCTGCTGGCGGAGGGATCGTTCAGCCCGGACGAGGCCCAGCGGATGATCGAAAACATCCATCTGAAGCAGGAGCTGAGCTTCGATAGGGACATGCCTCCGGTTTTTCATGTGGAGGTGCAGAAGACCTACAGTCTGCTGACCAACCTGGCGGTGCTGACGGGGGTCCTGATGGCGGCGGCGGTGCTGCTGGGGCTGTTTCTGGGGGCGGGCGGGCGCTGGTGCGCGTGCTGATGGGCAAGCCGGCGGCAACGGAGGCGGAGTTCCTCAGTTTGCACCTCGATCCACAGAACGCGTCGCCGCGCTTTGAGACGGAGAAGCCGGGGCCGGGCGTGTAACTAGGCTGGATGCCTGCTTGGGAGCCGGTGTGAGGGGTATCTGTGGCAAATTTACGGTTTGGGAACCGGCATTGGAAGAAACGCGGCAAAAACCCGGGGGAACTGGGTGTTTTTTCGATAAGTTATTGATTTTATTAGAGTTGATAATTTAGACAAAACATTCTTGACAGCGTGGGGAGGCGAACATAGTCTGTGTCCAGAGAGTTCCGATGGCTTTGCCTCCGTTGGAGCTGCCTCCCATAGAAAAAGGGTCGCCCTGTTGCCGGGTGGCCCTTTTTGCTTGTGGAAAATGTGGGACGAAATGGTGAAGTCTGCATGTTGGAATGTGGTGCGTGACGTGCTCTGCGTGTGAAGCAGAGCTTGTGCTACGGTTGCGGACGAATTGAAATTCAGACGAAGGCGTTGGATTGAGGTACGTGCTGAGATGAGGATGCCGTGGCAGTTGCGGATGCTTGTGGGTGGGATGGTGTTGGTGCCCGCGTCGATGTGGGCGCAGGACCGGCGCGTGGTGACGGAGCCGAAGATTCCGGCGGTGTGTGTGAAGCTGGATGCGAAGCTGATGTCGACGCCGGATGAGAACGGTGGCGCGTTGCGCAGCGAAGATGAGGGCAAGCTCGATACGGAACGCATCCAGAAAGCGCTGGACGGTTGCGGCGCAGGCAAGGCGGTGGAGCTGAGCCTGAGATCGAAGGACAATGCGTTTCTGAGTGGGCCGCTGGAGATGCGCGAGGGTGTGACGCTGCTGATCGATAAGGGTGTGACGCTGTTTGGATCGAGCGATCCTGCGGTGTATGAGATGCCGAACCCTGATGCGAAGTCAGATGCGCCGATCAAGTGTGGAACGTCGACGCCGAGGCCGACGAGCTTTCCGACGTTTTCAACGAACCAGGTGGCGCGGCCGAGAGGTGGGTGCCGTCCGCTGATCAGCGTGAATGTGAAGAACGCGGCGATCATGGGGGAGGGAACGATTGATGGGCGCGGGTATGCGAAGATGCGTGGGCATGACATCAGCTGGTGGCAGATGGCGCGCGCTGCGCAGCCGCATGACGATCTGTACTACTCGACGCGGCTGATACTGGCGAGCCACGCGGATGGACTGGTGCTGTACAAGATCCACCTGAACAATTCGCCGAACTTTCATGTGGCGGTGAACCAGACGCATGGGTTTACGGCGTGGGGCGTGCACCTGATGACTCCTGTGAACAAGGCGCTGATTGGAACGGGCAACGATGCGCGGAATACGGACGGCATCGATCCGGGAACGAGTGAGGATGTGACGATTGCGCATAGCTGGATCGACAACGGGGACGACAATATTGCGATCAAGCAGGGCGTGAGCCATATGAGCGTGATCGACGACCACTTCTACGACGGGCATGGGATGTCGATCGGGTCGGAGACGGTGCTGGGCCAGAGTTACCTGCTGGTGGACGGGCTGACGGAAGACCATACGACGAGCGGTATCCGGATCAAGAGCAATGTGAAGCGCGGTGGGCCGGTGCATGACCTGACGTATAAGAACGTCTGTATGCGGAATGTACCGATACCGATTGCGATCTCGCCGTATTACACGAACCAGACGGTGGAGCCGTTTGAAGACCCGAAGTATACGGGCGATAAGATCCCGGACTACAAGGCGATCAAGTTGGAGAACATCTATGCGGAGACGCCGGGCGATGTGCTGATTGCAGGGCTGGACGATGCGCACCGCACGGAGGTGACACTGAACAATGTGCACATCACGGGGATCACTCCGCAGCAGATGCACCTGGCGTATGACGATATCCATGTGATGGGCTGCCCGAGGGGGAACCTGCCGCTGGGGAACGTGCCGGCAAGTGTGAAGGTGATGCCGCCAGGTGGCCCGGTTTGCCTGCTTGCGCTGCTGGACCCGTGCAAAGGCAAGTTTGTTCCGATGCAGTAGCGATTTTGCATCTGGCGCGTTTGCCGATAGAATGGAAGGGAAGCGGCCATGTGCAAGGCAGGCGCTGAGGTGAGTTTTGGACTCACCGGTGCGCGGCCTGCGGCTCGCTTCCCGTCCGCGGATTTCGTTCAGATCTCCAAAGGCCGACGTAGCTCAGTTGGTAGAGCAGCTGATTCGTAATCAGCAGGTCAACGGTTCAAGTCCGTTCGTCGGCTCCATTCTTTCAAGCACTTACGAGTCAGTTGATCGTTGACTGCTGTACACGTGCTGTACAAGCGATTTTTTCTTCCAATACACGCATCGCCTCCTGCGCTACTTTCGGCGCAGTCTTGATGTAGAAGCGCTGGGTCGTACTCACGTTCTCGTGCCTCAAGATGCACTGGACCGTCGTGTCCTCGACACCCAGCTCCTTGAGGTTCGTCGCGAGACCGCGACGGTACGCCTGCCACCCCTTCCACTCCAGTCCATTCGCTTCGAAGAGGGGCTTCAAAACGCGGCTGGCTAGGTTATCGAGATCGATCGCCCCATTCAGGTGAGCCCCAGCGGTAGCGGCGGGATCAGCTGTCCGAGACCGCTTGCTCTGCTCGACTACGTGACTCCTTTATGAGCCGAGACGGAACAGAAACATATGTGGATTGCGGATGATTATTGGAAGTCCATGATTTGATTTAAGCGGGATACTTGTTCGAGTTACCAAAAAATTATCCGCCCATGGGGGTCTCAACCTAAGGCCTCAGACGCGGAGGAGGGAATTAAATTAAGACTTCTTGAACTCTCCTCAGTCAGACATGCAGATAACGGCGTAGAGAAGGTGCGCCTTGCTAAATCGAAAGGAATGTTCGGCTTCTACGGCTCTCATCTACACAAGTCCACCGAGTCAAGTAGAAATACTTAGGTAGGAATGCGGAGACTAAGTGCCTGATTCTATGACGTATTGCGAGATACAATAAAGTCCGCCATCCAGCGAAAACTGAAGAAGCTGAGAGTCTCATGTCATCCTTTTCCTCAAAGAAATCCGGTGTGATAACAGCGGCGATTTCGATCCTTGTCCTTTTCCCCGGTATGGCGTCTCCTCAGCGCTCGAATCCCATCATGATTCGAGCGAAGTATCTCTATGGTAAGAACGCACCGGTGAAAGTGCTTGAGCACGTTCGCATCATTGATGGCACGGGCGGCCCTGTCCTCCAGGATCAAACGCTCGTGATCGAAGGCGGACGCATCGCGCGCATTGGACACGACATCCCCTCTCCTGCGGGAGCCGAAATTCTCGACCTCGACGGGTACACGGTGCTCCCCGGTCTCGTGGGCATGCACGACCATCTCTACTATCTCCAGCGCCCCAACTCCGACGCCGCAGGCTCCGAGCCGCCGACCCTGCTTCCACAGATGACCTTCTCGGCACCGCGCATGTATCTCGCCAATGGCGTAACAACGATCCGTACCGGCGGCTCTGTCGAGCCCTACGCTGATATCAACCTTCGCCGCCTCACCGAGCAGGGCATACTCATCGGTCCTCACATCGAGCCGACCGCACCCTATCTGGAGGGCCCAAGCGATCTCTTCATCCAGATGCACATCCTCACCGGCCCCGAAGATGCAACAGCGTTCGTCAATTTCTGGGCGAAGGCTGGCGCGACCAACTACAAAGCGTACATGCACATCACGCGCGCCGAGCTGGGAGCAGCCATTAAAGCGGCACACGCGCTACATATGAAGGTGACCGGCCATCTCTGCTCTGTCACCTATCCCGAAGCCGCGGAGCTCGGCATCGACAACCTGGAACATGGCTTCTTTGTGAACACGCAGCTCGATCCTGGCAAGCAGCCCGATCAGTGTTCTCGCGAATCCGGCAACGCGACACTCGCCAAGATGACTCCCGACAGCGCCGAAGCGAAGGACCTTATCAAGCTTCTCGTCGCGCACCACGTCGCTATCACTAGCACGCTGCCGGTCTTTGAGGCGAGTCTCGCAGGGAAACCCGTGCTGCGGCAGAAAGCATTGGCGACGCTTACACCGCAGGCGCTGGAGGCCTATCTCTTCAATCGAAATCGCCGCAACACGACGTCTGAGTCCGAAGCCAGGGAACGTGGCGCCACGAATTATAGAAACGGCGCTCAGCTTGAGCACAAGTTCGTCGAGGCAGGCGGCCTTCTCATGGCGGGTCTCGACCCAACCGGCAACGGCGCAACCCTGCCCGGCTTCGGGGATCAGCATGAAGTTGAACTTCTAGTGGCTGACGGCGGCTTCACCCCGGTCGAAGCGGTGAAGATCGCGACTCTCAACGGAGCGACCTATCTCGGCCAGCAGCAGCGAATCGGCTCCGTGGAAACTGGCAAGGACGCCGATCTGATGATCGTCAAGGGTGATCCTTCCAGCCGAATCACGGATATCGAAAACGTCGAGATCGTCCTGAAGGACGGCGTTGCCTACGATTCGAACAAGCTTCTCGAATCTGTGCGCGGTCGTTACGGCCAGTACTAAACAGATCACGGCATCAACAGAAAACTTCATAGGAGATACGATGAGACAGAACAGGGTTTGGGCAGTCCTGCCTATATTTGCGCTCTCAGTAACGATCACACCGCTCCGCGCAGCGGCGCAGGATATCGCCGGAAAATGGGTCGCAGAAATCACTGGCCCGACGTTGCTTGAACCGGCCTACGCGCGTGTCAGTCTCGAACGTTCCGGAGATGCAATTACCGGTTCCTGGGGCGCTGACGCGCTGAAGGGAACTGTCAACGGCTCGACAGTCACGCTCGCGGTTACTGATGCCAATGGCCATGACGCTGGCTCGCTTACCGGCAAACTGAGCCGTGACACAGGCGAAGGCGCCGGTACGCTCGCAGGTCTTGGCCGTCGCGGAGGTGGCGCATCCGGACGCGCACCCGTGCCTCAGCCCGTCACGTGGAAGCTCTCGCGCGAGGTCACGCCACCCGCGAAGCCTCGCGAGGTGAACTACGATCCCACCACGTTTCAGGCCTATTACTATGCAGGCAACAAGCCGGGCATCCACATCTTTCCTGGCGACATTGTTCATACCTGGGCTCCCGATTCTGGTGGCACCGATAAAAACCTCAAGCGCGTCGCCCTGGGTGGCGATGCCAACATCGGTCCTATCTACGTCGAGGGCGCGCTCCCTGGTGACACTCTCGTGGTGCACCTAATCAAGATCGCGCCGAATCGCCCGACCGCGCGCCAGGGAAGCCGTATTCAGCAGTATGCGATTACGCCAGCCTATAGCCTCGCTGCAAAATACGACGCCCGCTTCGACGGCGAGTGGCAGGTTCAGAACGCCGACGGCTACGCGACGTTGACGAACCCCACGCCTGCGCTGAAAAACCTCAAGCTCAAGATGAACCCGATGCTCGGCTGCATCTCTGTCGCGCCTCCCGGTTTTGAGGCCTTTGGTGGCACGCACCTCGGTCCCTACGGCGGCAACCTCGATTACAACGGCGTCGTCTCCGGTACGACGATGTTTTTTCCTGTCTTCCATCCCGGCGCGCTCTTCGGATTCGGCGACGGTCACGCTGCTATGGGTGATGGCGAAGTCACGCAGACCGGACTCGAAACCTCGATGGCCGTCGACTTCTCTGTCGAAATCATCAAAGGCTATCAGTCGCAGGGCGTTCGCGAAGAAGACAACGACTACATCATCTCCTTCGGCGTCGCAGGTTCGTTGCAGGAAGCCCTCAAGACCTCCACAGCGCAGCTCGCCACCTGGATCAAGCGCGACTACGGTTTATCCGATAGCGAAGTTGCGCTTTTTCTCGGTGCTGAGATGAAGTATGAAGTCACCGAGCTTGTCGATCCAGAATTCGATGTGGTGTCGAAGGTCCCGAAGAGCGCCCTCGCTATGTTGAAGCCTGTCGCCTCGAAATAAAACGACTTGCGCAAAGCCGGAGCCTCCACGGCTCCGGCTTTCGCGTAGACCATAGCTTTCGATCCACTCGAGTTTGATTCGTCGACAGCTAAGTAAGAATAGCGATATCACTTCAGTACTTCTGCGGATTGTACATTTAGAACCCCTCTGTAATAGTCGAGGAACCCGACCTAAAGAGGTTTCAGACATGAATTGGCGTCCTGTCCGTTCTATCCGTGGAGCAGTACTTTCCTGCGTTCTTCTATCCGCTGCGCTTCCTGCCTTCACCCAGACCTCAACCACCGGCTCGATCCGCGGCACCGTAACAGATCCGCAGGGCGGCCTTATACCGAATGCGATTGTGACAGTAAAGTCGGAAGGAACCGATGCCACGCGCACGGTCACCACAGACAAGGGCGGCCAGTACACTGTGGGCCTTCTACCGCCAGGCACATACAAGACGTCCTTCACCGCTCCGGGCTTCAAGACTGAGGTGCCGAGCGCGATTACAGTCGTTGTTACGGAGACAGCGCGTCTCGATGTCAAGCTTGTCCTCGGCAGCACCACTGACACCGTTGAAGTCTCGGGAGCAGCGCCTGCCCTGCAAGTAGAAAACTCCACACTTGGCACGGTCGTCGATGGCGGGGTCATCCGCGAGTTGCCGCTCACCAGCCGCAACTACACGCAGGTGCTTACGCTCTCCGCGGGTATCACCAGCGATTTGAACAACGCGGCAACGCTCGGCAAGGGGTCGCCCGACGTGTACACCAACGGTGCCAGCAGCATCAGCAACAACTTCCATATGGATGGCGCTGATATTAATAACTGGGCATCAGGCCGCGCCGGAGATTTTGTGCAGCAGGCCGGCATCCCCGTCCCCAGCCCCGACGCCCTGCAGGAGTTCAAGATTCAGACCACGAATTACGATGCTGGTTTCGGCCGTGACGCCGGCGCCAACGTAGACGTCGTCACCAAGACTGGCACCAACCAGCTCCACGGTGCCATCTGGGAGTTCTTTCGCAACGACATCTTCAACGCAAACGATACCTTCCTCAAGATCGCCGGACGGCCTCGGCCAGCGATGAAGCAGAACCAGTTCGGCGCAACCCTGGGCGGTCCGATCATCAAAGACAAGCTCTTCTTTTTTGGCACATACCAGGGCACACGTCAGGTAAACGGCCTCAGCGCCGGTTCCCTGCAGACGGTCTCGCTCTTTCCAATCACCGACAATCGCTCCGCCGCTGCCATTGGTGCTATCGGGTGCCCCGCAGGTGCCGGTTCAAGTGCACTCGCGATGTCGCGGTGGCATCCCTACAACGGCGGTCAATACGACTCGAAGCCGCAGACTGATGTGGCCTGCGACGGGTCGAACATCAATCCAGTAGCGTTGAATCTCCTGAATCAAAAGCTCCCGAATGGGACCTACCTGATTCCCACGCCGCAGCGCTACACGACAGATGCCAACGGCAATCCCATCGGCAGCTCGACCTTCAGTATCCCTGCCATCGCCAATGAAGATCAGTACATGATCAATACGGATTACATCATCTCGCCGAAGAACACGCTCTCCGAGCGCTACTTCCTCGGTGTCAATCCGGAAAACCAGCCACTCGCCACGGCGGGTAATCCTCCTGGCAACGGTGTATCCACGGATTTCCGCAGTCAGCTTGCCGTGATGAAGCTAACCTCGGCGATCAACGACCACTTCCTGAACGAAGCGCTTGCCGGCTACATTCGCAGCAGCGGCCATCTGCAGACGCAGTCGACAATTACCGCCTCACAGATCGGCATGACTGCACCGAGCGATCCTACCTATCCGCTCTACCCGGTCACCTCGGTCACTGGCTACTTCAGCCTTGGCGGTGGCGGCAACGACGAGTCTTCCTCTGTCGTCAACACGTTTGAAATCGCGGACCAGATCTCCTATACCCATGGGAAGCAGAGCTTCCGCGCCGGTTTCATCGGCGAAAAGAACCAGTTTGACTTCAACGACCCTGAGCAGAAGCGCGGGAGCCTCGGCTTTACTACCATGCAGGACTTCCTGCTGGGTATGAGTGCCGCGCAGAACAATTCCGCTTACAGCAACGTCAACTCGGCGGGTAGTCAGCAGGGAAGCTATTACAAGGGCTATCGCGGTACCGACATGGGCATGTTCATCCAGGATGACATCAAGCTCTCTCAAACACTGACCGTCAACGCTGGTGTGCGTTGGGAGATTGACAGCGGCGTCAGCTTCGGCCACGGCGAGGAGAGCAGCTTCTGGCCTTCGCTCGTCACACCCTTCGCGCCCCTTCCAGTGACTGGAACGCTCAGCGGATACATCGTACCCAACAATTACGAGCTGCCGGTTCCGGCTGGAGTTACGAAGATCGGTGATCGAAGCCTTCAAGCCAATGACCTGCCGCTGCACAACTTCGGTCCGCGCGTCGGCTTTGCCTGGCAGCCTTTCGGCACGAAGGCGCAAACGGTTATTCGTGGCGGTGTGGGCATCTTCTACAGCTTACCCAACGCAAACTCCGTGCTGCAGACACTTGGCGGTCAGCCGTTCGTGAGCTCGGCCTCGCTCAGCAATGCGGTCGATCAGACATCGACCTTCCAGACGCCTTACACTGTCACCCTCACGCCCGGCGCCTGGCGTCTCCTTTCGCCCACAGCGACACCTGCCACGGTAACCGCGGTGGCGGAGAACTCTGACGTCCCTGCCATCGATCAATACAACCTAGAGGTCGAACATCAGCTGCCAGGAGGGGTAGTTGCAGAGCTCGGCTACGTGGGAACCCGCGGTACGCGTCTTGAAGAGGGGCGCAACATTAATCGCGCGTTCCTCGCCAGCGCTCAGAATCCCATCAACGGAGTCACCACTAACTCCACCGACTCGCCGAACATTCAGGCGCGTGTGCCTTATCAGGGCTTCTCACCTACCGGTGTCACACTTATCGAAACGTACGGCTTCTCCAGCTACAACAGCTTACAGGCTACGATAAAGCGCCAGATGAGCCATGGAATCTATGTACAGGGCGCCTACACATGGAGCCGCGCACTTACCTCCGTCACCGGCGGCGACGGAACCAACGGCGTCTTCGAAGGTGGTAGCGGCAATAGCAACGACCCGAACAATCGCCACGATCGCTGGGGGCCAGCTGGCTATGATCGTCCTAACCGTCTCGTGATTGCCTACATCTACGAAATTCCGGGCTGGAAGAACGGCAGTGCGTTCGCGCATATCGCCACCAGCGGCTGGAAGCTTGAGGGCACCACGACCTTTCAGTCTGGTAAGCCGATCACCTTTACCGATTCTAGAAACGGAACAGCGTACGGTAATGGAAGCGCTGCGCGTGCGCAGTTCGCACCCGGAATGAGCAATGGCAACATCCTCAATCACAGCGGCACAACGCTTAGTCGAGTGAAGAACAACACCTACTTCAACCCTGCTAGTACCGTATTTGCCCTTGCACCGGTAGTTGCAAACGGAGCCCCCAACCCACAATCGGGTGCTCTGGCCTATGACTACGGCAACAGCTCCATTGGCGCGGCGCGTGGACCGGGCAACGACAACTGGGATGCCGCGATTGTCAAAAGCACTCGCGTCGGTGGCCTTCGCAAATCCGCGGTCCTGGACTTCCGTACAGAGTTCTTCAACGTGTGGAACCATCCAGAGTACAGCAATCCTGCCAGTGCGGTGAATGCAACGACATACAGTCAGATTACAAGCTCAGCAGGCTCTCCTCGTCTCATTCAGTTCGCTCTCAAGTACACGTTCTAATACCAGTTCCTCCTCATCGCGAGGTCGCTGCCTGTTACAGGCGGTGACCTCGCACCGTCCGCGATGTTGCGTTTCAATTCTTCCGTGGCTCCTGTGTAGAGCCTGACTGCTTCCAAAAAGATGTGCATTTTGTCCCCGAACGTGGAGTAGAGGCTCGGCGCTGTGATGCCCAGTGCCTTGGTCAGGTCGCCGATCGAGGTCGTTTCATAGCCGCCACCCTCCCAGAAGGTATCAACTACCAAACGCTCTCCTGAAACTGCGCTGGCCCCTCAACGTATCTTTGGCATACGTGTCTGCTTCTCCGTAAGCTCACGAGTCGGACGGGCGTTGGGATCCCTTTTCGTAGACATGCTGGTGCCAAAAACATTCGGTCAAAGTGCTGTACAACCGCTGTACATACAGCTCCGGAGGCAACCAGTGATTTTTCCCTCCAAAACACAAATCGCCTTCTGCGACGCTCGTGGCGCAGTTTTGGACGAACGACAGGAATAAACTCCGGTTGGTCGATGCCTTCTTCGGTCTTCGTGTCTTTCACCTTCTTCACCATCGACTCTATATTCGCGGTCTATATATATCAGAAAACGCGCGATGCGAAATGACAGTTCGAATTCACAGGCAAGCGGACGCATCGTGCTTGTCGCCACCATCCTCGGATCGAGTATGGCGTCATTGACGGAACCGTCGTCAATATTGCACTTCCCGCGTTGCAGAACTCCTTTCACGCCTCCATTGCGGACGTGCAGTGGGTCGTCGAGTCGTATGCGTTGATGTTGGCGGCGTTGCTCCTTGTGGGCGGCTCCCTTGGGGCTGGGCATGACTATCAGGGTCGCGCGACTGATGACGACTGTGATGAATGCTGTACCTGAATCCGAGTCAGGACTTGCCTCCGGAATTAATAACGCGGTCTCCCGTCTGGCTGCTCTGCTTGCGGTAGCTGTTTTTGGTGCGGTTCTGGTTACGGTTTTCAACCACTCGCTGGATCAGTACCTCAATCAACTGCTATTGACTCCCGCTGTTCGTGCTCAGATTAATGACGCCCGGCCTCTGCTCGCCGCTGCTCATAATCCCGATCCTATGGTTCAGCATGCGATCGCCGAATCCTTCGTGAGTGGCTATCGTTTTGTGATCTGGCCTGGCGACAGGCCTGGCAGCTTTGAGTGCTATCACCGCATGGCTGCTCATCGAGTCCGGCACACCTGCGTCTGCAAAACAGGGGTAGCACCGAAAACGCCTAGCGTTCTATTACCCTGCTCCTCTGCGAAGCCTTTAAAGGAGCCTGACAAGTTGGCGGTGGCTATCTGAACTCAGAGATGAATGCGCTCACAACTCTTCATTGGCACAAGCATCGGGCAATCCAAAGCACTCCGGATCGAAGTACGATGGTGCAAGGTTCTGAATGAGATTCGATGTTCGCCAATGTTTACGAATGGGTCTGGAGAGATGTCGGGCACGGGTATGCTCGCAACGTTTCTCAATCCCGGGTAGCGATGCCATCGTGCCTTTGGCAGAGATATGCATCTTCGTTGTCGTGATCGCGTTCGGGCAGCGAATTGCGCCAGCGCAGAACGCCCACAAGCCGGATGGGCAATCGACACCGGTCAAAGCTAGTGCCGTGGTGAACTCACCGGTTGAGCTTAAGGACATTACCTCGACAACTCATATTCACTTCAATCATCTTTCATCGCCGGATAAGCGATATATCGTGGAGTCGATGAGCGGCGGCGTTGCTCTGATCGATTATGACCGAGATGGCTGGCCCGATATTTTCTTCACCAATGCGCCAGACGTGGATATGTCCCTCGCGGGGATAAAGGCGAAGAGCGCGCTCTACCACAACAACCATGATGGAACTTTTACCGACGTAACGGATAAGGCGGGAGTCGGATATCCGTGTTGGGCGATGGGCGCCGTGGTGGGGGATTACAACAATGATGGCTGGCCCGATCTGTTGGTCTCCTGTTTTGGTGGGGTCGTGCTTTACCGTAATAATGGCGATGGCACATTTACTGATGTAACCAAGCAGTCGGGCTTGAGCGCCGACAAGGGTTGGACGACGGGCGCCGCGTTCGGAGATTATGACGGCGATGGTTATGTGGACCTGTTCGTTCCGCACTATGTCGACCTGAACCTAAACGATCTGCCAACATTGGGGTCGAAGAAGACGTGCATGTACCACGACATCGCAGTGCAGTGTGGGCCTCGAGGTCTGCGAGGATCACCCGACAATCTTTATCACAACAACCGTGATGGCACATTTACCGATGTATCGAAAGAGGCCGGTGTAGACGATTCGCAGCATTATTTTGGCTTGACGGCTGTCTGGTCGGACTTCAACCAGGACGGCAAGCTGGATTTGTTTGTTGCGAACGATGGCGAGCCCAACTATCTGTATCGGAATGACGGTGGCCGCTTTACAGACGTTGCACTGCCGGCCGGCATTGCCGTGAACAGAGATGGCTACGAGCAGGCGAACATGGGCGTCGCGCTTGGAGATTATCTACATACAGGACGATTTTCACTTGCGATCACGCATTTCAGCGAGGAGTACACAACGCTTTTTCGCAACGATGGCGATCTAAACTTTAACGACGTCTCCCAGGAGGCGGGGCTGCTTCGCGCGACCTCTCCTTATGTGGGTTGGGGAGACGCGTTTTTCGATGCGGACAATGATGGCTGGGTGGACTTTGTGCAGGTGAATGGACATGTGTATCCGCAGGTCGACACCAAAGATATCGGTACAAACTACCGAGAGCCGAAGCTGTTCTTTCTCAATGAGCGCAACGGGACCTTCCGCAATTTAAGCCAGTCGGCGGGGCCGGCGCTTCAAGTTCCGCAGGTGAGCCGCGGCCTGGCTGTCGGCGATCTGTTTAATGACGGCCACCTGGAGCTTGTGGTGGAGAACATCGAAGGAAGTCCCGTGATCCTGCGTGCCGTAAGCGATGAGAAGAATCATTGGATTGAGTTTGAGCTTGCGGGCGGCAAGAGCAATCGGCTAGCGCTGAACGCGCGTGTTCGTGTGGTGGCGGGTGATCTCGCGCAGGTCGACGAGGTACGGAGCGGGGGCAGCTATCTGTCGCAGAATGATCTGCGATTGCACTTTGGTCTGGGGAAGCATAACAAGGCAGATTCTGTAGAGATTACGTGGCCTTCAGGGACGAAAGAGACGCTCCGGAACCTGCAGGCCGATCGTATCTACGATCTGCTGGAAGGTGAAGGCGTGGTACCCCGAGAGAAGATCAGGCCGGGTGCGGCTAAGCGCTAATTCCTGGCTGGCTTGCTGCTCGCCTGCTGCAGCGATTGGCGCAAAGCGGCGTTTTCCGGGTCGACTCTGATGGCATTTTTTAGATTCTCTATCGCGTCTCTTGAATTGCCCTGAGCAAGTTGTGCGCGAGCCAAGGTAGCGTACGCCTCGCCGAGAGCCGGACGGACTTCTGGAAGCACAGGGTCCTTTTTCTCGAGTGTTTCGAGCAGTGGGATTGCGGCGGAGGCGTCACCGGTCTTGAGCAGCGAGTCGGCGTATGCGAATTGGACCTTCGATGCTTCTGCAGGATTGACTGCCAAGGGCTGAAGCGTGAGCCTGGCGGCGTTGTAATCCTTGATGACGAATTGGCTGAGACCGAGCACCCTGCGTGCGCCGTCTTCCTGCGGATGTTCCTGAAGATACCGGGTGAGTGGGGCAATCGCCTGGTCGTAGGCGCCAGCTTCGAATGCGGCGCGTCCCCAGTTGTAGTCCAGACCTGGAAGCGTGGGCTCCCACTCCGCTACGCGCTGGAAGTAGAGCAATGCGGCCGCATAGTTTTGCTGACTGCCAGCGATGGCACCGAGATTGTTGTAGCTGTCAGCTACGGCTGGGGTGATACGCCGTTCGAAGGCCTCCACTGCGGCCGCGGATTTGGTTTCATTCCGCTGCTCCTCATGAGTTGGCGGCATCGGTTGGCTGAAGTCAGAGGCCATGCCGGATCGCTTGTTGTCCTGAAGGTAATCGGCCAGGCGATTCTGGTCGCGGGACAGGTTTTGTTTGAGAAGCAACTGCGATTCTGCGAACTCTCGATCGGAAGCGGGTTTGTCGCCGGTCTGCAGCAGAAGGCGTCCGAGAAGGTAATGAGCTTTCTGCACCTGAAAGGCGTTGCGAGAGACATCATGTGTCAGAGCGATGGATTGACGGAGCGCCGCTTCGGCTTCGGGCAGGCGCTTCTCATCGGCATACAGTTGCCCCAGATAGAGAAAGGCGTCGGGGTTGATTGGATCGAGGCCGGTGGCTCGTTTGAGATAGGCTTCCGCCTGAGCCTGGTCGGCGGCGTCTTGCCCACGCGTGGCCAGAAGATGGCCAAGCGCAGCATAGGACGCGGCATCCTCAGGGGAGATGGGGATCTCTTCGCGTAATGCCGCCTCCGCTTCCGCGAGCTTCGAATCGCCAGCGGTTGCCAAGTCCGCGACCGCGAGCGAATAATGAGCGCCCGGAAGACGCGGGTCTTTGGCGATGGCTTTCTGGAACTCGGCAATAGCATCGGACTGGAAATCGGAGTTTCCGTAGGCCTGCCCGAAGTACATATGAATTGCCGGCGTATCGCCGAACGAAGACAGCATCTCGGCGAAGATCTTGCGAGCGCCGTCTACGTCGCCAAGGTTGAGGTCAGCGACGGCCAGGTCGTAGCCGTTATCAAATGTTGGGTCCAGATCGACTGCAGCTTCAAACTGCTGTTTGGCCTCTGCATCTTTATCCATCTTCAGCAGGGCGTGTCCGAGAAGGGCGTGGGCCTGGACCTGGATTTTAGGGTTGCCGGGGTAATTCTGGAGGAGAGCTTTGGTGAGCAGTTCAGTATGCTCGAAGTGGCCTGCGCGCAGAGCTGCGCGGGCGTACTCAAGTTGCATCATTGGGAAGTCGGGAACGAGCTTGAGGGCTTCGTCGAAGTCATACTGCGCTTTGTCGTACTGGCCTGCCTGGGCGCGGCCGATAGCTACTTCGCCGAGGGTGTCGGCGAGAAAGATGCGGTACTGTTGCGCAGCCTGGTCGAGCTCATTGAGGGACTGGAACTTTTGGGCGGCTTCGTAACGTTTCTGGAGGATGGATTCGCTGCTTGAAGAGGCAGCGAGCTGCGCCTGGAGCGGAGGGATTGAGCAGACTGCAAGGAGAAGAGCTGCGTACACCTGCGCAGAAGGGCGTTTTGTAGAGCAGCGCTTCATTTGGGATGGCCCCTCCCGAGGATAGTGTTTGGCGAACGTAATGTCGATGGAATCAGCATCATCTGTGAATAAACACAGCCGGGGCGCGATGGACGCGCCCCGGCTGTGTTTGTTGTTGTTGGTTAGAAGAGGTACTTGACGTTGAGTTCGAGGATGCGTTCGTACGATCCTCCCGACTTCGCATCCATGAAGCCGAAGTTGGGCACTGTTCCGCCTTGGCTTGCGGGGTTGGTGTTGAGAGTAATTGCTTTGCTGTTGTAGTCCACGAGGTAGTTGAGCGTCACCTGGCTCGCGCTGCTGAACTCAGGAAGCGGATGATTGAGCCAGTTGAAGGCGGAGATTCGAAACTGAACGCTCTGTTCCTTCACGATATGGAAGCTCTTGTACAACGCGAGGTCATTATCGAGATAAGAACCGTTGCTGAAGTACGGGTAATTCTTGCCACCGTAGGTCCCGATCGTGGGTGCCGCGAAGCAAGCGACATTGAGGCGCTGGTACTTCGCGAGACCTTTGTTTGGATTGCATGTGAGTACCGGCTGGACTGCGAGGGGCGCGTCTGTTCCGTAGTATGTGGCGACGCCCAATCCCGGACTAACATTAGCCGCTACACCGGCGCTGGCAAGACTGGTGGCCGTGTACTGCTCAGACAGTCCGAAGTTAGGAACATTGTTTCCGAGTTGTGCCAGGAGGTTTCCGCCTGCCTGCCAGGTGGAGATACCGGAGATGGTCCAACCGCCCACGGCTCCACGAACTAAAGCGTTACCGTGATGGAATTGACCTGTTTGATACGTGTAGGAGGAGTTGAAGACGAACGGACGGTCGATCGACTCTGGGCCGTAGTTAGCTCGAAGGTTGAAGGGATTGTTCTGAAGACCGGTGCCCAGCGTCTTGGACCACGTGAAGTTGAAGTCGAAGGTAAGCTTCCCCGTCGTCTTCAAGAACGCCGCCTGGAAGCCGTTGTAGTTGGCGTAGTTCGTGCTTTCGTCCTGGTAGACGCTGCCGGTTCCATAGGCATAGCCGTAGGGACGATAATCCGCCGACGTGTTTGGGATCTTGGTGCCGTCGGGTTGGAGATTAAGTTTCTCGGGGTTTTGCGAAATGATACCGGTCACCGGGTCGGGTTTGAAGAAGGCCCCAATAGGAGTCTTGTTCTGGTCCGCGATGGCGCCGAAGCCGCTGCCCTGGATCGTTTCACCGTTGTCGAGCAGTTGGCTCGACTTGTTGCCCACATAGGCGATATCCAGCAATGTATTCCACTTGAAGCGGTGATCGATGGTCAGGTTATAAGCGTAGGTGACGGGCACGCCGTAGTCACTTGCATCGAGCCCATTCTGGGTCCCCGTGATACCGCAGGGAGGCTTAGCGCAGGCCGGCGCAGAGAGTTGCGATATCTGCGACAGCAAGACACTCTTTGATCCGGGGAGGTTATAGGTCTGTACAGCCTGCGCGGTAGTGAGCGCCGGAGCATAGTCGTTGTACTGCCCGACAAAGCGGTACACTCCCCAGCCTCCGCGGACTACGGTATTTCCGTTGCCCTGAAGGTCGTACGAAACACCAAAGCGAGGCGAGACGAACAGCAGACGGTTTGGCTGACCACTCAGAGGAATAGAAGGATCAATTCCGTGCCAGTAGTAGCCCGGATCTATCTTTCCGGAGTAGTAGTCGGAGAAAACACGCTGCGGGAGGAAGACCGCCATGCCGACGCCCTGCCGGTCGTACCAGTGCCCGACGTGCTCAAAGCGTGCACCAGCCTCGACAGAGAGGCGGGAGCTGGTTTTCCATTGATCGTCGATATATACGGCGGTGTTCTGGTAGGCCATATCGCTGACCGGAGCTGAGTTGCTCTCCGAGTAGCCGGTGACATTGCCGATCACGAAGTTCGCCACGGGATTGTTCGCTGCGCCGACCTGACTACCTGTAATGATGTTGGCCTGCTCTCCGCTGAAGCTGGAGATGTTGCCGTTAGGGCTGACGCCATCATTGCCCTGAAGGTTACCTGTGTTCTGTGTGAAGGCGCCGATTTTGACCGTGTGCCTTCCCCAGACCTTGGTGAAGTTGTCCGTAAAGCTTGGGATCTCCTTGCGAACCAGGTAGTAGCCGTTTGGCTCGAACCAGTCGCCCTGAGAAAAGTCAGGGAAGGTCTGGTTTCCGGCAGAGCTGTATGACGGAATCAAGCTCGAAGCATTGAAGACGGAGCCATAGGTGTAGCCGAGCGTGGCCTTGGAGGCTGCCTTCTGGTTTGGCGGCCCGAAGGGAAAGCTGCCAAAGCCCCATGCGGCGATGAACTCGTTCGTTGTGGAGGCGTTGAAGGTATGAACGAAGTGACCGGAGATCGACTTGGTAAAGACCTGTCCAACGAGTCCACCACCGGGTGCCGGGATGGAATTCCCAGGGGTCCAGTAGATGTGCGCGCCGTTACCTTGGGCGAGCGTGGAGCTGTAGGCCTGCTGATAGGCAACGTAAAACTTGTCCCTGTCGCTAAGGTCGTAGTCCATGCGGATACGGTAGACCCAGCCATTGTTGACGCTGTCGATCGGCTGGATATAATTCGGCCCGGTGCAAGTTGCGCCGTTGGAGCAAGGGTTCGCATTTGCCTTAGGCCAGAAGGCGGCCAGCGCCTTAGCCCCGGGATCGATGAACTGGCTGGGGATAACCTGGCCGTTCGTGTCGGTCGCGGCGGGCGTGGGCAAGGCGGTTCCGTCGGGAAGTCCCATGTTGGCGAGGTTGTTGCACCAGTTGGTGGCGGAGGAGCTGAAACCCTGCGGACAGAGAGTTTGGTTGTCGGTGCTGAAGTCACCGGCCTGCATCTCCGGGGTAGGGATAAAGGACGTAAGAATGTTGCCGCTGCCCGGATTTTGGAGGAACCGCTCATAACCGCCCCAGAGGAAGACCTTGTTATGAGTGAACGGAACAGGACCGCCGACGTTGCCGCCTGGATAGTAGTAGTGAGCTCCACCTTTTGGAATTTTCGTGGGCTGGTGATTGTTGTACCAACTGTTCGCGTTCAGCGCGTCATTGCGTGCATCAAAATACCCCTCGCCATGCAGATGCGAGGTACCTGACTTGCTGATGGCGCTGACGACCACTGGGCCGTTCTGCTGATAGGCGCCGAAGTTCGAGGTCTGTACACTGACTTCCTGCGTCATCTCCGGACTGATAATGCCGATGGAACTGGCCATGTCGCCTGGATCAAGCACGCTGACACCATCCGACAGCAAAGCCGTACCACCGCGGTTTGGAACGCCGTTGATGTTGATGCCGTTACCGATCGAACTCTCATTCGCCGAGATATTGAGATCGCTGAAGGATGGGCTGGTCTGCGTAAGGCCGCCGGAGACAGTCGTTGCGCCCGGTAGCACCTTCAGGAGTTCCGTGGTATCTCTGCCCTGCAGCGCCAGGTTCTCGATGTCTTTCGCAGTGAGTACGTCTTCTCGCTGGCCATTGTCGACGGGAATCATCTCGCCAGCAGCCTCGACGGTGACAGTCTGCGACTCTGATCCAAGAGTGAGAGCGAAGGCTGGAACCGTTCGCTGGTCGCCAGCATGGAGTTCAATGCCAGTAAGGTTCTTTGGCTCAAACCCTTTGGCCGATACCTTCAAGGTATATGTGGAAGGCAACAATGCCGGGAAAGAATACAGGCCGGCATTGTTCGTCGTGACAACGCGGGCGTCCTGTGTGGCTTCGTTAACCAACTCGACCTTTGCGCCCGGGACGAGCGCCCCAGAGGGATCCGTAACTGTTCCTGAAAGCTGCGCAGTCGTCTGAGCATGCAACGCAGGCAGGCCGAGGAGCAAGAGAAGTATCAACAGCGGCCCTCCAAATCTACTGAACAGACTGCTCGCAGGTAGCTGTGGCCGGTTGATCGCTGGGGATTTACGGAAGGCCTTTTCCGTCGCTAGCGTCCATCTATTCACCCATCTATTGGAGTACATATGGTCTCCTCAAATCATTTCATTGCTGTTCCAACGTGAAGTGTTCACATACACTTCCGAGTTCTTTGCCCGGAGATTGGTATGCATCTCGGCTCGACCTTGGGGTTCCAGATCGAGGCCGTTCTCAAGCCGTTTTAGTGGCAACCTAAATTAATTCGCTTTAACGGCGGCTTATTCTGTACACACCCATACAAATGGTTGTCAAGATTTAATTTCACCAACGAAAGAATGCTCGAAACCAAGGGTAGTGTCGCGGTCGGAAGCATTTCGCTTCAGGCTGGGTCATGCAGTCATGCTCTGACTGCGCGCAGAACTCGGATGTCTTAGGTGCGGCTGACGAGTGCAGGCTGCTTTTGGGGGTCCTTGCGCGGCCAGTTGCCCATCGCCAGCTGGCTTGTGATTCGGGGTAAGACTTATCGTTGGGATTCATCCACTTGCCCGAAGCGGAACTCTCTCTGCGCCAACGGATGCGGGATACGAGGATTTCTACTACCGTTGACAGCGATCAGGAACGGACCTTATAGAGATCAGTGAATTTCCTCGCCCGGATGGTGAGCGGGGCGGCTTTTTTCACAGATACTTGAACCTGGAAGCGCAATTGGGGTTCATCGGATCTGCATCCACGACCGGATGACTGGTCGCCTATATTGCTAAGGATGTGCCAGGAGATATACACCATTCTATGATTCTTGATTTAGTCCATCGAGACAACTATTTCAGGGCGCAACTCTAAAGTGAGGCCGAAGGAATGAGTGATCGGAAAGTCATGGAACGTGAGGCCTTCGCCGGCTTCATCTAAAGGACAGCGAACTGGCTGGAGGTGGCCGGCTCGCTGAGGTATCCTGAAAATTGCGCGGAACTGAGCGCGCACGGTCCTTATAGATGGGCGTGTTCCTGGCCAGTGACAGATCCGGTCATGTCTCTGCTCACTACAAAAGAGGATTTCCATGGATCGACAAGGTAGTCCGAAGAAGATGTCCCCTACTCGAGAGGTTTGTACGGCAGAGCAAAGCGCCCGATCTGCAAAATGCTGCGGTCCGATGGTGGCCAGATTCGTATGGGCACCACCTGCAGCGGTGGGGTCTGAAGGCGGGCGACCACCGATCCACGATCTTTACCTGTCTCGGAGTCGTAGACGTGCACGAGAAGGCCATCGCTGGAGCGCACCCAGCCTATGACGTAACTGCCTGGCGCCAATGTGATCGAGGTGCCTAGCTGCAGCGGTGCCTGCGCCAACAGATAGTGCGAATATTTACCCTGAGCCGCATACCCGGCAGTAATCAACACAACCGCCGCGATGATGTGACCGTGCCCATCTATGATGCCGCTTGCCGAAGGCATCTCTGTCTCGATGCGTTCTTTTTCTACGGGGGCGCGCACCGGCAATGCCGCTTGCAACTCAGCGGGCGTTGCGGAGCGCCAGACGGTGTGTGGCGACGCAGCTCTTTCCTGCGAGGGCATCGGGGCGGCGAAGATGAGAAGCACACTTGCCAGAAGTATCTTTGATCGAGACATGGCTATCACCTGTGGCTTACCAGTCCGCGCTGAATCGCGACTGTAGCGGCGTGGGTACGATCAGCGACGCCGAGCTTTCCAAGCAGATTATTGACGTGTGTCTTCACTGTCGCTTCCGAGATGCAGAGGTCCGCAGCAATGTCTTTGTTCGCGCGCCCGGCTACGATGCGTTCCAGCACGCTCAACTCGCGGGCCGTCAACTCCTGGCCACTGATGCGCTGAGCGAGCTTTTCTGCAACGGCTGGGGGGATGTGCAGCCTGCCTTTGTGAACAGTATGGATGGTTGCTACCAACTCATCGAGCGGCATGCCCTTAAGGAGATACGCGCGAGCGCCAGCCTGCAATGCACGATAGATATCTTCGTCGCCATCAAAGGTGGTCAGGACGATGAAATGTGCGTTGGGGAATTCTGCGCGGATGCGGCGGATCGTCTCAACCCCGCCTAGCTTCGGTAGTTGCAGGTCGATCAGTGTGACATCGGGGAGCAGGGTGCGGAACTGCTCGACTGCTTCCAATCCGTCGCCGATCGAGGCCACAACTTCGAGATCGTCAGTGCTGGAGAGCAGCGCAACGAGGCCCTGGCGCACCATATGGTGGTCTTCAACGAGCATCAGCCGGATGCGGTCACTCATCGTGGACCTCGCTGCTCACTGAGCGCATCCAGCGGAACTCGCAGCCTGACAGTCGTTCCCTGTCCTACGATACTTGTGACCTCCAGGTTGCCGTCCATGACGGAAGCTCGTTCTTTCATTCCCATCAATCCAAAGTGCCCTTCTTTATTGGCAGCGTCTTCCATGTCGAACCCTGTACCGCGATCTTCTACTGTAAGCATAAGCGCGTCTGCGGAGTACGTCAGAGTCAATTTGGCTTCTCTTGAATTTGCATGCCGGACGATGTTTACGAGCGCTTCGTTGGCCAGGCGCAGGATCTCACGTTCGGCGCGTGGACTTAGAGGTCTATATGAGCCTTGTACGTCCAGATGCGGTCGGATGGATGCGAATGTTTCACGTTCCGTCAGGTGTGCGAGTTGGTTTGGCAGCGGCTCCCGTGTGTTACTGGTACGCAGCTCCCATATGCTTTGCCGTGCCTCGGCCAACCCTTCGGTGACATACCGTCGTGCCCTTTGCACCTGTTCGATCGCTTTCTCCACCTGTCCACGCTTAAGCTGTTGCGCCACGATATCGAGTTGAAGACAGGTGCTTACAAAGTCCTGGGTAAGGGTGTCGTGAATCTCCCGCGCCATGCGGTTTCGTTCGGCGAGTACAGCATTGAAGCGTTGATGCAGAACACGTAGCCTTAACAGATAAATCCCGCCCAGAAACGCACATACCAGCACGGCAATCAATGCGACAAACCACCAGTGCCGATAGAAGGGACGAAGAATCCTGAGCTGGATGGTCGTCTCTGCCGCGCCCCAGTTTCCATCGGTTGTTCGAGCCTGTACATGGAAGGTGTAGAGGCCGGGAGAGAGGTTCGTATAGGTGACGGAACGTCGATTGCCAACCATCTGCCAGTCGCGGTCAAAGTCAACGAGACGGCACCGGTAGTGCACGCTGGAGGGCGATACAAAATCGAGACCTGCGTATTCGATTGAGATGCGCCGATGACCGTACGGAATTTCCGGGACATGGTTCTGGACATCTACGGGCGTGTCATCGACGAGGACCTGCTCGATTGCGACGGGAGGCCCCTTATTATCCTCGCGAAGGTTGGCTATGTCTGCGATCGCAACTCCGGCACGTGTGGGGAACCAGAGTTCTCCCTGAGGGGTGAGCCAGGGCAACCCCATGGCTGTAGCAACAGCTTCGTCGTTGTGGAGGCCGTCCGCGCGACCGTAACTTGTGAGCCATTCGCTCTGCAGTGCACAGGGGCTATGCTGCAGGCAGCGGTCGATCTGGACCGCACGAATGCGGTCGATGCCGCGGTCCATGTGAACCCATAGTGATCCCTTGTGATCGAAGGTGAGGGACTGTATCGTCCGCTCCTCGCTACTGCGTGGGTTCATGGTGAAGAGTGTGAGAAAACGCTGCTCATCGAATACGGCAATTGCGCCGTCGCGGTTTGCTGCCCAGAGGCGTCCTGCGTTGTCCCGTGCCAGCGCGGTCACAATCAACGATGTGAGCCCGTCGGCCTTTGTGAACGTACGGACAGCTCCATCTTCGGCGATGCGCGAAAGCCCACCCGAGGTAGCAACCCATACTGCTGGAGCAGAACCCCTTGTCGTCGCATCGGCGAGTATGGCGCCGATCAGATCGCCACCGAGTCCGTCGATGCTGGTGAACACGCGATGTTGCTCTCCCTGGATGTGGTCAAGCCCATGCTGCGTGCCTACCCAGAGTGAGCCGTCAGTAGATACTGCGAGACTGCGAATGTAATCGTCCGGAAGCCCGTTGAGCGTAGTGATTCGACGGACTGCGTTCGTTGCGGTCACCTTATTCAGCCCATCGGGAGTTCCCACCCACAGTCCACCATCCGGCGCAGGCTGGAGGCACAGGATGACGGCGCTCGTCAGCGACCGGCTGGCTACTGGCTGGTCGACGACACCATCGCGAATGCGGTAGAGACCGTTGTCTCTGGTGCCGATCCACATGGCTCCGTCTTTCGTCTGCACTACTGCTGTTGTTGGAGACTCCGCCAACGCCGGCACACCACGAAAGAGTGGGCGGCGAAGAATGTGCAGCCCGGAAGACTCTGTGCCGATCCAGTGGTTTCCCTCGACATCCTCAAGAAGGGAGAGCACCGATGTGCCCTTCATCGCCGGCACCTCGCGGGCACGAGCTGTTGCAGGATCGATGACAACGACTCCTGAGGTCATGCCCACCCAGGCATAGCCTTCGCGATCGACTGCGACCACAGTCACGCGCCCTCCCGGTAACTCAAGTCCGGTACGCCAACGATGGAACACTGTCGCCGATTGTAGCTGCACTTCGCTCGCCGTCCAAGACCACGGGCCACTCGTGTTTGTGGGCGGTACTACGCTACTAGTGGACATGCCATTTGTCGCAGGCGGCCAATGGACTGATCCGAGTGAGGTCGTTACAACGAGCCCGCCATGCTCATCTTTCGACAGCCCGGTGATCTCAGTGGACGGGAGACCGTCCTTTGTCCCATACCAGATGAAGCCTGTGGAGCTGCTATGTACGAGGCCATCGCGCGTTCCGATCCAAAGCCCATGCTGACCATCGAGGAGCAGACAGCATATGTCACTGCTATGCAGGGCAGGCGTTGTCTGTTGATCGAAGACCTCGAATTGAGACCCGTCAAAGCGTGCGAGTCCCGCTTCTGTCCCGGCCCAAATGAACCCATCACTCGTCTGCGAAATGCTGTGGATACTGCTCTGCGGCAGCCCGTCTTCGGTCGACCACGATTGATGGCTCATTCCGTCCAGGCCCTGTGCGCGCGCGCCCGCGGCAAAGCAGCAAAGTGCGAATCCGCAAGCGAGCGCCAGGAGTCGCGGGCGACGTTTGGATCTCAACGACATAGAGAGCGTGATCAACGCTGCAAGCATACTTGATTGTCAGCGTCGACTCTAGGGCAGAGTTCCCGGCTTTCCACCTAAAATCAACCTTTCGATGGAGGTAATTAGGAGAACGCGCGGCTACCGTCGAGAGTGTTGGAAGTTCATCCAGCGACCATCTACTCTTCCGCCCCCTCCTTACTAAGGAGGGGGTCTTTGTTTGCCGTTGCAAACCGGCGGCACAAAGCCATTGCCGATGCGTAGTCTGTGCGTGATTGCAAGTAGCGTATTTGTTTGACGATGGAGCCAGGGGTGGCTCGGATAAACTTTGAACTCTTCCTGCAGCTTCTGCAAAATTGGGTCCAACGGCTTCTTCGTTCGGTTATGTTGGAGTCAGTCATATGTGTGAGCTTCGTTGGTCAGTCCGGTTGCAGGTTTGCCTGGCATGCGTGCTTTTGGCGGCCGCCCTTGTGCTTGCAGGTTGCCGCAATCACCCTTCGCCACTGGAGCCATCGGTCACCATCGCGCATGTGCCGAGAGCCGGATACGGAGGTCCGGAGAACGTCGAATCGATATCGGGGACGGCTACGATCACCGCGCCCGGGCAGCAGATCGTTCTTTATGCCAGAAATGGAAACTGGTGGGTGCAGCCCTTCCGGAGTCGTCCTTTTACCAAGATTGAGGCAGACGCGACATGGAACAATGTGACCCACATTGGTCATGAGTATGCAGCGCTTCTCGTGGCTCCGGGGTATCGGCCCACGCCCACTCTATCCTCTTTGCCATCGGTGGGGGGCGGGGTTCTCGCCGTTGTCACGGTCAAGGGGACTGAGGCGTCTGCTGTCGCTTCAAAGGTGATCCGCTTCAGCGGTTACGACTGGACCGTTCGTGCTGCGCCCGATGACCGTGGCGGAGCTATGAACCAATATGATCCTGACAACGTCTCTGTCGACAAGAATGGCTACCTGCACCTGAGGATGATGGAGCGCAATAGCGTGTGGACCAGCGCAGAAGTGCATCTCACCCGCAGCCTCGGCTATGGGACGTACCGCTTTGTGGTGCAGGACAGTGCGCATCTTGAGCCTTCAGCCGTCGTGGGGATGTTTACTTCCGGCGGGCGCAGTGAGCGTGATGTTCGTTCCGAACTGGACATCGAGTTAAGCCACTGGAACAAGCCTGGAAAGATAAACGCCGACTACACGGTCCAGCCATACTACCTGCCGGAAAACACTTTTCACTTCTCAGTCCCCTCGGGGACGTTCACGCATGTGCTGCGCTGGGAGCCAGGAGAAGCATCTTTCAAGACCTTCTATGGTGCTTCCGGCGGGGCCGGAGCCAGAGAGCTGACCCATCACGTGTTCACTTCAGACATTCCCGTTCCCGCGGCCGAGACAGCGCATATCGACTTCTACGACTTCTTCCACTCGCGGGGCGGGCTCACGCACCCTTCTGAGGTGGTGATTGAAAAGTTCGAGTATCTTCCATGAAGAGATGATGCGAACCCTGCGATACATGCTTCGGTTTACGTTTGTGGCCCTCTGCCTCTATCTTGCAGCCACGGCGAACGCGCTGGATGCAGGGCGGTCACTCTCGCAGTATGTCCATAGTACGTGGGATTCAGACAGCGGTTTCCTCGGCGGTACTGTCTATGCCATCTGCCAATCGGAGGATGGGTATCTGTGGTTCGGTACGGAACGTGGCCTGGTGCGCTTTGATGGGGTGACGTTCAAGTTGATCCAACGCCCTGTGCCAGGCTATGGCCCTATCGGCGCCGTCCGGGGACTGATTGCTGATGCCGACGGCAGTCTTTGGATACGGCTTGATGGTCCGCGACTTCTTCGTTACCGCGATGGAACCTTCGAAGATGCTGCAGTGCGTTACGGTCTCGACGAGACCGCCTTTACGGCGATGTCACGCGACCGGGGAGGGGACCTTCTCCTTTGGGGCCTTGTACATCGGACATTGCGGTTCCATGGCGACCACTTTATTCCGGGCCTTGCGCATGAGGCGCTGGTAGGCGTTACGATCTCCGTCGAGCAGACCGAGGATGGAACTATATGGCTAGGCACACGCGATGCTGGCCTTCTTCAGATCCGCCAGGGGCACCTGATCCATGTTGATGGCTCGGCCAATAGTAGCGTCAACGCGCTTGCACTTGCCGGTCATGGCGGCCTCTGGATCGGTACGGACAATGGCTTGGAGCTCTGGGACGGAAGCCGTCTCATCCGTCCACCTTCGCTTGCCTCCATTGCAAAGCTCCAGGTGCTGGCCCTGACCCGCGACCGCCAGGGAAACTTGTGGGCGGGCACCAATCACGGCCTCCTTCGCATCACTCCGGCGCTCGATGTCTCCACGGAGTTTCTGCAGAATGAACCCACTGCGGAGATCACTGCCGTCTATGAGGACCGCGATGGCAGCCTATGGTTCGGCGGCCCGCGTGGCATCGAACGATTGCGCGATGGCATGTTCACGCAATACTCCGCAGCGCGAGGGAGCCCTTCACGAGATGAAGGCCCGATCTACGTGGACGAAGAAGGGCGAACATGGTTCGCGCCTGTCTCTGGGGGGCTTTGGTGGTTGAAGGACGGCCGCACCGGCCGCATCACGCTGGATGGTCTCGGCAACGATGTGGTGTACTCCATCAGCGGTGGCGGTGGTGAACTCTGGCTCGGTCGTCAGCAGGGCGGTCTCACCGAATTGGCGCAGCGAGGCAATACCTTCGTTGCGCATACCTTTACGCATGCTGACGGGCTTGCCCAGAACAGTGTGTTCTCCGTCCATCGCAATCGCGATGGAACCGTATGGGCGGGAACGGTCAGTGCAGGCCTTAGCGTACTGAAGCAGGGCAGATTTACCAATTATTCCGTGGCGAATGTTCTGGAATCCAACGCCATTTTTTCCATCACAGAAGGCTTTGACGGTACTATGTGGATCGCTGCTCCCGGCGGCGTTGCCAGCTTCGCGAACGGGCACTGGTCAACGTACAGAGCTGCCGATGGACAGCAGACACCCAATGTGCGCTCTATCTTCGAAGATGCCGATCACGTTCTCTGGCTGGCCACTTCGACCGGTATCGCCTATTTGAAGGGCGGTCAAATCGAGTTCGTGCATGGAGCGCCTGAACCTCTGCGTGAGGAGATTCTAGGCATAACACAGGACAACCGTGGCCATCTGTGGGTTGTAACCTCCGATCATGTTCTACAGGTGAATCGTGAACGGCTGCTGACCAATACGCTGGAGGATGCCGACGTCTTGAGCTATGGGGCCGAAGACGGTCTTCCAGCGATGGAAGGAACTCGACGCGACCGCTCTATCGTAGCCGACTCTTCCGGCCGCATCTGGTTATCACTGGCCCATGGAGTGGCTGTCGCGGACCCATCTAGAGCTCCGGACTACACAGACCCTGTAGCTGTGCGTATCGAATCCGCTTTGGCCGAAGGTCGGCCTCTTCGCCTGAGAGAGCATCCGAAGCTGCGTGCCGGTACCCAGAGCCTGACCTTCAATTATGCAGCTACGAATCTCTCCGTCCCGGAGCGTATCCGTTTTCGCTATCGGCTTGAAGGTTCCGACGAGGGCTGGAGCAACGGGGTAGCTCTTCGAGAGGTGGTTTATACCAATCTCGGCCCTGGCCATTATCGATTTCGCATCGAGGCTTCTAACGGCGTCGGCGTGTGGAACGGCCCTGAAACGATTGTTCCGTTCGTGATAAAGCCCGCTCTCTGGCAAACCTGGTACTTTCAGCTTATCTGTTTGCTGCTGCTCGTCGCGCTGATCGTGCTGGCCTATCGTCTCCGGCTCGCGCATCTTACCGACCGGATGAATCGGCGCTTTCAGGACCGCCTTGCCGAGCGCACGTTGATTGCGCAGGAACTTCATGACACTTTATTGCAGGGCGTCCTCAGCGCGTCCATGCAGCTTGACCTCGCCGAAGAATACGTTCCTCCCGATTCTCCAGCCAAGCCCTTGCTCCGTCGCGTCCTCGAACTGATGGGGCATGTCACCGAAGAGGGACGCCAAGCCCTCAAAGGCCTTCGCGCCAGAGAAGGTAACTCACTCACTCTGGAAGCAGCCTTCTCACGGCTCTCCAGCGAACTGCTTACAGACGATAGGATCGCGTATCGTGTAGTTGTTCAGGGAGTGTCGCGCCCTCTCCAGGCCGTCGTGCGTGACGAGGTGTATCGCATCGGCAGAGAGGCTGTCATCAACGCTTTCGTCCACTCACAACCCGCAACGGTGCAGGTGGAGGTAGAATATGCCAGCCGCTTCTTCCGGCTTCTCGTCCGTGACGACGGCCGTGGCATCGATCCACAGGTGCTGAATGAGGGCCGTGAGGGCCACTGGGGCCTCACGGGTATGCGTGAACGTTCAGAAGCTATTGGTGCTCAGCTCAAGCTGCGAAGTCGCGTTGGCGCCGGGACAGAAGTGGAATTGATGATACCGGGTAAGATTGCATTTCAAGACGTAAATCAGCGTTCAAAGCCCCGCTGGCTGTCGTGGCTCCAATCTGATCGATCGGCGAAGGCACGTCAAAATGAAGGGAAATCCGATCCTCAGTGAGCGCGAGCGATAAGATCCGAGTCTTCTGCGTCGACGATCATCCTCTCATGCGAGAGGGCATCGCCGCGGTGGTGCGCAATGAGCCGGACATGCTTCTGGTTGGCGAGGCACAGTGCGGGCGCGAAGCTATCGCGGCTTATTGCCAGCACCGTCCCGATGTCACGCTGATGGACCTTCGGCTGCCGGACATCAGTGGTATTGATGCACTCCTCGCCATACGCACCGAGTGTAAGGAAGCACGAGTCATCATACTGACTACCTTTGACGGTGATGCTGAAATTCAGCGCGCACTTGAAGCCGGCGCCAAGGGCTACATGCTGAAGAGCATGCCGCGCAAGCAACTTGTGGATATGATCCGCAATGTTCATGCCGGCAAACGGCATGTGCCTCCTGAGGTTGCGGCGCAGCTCGCGGAACATATGGGCCATGAATCCCTCAGCAAGCGTGAGATCGAAGTTCTGCAGAAGATTGCAGGCGGGAACCGTAACAGCGATATCGCAGCGCTGCTCTTCATCACCGAGGAGACTGTGAAGGGGCACGTCAAGCACATTATGGAAAAGCTTGGAGCGAGTGACCGCACCGAGGCGGTGGCCATCGGGCTACGACGAGGCATCATTCAGCTTTAGGTATCTACCGCCAGGGTGGTGCAAGAACACCACGATAGAGGGGTTCATTGCGCCTATGGACCGTATTAAGCTAGCCCCACCTCGCGCTTACGCGATGCAGGAGGGCTCCTCTGCAAAGGTTCTTCTCAAGCTTTCCTGAGGGCTGGCCCGGTGTTGGTCTTCTCGTTCTTCGCGTTGCCATCGCACTTTGCATTCTCGATGACCCGCTTATGCTCGATCCCTGGGTGCATCCGATTCTCGCGCTGCTGGTGATCGCATTTTGCGTTGCTATCCTGATTGGCCTGATCACACCAGTGGTTTCCATTGCTGCGGCAGTCACGCAGACGGTAAGCTATGTCATCTTTTTCCTCGCAGCCGACGCGCACCGAGCGCAGAATTTTGTCCGCTGTGCCGAGATAACGTTGCTCTGCGTCGCGCTTACACTACTCGGCCCAGGTGCCTGGGCTTGCGATGCAGCGCTCTTTGGACGACGCGAGATTGTGATCCCGAAGGATCGCCGCCCGTTATAGTCAGCCCCTCGATAGTAGTGCTTCGTGCGCCCTCTACGCTGGGAGACAAAATCCCTTCGATAGCGGCATGTAATCGCCAAGAGAACAGCGCATAGTTCTTCCATGAGCGACAACACGGTTGCTTCTACAGCAGGAGGGAAGGATGCTTGCCGATGACTTCACGCAGGTATCGGTAGTTGCGGACCAAGCTGAACATGAGCTTGCGCTCTATCTGCGTGTCGTACACGACTATCTGGGCCTTCGCGATCCGTTACATAGCGGCCACCTCTGGATCGATATCCTGCAATCTCTCGAGTGGCCGACAAGAGGGCATGAAGATTTCTTTCGGTGCGTAACTATTCTTGCTGTACTTCAACTTCATCATCACCAGGCAGACGTTTCTATCACTCCAGCCCATAGTGCTTTCAATCGCTGGACCACAATCAATCTGCTTAGCCAAGAACGAATTCAGTTCGACCACTTACAGCAAGCAAAGGAGTTCACATGCCGAAACTAAAGGGAAAAGTGGCACTCGTTACCGGCGCTTCGCGCGGCATCGGCGCCGCCATCGCTAAGCGCCTGTCCGCCGATGGGGCCAATGTGGCGATCACTTATGCAAAAGATGCTGCCGCAGCTGATGTCGTCGTCAAAGCCATCGAAGCCAACGGATGCAAAGCGATCGCCATCCAGGCTGATGCCGCCGATGCTGCAGCTATAAGCAGCGCGGTCGAAAAAGCCGTTGCGACCCTGGGTCCTTTGGACATCCTCGTCAACAACGCCGGTACCGCTATCCCCAAGAAGTTTGAGGACACAACGCTAGAGGAACTTGATCGCGTTATCAACATCAATGTCCGCGGTGTCTTCGTCACCACGCAGGCGGCATTGAAGCATATGAACGATAAAGGGCGCATCATCAACATTGGCTCCTCTGTGGGCGAACGCATGATGACGCCTGGCCTTGTTCCGTACTCCGCGACGAAGGGAGCCGTCAAGATGTTCACTCAGGGGCTATCTCGCGAGGTCGGCAACCGTGGCATCACCGTCAATAATGTGCAGCCTGGGCCTATCGATACCGACTTGAATCCTGCGGCCGGAGATTGGGCAACACCACAAATAGCTGCCACCGCGCTGGGTCGTTATGGGCACGTCGATGAAGTTGCGGCACTGGTCGCTTTTGTCGCCAGCCCGGAGTCCTCCTACATTACTGGCGCAAACCTTACCGTTGACGGCGGTACAAACGCGTAGGCGTCAGGACGTATCTGGCGTACAGGAGATTATGACAATGCTTCAAGGGAAGACGGCACTCGTAACCGGGGCATCCAAAGGGATCGGCCGTGCAACAGCATTTGCGCTCGCCGCGGCAGGCGCGCGTGTGTTGGTGCACTATGGCCGCTCCGCTCAGGAGGCCGACGCGGTGGTCGCTGCGATTCGGGCGAAAGGTGGGCAAGCCGACGCTCTTTCGGCGGACCTCAGCGCGACCGATGGTGCAGAGCATCTCACCAAACAAGTGCGCGCCATTATCGGTGAACGCCTAGATATTCTGGTGCTCAACGCCGGCGTCAGCAAGGCCGCTCCCATAGCGGCCTACACGGTTGCGGACTTTGACAACCTCTTCGCAACTAATGTTCGCGGCCCGTTCTTCGCCATACAGCAACTGTTGCCTCTACTGGGTGGGGGGTCAAGCATCGTCGTCGTCTCTTCGCTGGGTGCGCGTGCCGTTGTAGGCAAGCCTGGCGTGGAGAACCCATCCATTCTCGCCTACGCTTCCACCAAGGGTGCACTGGAGACGCTGGTAAAGAACTGGGCTTACATCCTTGGGCCCAGTGGGGTGCGTGTGAATGCCGTTGCTCCTGGAGTGATTGAAACGGACATGTCGAACTTCACGAAGACCGAAGCGGGCCGTGAGGTTGCGCTTGGGATGCAGGCGCTGAAGCGGATTGGCCAACCGGAAGACGTCGCGGATGTCGTCGCGTTTTTAGCCTCTGACAGCGCGCGCTGGATTACGGGCGCGAGCATTCCTGTTGATGGTGGTTCGAAACTGTAGGCGATTTGAGGAGAGCTATTCCTGTGAAGTCGAACGTCGGTAAGGAGATCAAAATCCCTGGCCCCGATCATCCGATCACGGTCTCGGACGCCGGAGTCACGGTACGGGTGACGGTTGCGGGGCAGGTTGTCGCTGAATCGACAAAGGCTCTTTTACTGGAAGAGAAGGGATATCCGCCGGTTTACTATCTGCCACGCAGCGACGCAAACATGTCACTCCTTGTTCGAACGACGCACTACACGTACTGCCCGTACAAAGGCGACTGCACCTACTACAGCATCCCCGTTGGTGGCGGAAAGTCGGAGTTTGCGGTCTGGTCCTACGAACAACCCTATGAGGCCGTTGCGGGGGTCAAGGGCCATCTCGCGTTCTATCCGACGCGCGTAGACGACATTGAAGTGATCTTGTGAATAGCGCTCAAAAGTAGTCATCTAATCATTTCCGAGGATATTTATGTCGCGCCGATGTCTCCGCTTCCAGTTGATCTGGCTACTGCTGGCAACTGCTGCTCAGTACTGCCATGCCATCACAGTGAAGATCCATACCGAGGATGCGCGGGCGACGCTTCTCGCGATGCAGAACCCGAACCTGAGTCATGGTGAAGCGCTCACCATCGCAGAGATGCATGGCAACCAGGCAGTGCTTCGTAAACTTCACGAGTTCAAAATCACCTCGACGACTGAAGACTTTGCCAATGCACTCTATGCAATGGCGCATGGGCAGCCAGTTACGAAGCCGAACGAAAAAAACATACTGCTCGAGATCGAGAAGCCGAAGATCCCACAACTGCTAGCGCTGCTCCAGCAGATTGAGACGAACCCGAAGGGTTTTCAACAGACGATCGAGCGGCGCATAGCGGTCTTCACTCCACCCAACGCCGATATTCATCTTGAAGGCTATGTTGTCGCTGCTGGAGACGGTGGAGGATATGCTTTTGGCAGCACTGATTTCTTCCTCAACATTGGAATTGTGGACGACCTTGCCGTCGCGCAAGAGACCACTACGCACGAGCTCTATCATGCGGTGCAGGGCGCTTTTGCCTCTGACCGTGAACTGAATCTCAGTAACTCACAGAGCCTAAAGAAAGAGGCGTGCGTTGAGACCGGCCACCTCTTCAACAACCTCTATGAGGAGGGCTCTGCGATGTACGTCGGCGATCTTTCCCTTCTGCAGCAGTCGCATTCGCCTGTTGCGGCGCGCATGTTGGCGGACATCGACGACGGCTTGAAGCATATCGATGACAGTGCGACGTTGCTGGAGATGTCGGTCATTGCACTTAATGCCGACCAACCGGTTTCCTACGATGACATGTACAGTGTGGACTTTCTCGGTCATGGTGTGGTCTACATGATCGGCGATGTGATGGCGAAGGCCATTGCCGAGGAAGACGGCCCGCAAGGTCTTGCTGCGCTCCTCAAGCAGCCCACTTATAACTTTGTCCTGCGTTATACCCAGCTGCACAACTATGGGGCCGACAAAGACTATCCGCGCCTGGGGCCAAATACTATTGCTGCGGCGAAACGTCTCGCCGGCGGTTGCCACTAAAGGAGCTATCCGTGCCGAAGACTACGCCAGAACAGAACAAATCCCTTGTGTTGAGAGGGTTCGATACGCTCTTCAACCAACGCGACTACGATGCCGCCGAGGCCTTCTGGTCGCCGCAGTACATTCAGCACAGTGCGCACATCGAGCCGGGCCGTGAGGGCCTGTTCAACCTCATCAAGTCGCTGCCGTCGACGTTGCGCTATGAGCCGGGGCTGATTGTCGCGGAGGGTGACTATGTGATTGTGCATGGCCGGTTCTCGGGCTTTGGCGGCGATGTCAACTGGATTGCTGCCGATATCCTGCGGATTGAGGACGGGATCCTTGTCGAGCACTGGGATGTGATCCAGGATGAGGCGACGGAGGAGCAGTCGAAGAGCAAGGCGCCGATGTTTGGTGAGACGTTTTGAATCAGACAGGGAGACCCCTGCCCCTGGTCTCTGGATATGGGGTGTGTGCGGGGAGGCGCCGGGCGGCGAGTTGCAGGCTGTAGAGGAGCAGGCTGGCGCGGTGGACGTCGATGGTGTTGGCAGCGAGGCGCTGCATGACCTCGGCGAGGGCGCGCTGGAGGGACTCGGCGTCGTGGGGGACTGTGATGGTGAAGCCTCGGCGTGAGCGGCGCTCGTAGGGGTTGGCGACGGGGCGGCGGTCGGGGTGGTGGAAGTAGCAGAAGCGCTCGCCACGGAGAGCGGGTGAGCCGCAGCGGTGGTTGTCGGCGAAGATGTGATTGCAGGTGGGAACGGTGGTCATAGGATGGAGCCTCCGGTAGCCTGGCGGGCGAGTGGGGTATCCATACCCCCACCCCTCCCCTGGGTACTTTTTGATCGAAAGTATTGATGGAAAAGCAGATAAGCCCGGACTTGTGGAGGTCATATCCCCCAGCCGCCGGGCTTAAATACGAAAGCCCGGCGCAGTGCCAGGCTGTGTTTGCTTCTGAGTTAATTGTAGCGTACGTGTCAAGAGGCAGGTACGTGCAGAGCGCATAGAATGATGGCTGAAACCTGCACAATTAAGTGCTTACAAAGTGTTCGGAAAGGCCACCCCATCTCGATGGAAATTCGACTGCGAGTTCAGCTTCCTTTGTTTCTGCTTGCCTCAAGCCTGTGCGCGGCCCATGCCCAACACGCACCGATTCAGATTCACGCTGACCTGACGGATGCACCGCGCAAGATCTACCACGCCGATATCGATCTCCCGGTGCATCGCGGGCCGCTGGACCTGATTACGCCGGAGTGGATTCCCGGGGCGCATGGTCCGGATGGCCCGATCGGCGATATTACCGGGGTGCGTTTTGAGGTAGATGGGAAGGCCATTCCCTGGCACCGCGACCCGGTCGACACGTACGAGTATCACGTGGAAATACCGGCTGGAGCTTCGATCTTGCATGCGCACCTGGACTGTGTGTATGCGCGAGCGACGCGGACGACCGCGACGCTGGAGTGGGAAGACCTGATGCTGTATCCGGCGCATACGCCGGTGAAGGACATTGCGATCCAGCCGACGGTGACGGTGCCGGCACACTGGGGGATCGGGACATCGCTGAAGCCGCTGACGCCGTATGATCCGCAGCACCCGGCAGGTGGCACGACGAAGTACGCTGCCACGACCGTGGAGATGCTGGAGGATTCACCGATCATGACGGGGCTGTACTTCCATGAGTACGCGTTGGCGCCGGGCGTGACGCCGCAACACTATATGGATGTGATTGGGCCGACGGCTGCGTCGATCGTGGCGAAGCCTGAGACGGTCGACCAGATGTCGCAGCTGGTGCGTGAGGCGTTTGCGATGTACGGGCCGCCGCATTACACGAGCTATCACTTCCTGATCCTGCTGCAGGGCAGCGGTGGCGGTGGTGGGCTGGAGCATCACGAGTCTTCAGACAACACGATTCAAACCAATTTTTTTACGGGGTATAAACCGTCGGTGGGAATGGCAGGGTTGCTGCCGCATGAGTTTACGCATTCGTGGAACGGCAAGTACCGTCGACCGGATGGCCTGGCGACGCCGGACTATGCGACTCCAATGCGGGACAATCTGCTGTGGGTATACGAGGGGCTTACGAACTATCTTGGAGATGTGATGGGCGAGCGCATTGGCATGGTGACGGCGGAGCAGTATCGGGCGGACCTGGCACTGACTGCAGCGGAGATGGACGCGAACAGTGGCCGCGCGTGGCGGAGCATTGAGGACACGACCTTCGATTCAGCGATGCCACGGAATGGTGGCAGCAGGGGCACTACGTGGCGCAGCTGGAAGCGTGGGACGGACTACTATCCGGAAGGCTCACTGGTTTGGCTGGACGTGGACACGACGATTCGCAGGCTGACGGATGACAAGAAGAGCCTGCGCGACTTTTTGCAGATTTTTCTGCAGAAGGGCGGCAGTGGAGTGGCGCGCGTGGAGCCGTATAGCCTTGAAGAGCTGGAGGCGGACCTGAACAAGGTCGTCGCGAATGACTGGCATGGGTTCTTCGAGACGCGCATCTATGACGTGCAGCCACATGTGAATACCGAGGGCATCGAGCAAGGTGGATACCGGCTTGAATATGCTTCTGAGCCTACGCCGGATATGGCGGAAGAGCTGAAAAGGGGCTCATCGCTGGTGTCGTGGTTCTCCATTGGTCTGGATGAAAAGACGGATGGAACGATCAGTGATGTACGCGTGGGGAGCGCCGCGGACAAGGCGGGTTTCGCACCCGGTCAGAAGATGGTGTCGGTGGACGGCCAGGTGTTTACGATTGAGCGGCTGAATGAGGCGGTGAAGGCCGCGAAAGGCACGAGTATGCCAATTGAACTGATGGTGCAGGATGAGGACACGATCGCTCCAGTCCATCTGAGCTATAGCGAGGGTCTGCGGTATCCGAGGCTTGTGCGCGTGGAAGGCACGCCGGATTTGCTGAAGGAGATTCTGGCACCGATGGCGGCGGCTGGTCTACAACACTAAAGCAAAGGCTAAGTGCTAAAAGCAAAACCCCTCCGGAGATGATGCCGGAGGGGTTTTGTTTCGAGGCGATGTTGGAGGCTACAGCGTGAGGGAAGGGGGGACGCTGGATTCGGATGTGGCAAAGTGGAGGTTAGGGTCGGGGCCCATCACGAAGCTGAGTGTGGCGCCGTTGGCGATCTCGGAGTGGTTAAACCATGCGCGCTGTTGGGGTTTGCCATCAATAGCAAAGGACTGGATGAAGGCATGAGCGGGGTCTTTGCGTTGGACTTCGATGGTGAGCGTGTGGCCGTTGCCGAGATCGACTTTGGCGTTTTCAAAGAGTGGCGAGCCGAGGATGTAGTTGCCGCTGACGGGGTCGACGGAGTAGAAGCCGAGCGCGGAGAGGATGTACCAGGCGGACATCTGACCGACATCTTCGTTGCCCTCGATGCCGTCGGGGAGCGGGCGGTACATGGTCTCCATGAGGGAGCGGACGCGGGCCTGGGTTTTGTAGGGTGCGCCGGCGTAGACGTAGAGGTAGGCGATGTGGTGCGAGGGCTCGTTGCCGTGGGCGTACTGGCCGACGAGGCCCGCGATGTCCGGCGGTGCGTTGGCGGGCAGTGTGGAAGGGACGGTGAAGAGGAGGTCGAGCTTTTTGAGGAAGGGCTGGCGGCCACCGAAGAGCGCGATGAGGCCGGCGGGGTCGTGCTGCGTGGCGAAGGTGGTCTGCCAGGCGTTGGACTCGGTGTAGTCGCGGTACTTGGTGGTGTGGCCGAGGTCGATGGGGTTGAAGGGTGAGGTGAAGCTGCCATCGGCGAGCTTGGGACGCATGAACTGCGTGGAGGGGTCGAAGTAGTTGCGGTAGTTGGTAGAGCGCTCGCGGAGCATGGCCGCGACGTCGGCGTGGCCGAGGAGTTTGGCGACGTGGGCGATGGCCCAGTCGTCGTAGCAGTACTCGAAGGTCTTGGAGACGGACTCGTCTTCGAGATCGGCGGGGATGTAGTGCATCTTGCGGTAGTAGTTGAGGCCGCGGTAGTCGTCGACCATGGCGCGCTCCATCATGCACTTATAGGCGGATTCGGTGTCGATGCCGGGGAAGCCTTTGTGGATGGCCTCGGAGATGATGGCAGCGGAGTGGTAGCCGGTCATGGTGCCGGTCTCGGTGCCCTGGAGCGGCCAGACGGGCATGCCCGCGGTGCTCTGCTGGGCCATGCGGATGAGGGTGTTGGCGAAGTCAGGGACGCGCTCGGGTTCGAAGAGGGTGTAAGCGGGGTGCGCAGCGCGGTAGGTGTCCCAGCAGGAGAAGGTGGTGTAGTTGTGGTGGCCGGTAGGGAGCTGATGGATCTCGGCGTCCATGCCACGGTAGCGGCCGTCGACGTCGTCGAAGAGGCAGGGGCCGAGGGACATATGGTAGAGGCCGGTGTAGAAGATCTTCTTGTGCGCGAGGTTGGCGGTGGTGACGTGGATCTTGCCGATCTGTTTGCGCCAGAGCTCGTGTGCGTTGTTGCGGACGGCGTCGAAGTCCCAGTTGGGGATCTCGGCGGCGAGGTTCTTGGCGGCGTTTTCGGCGCTGACGGAGGAGATGCCGGTGCGGACGGAGATGAGCTCCTGCGCGTGCGTGGTGAAGTGCAGGACACACTTGAGGTTGTTGCCGGTGGTTTGCGTGATGGGCGCGGCGCACTCCTGGTCGTCCTGATAGAAGACGATGCGGTCGGGCGTTTTGGAGACCTGAAGGGTGAAGTAGACGTGGCGGTTGCCACCCCAGGCGGAGGTGATGCGGCCGCCGGCGAGGGTGTCCGGTGCGGGGCGAGAGAGCTCGGCGGAGTTCACGTTCTTGACGCCACCGTAGCAGTGCTGGAGGTCGAGGACGATCCAGGCCTGCTTGCTTTCGGGGAAGGTGTAGCGGTGGAGTCCGCAGCGTTCGGTGGCGGTGAGCTCGGCGTGGATACCGGTGTCTTTGAGGAGGACGGAGTAGTAGCCGGGAACCATGGTCTCGTCGGCGTGGTCGAAGCGGGAGCGATAGCCGGTGTCGGGGTTTTCGCGGGTGCCGGGGACGATTTTGGCGGGGCCGGTGCCGGGCATGACGAGGAAGTCGAGGAGGTCTCCGCAGCCGGTGCCGGAGAGATGGGTGTGGGAGAAGCCCATGATGGAGGTGTCGGAGATGTGATAGCCGGAACACCAGTCCCAGCCGTCGTCGAAGGTGTCGGGCGAGAGCTGGCAGGCGCCGAAGGGGACAGCCGCGCCGGGGAAGCAGTGGCCGTGGCCGCCGGTGCCGATGCGGGGGTCGACGTAGCGGATGGGGTCGTCGGCAGAGTCTGTGGGCGCGTTGAGAGCGAGCGCAGAGGCGGGGAGACAGGATGCGGCGGCGGCGCCGGCGGAACGTTGCAGGAAGCTTCTGCGAGAGATCATGACCGAGGGTACTCCTTTGAGCGGCGAACTGATTACAACGGGCTTGAGAACGATAACAGCCCAAGGATTTGACTGAATGAATTGTAAATGAGCACTATTGTGACAAAAGAGGGATACGGTTGGCGATGATATCGAGAATGCAGTGGAGCCGGCGAGGGGTGTTGAAGGTGATGGGTGCGGCATCGGCTGGGATGCTGGTGGGCGGGCGCGCGGATGCGCAGACGATTGCGGAGCCAGTGGGGCAGGCGCTGAGCCAGGCGACGACGATTGCTGCTGTGCCGTGGGGCGAGAGACGGCCGAAGGTGGGCGATAGGAAGTTCAGGAGCGCAGCGGTGGAGGCTCAGATTGCCCGGGTGAGCGCGAAGACCGGCGACAAGGAGATGGCGAGGCTGTTTGCGAACTGCTATCCGAATACGCTGGACACGACGGTGGAGCCGGGGACGTGGGAGGGCAAGCCGGATACGGCGGTGGTGACGGGAGACATTGCGGCGATGTGGCTGCGGGACTCGTCGGCGCAGGTGTGGCCTTACCTGCCACTGCTGAAGGAGGATGACGCGCTGCGCGGGCTGGTGGAAGGCGTGATCCGGAGGCAGACGCGGTGTCTGCTGATCGACACGTATGCGAATGCGTTTATGGCGGACCTGAACGCGAAGCCGCTGCCGTGGAGCGTGGACGACAAGACGGAGATGAAGCAGGGCGTCGGCGAGCGGAAGTATGAGCTGGATTCGCTGTGCTATCCGATACGGCTGGCGCATGGGTACTGGAAGCAGAGCGGCGATGTAAAGCCGTTCGATGCGGCTTGGCAGAAGGCGATGACGCTGGTGGTGCAGACGATGCGCGTGCAGCAGAGGAAGGATGGCGTGGGGCCGTATCACTTTCAGCGGACGTCGCCGATCGCGACGGAGACGCTGCCGGGGAACGGCTATGGGAACCCGGTGAGGCCGGTGGGGCTGATCGCTTCGGGGTTTCGGCCGTCGGATGATGCTTGTGTGTTTCCGTTTCTGGTGCCTTCGAATTTGTTTGCGGTGACGTCGTTGCGGCAGCTGGCGGTGATGGCCCATGCGGTGCTGAAGGATGCGGAGCTGGCGCGTGAGGCGGAGTCGCTGGCTGGTGAGGTTGAGGGCGCGCTGAAGCAGTACGCGGTGGTGAAGGTCGAGCAGGGAACGGGCGTGGAAACTATTTGGGCGTATGAGGTGGATGGCTTTGGGAGCCAGTTGCTGATGGACGATGCGAATGTGCCGAGTTTGCTGGGACTGCCGTATCTGGAGAGCTCGTTGGATGCGGCGCTGTATGCACGGACACGGGCGTTTGTGTGGAGCGCGAGGAACCCGTGGTTCTTCAAGGGGACGGCGGGTGAGGGCGTCGGTGGACCGCATGAGGGGAAGGACATGATCTGGCCGATGTCGCAGATGGTGTATGCGCTGACTAGCCAGTCGAGCGCGGAGATTGGGCATGCGCTGGCGATGCTGAAGGCTTCGAGCGCAGGGACCGGGTTTATGCACGAGAGCTACGACAGGAACGATGTGAAGAAGTTTACGCGGCCTTGGTTTGCTTGGGCGAATACGCTGTTCGGTGAGTTGATTGTGAAGACGGTGGCGACGCGTCCAGAGCTGCTGGCGAAGGTGGGTGCATGAAGCGACGCGGGTTTTTATATGGAGTGGCGGCGGGAGTGGTTGCGTCTCGTGCGGGGGCATGGACGGGCGCTCTGGGTGAGTACAAGGGCGTGGTGCGGGCGCTGCCTTCGGCTAAGGAGCGCGCGTGGCAGGACCTTGAAGTGGGGATGTTCGTCCACTTTGCGCCGAACACGTGGCAGGATGTGGAGTCGGATAACTTGTCGACGCCGCTGAGTGAGATTGATCCGAAGAACTTGAGCACGGACCAGTGGGCGCAGACGGCGGTGGCGCTGGGGGCTCGGTACATCGTGTTTGTGGCGAAGCACCAGGGCGGGTTCTGCATGTGGCAGACGAAGACGACGGAGTACAGCATTCGCAATACGCCCTGGAAAGATGGCAAGGGCGATGTGCTGCGCGAGGTGGAGGCTTCGTGCAGGAAGTATGGGTTGAAGCTGGGGGTGTATGTGTGTCCGCGGGACGATCACTTTGGCGCGGGGACTGGTGGGGTGTGCAAGACGCTGGAGCTGCAGGCGAAGTATGACGCGATGTATCGCGAGCAGCTGACGGAGGTGTTTACTCGGTATGGCGAGTTGGTGGAGATATGGTTCGATGGGTCGACGGTGACGCCGGTGGGCGATCTGCTGGCGAAGTATCAGCCGGGGGCGATGGTGTTTCAGGGGCCGCAGGCGACGATTCGGTGGGTGGGGAATGAGGATGGGTTCGCGCCGTATCCGTGCTGGAACGGGATTGATGCGGCGGAGGCGAAGAGTGGGACGGCGACGGCGCTGGACAGCGATCCGAATGGAAGCGTGTGGCTGCCGAGCGAGGTGGATGTTTCGATTCGGCGGCCAAACTGGTTCTGGAGTACGAAGAACGCGAACAAGGTGTTGACGCTGGATCAGTTGATGTCGATCTACTACCGAAGTGTGGGGCGTGGGGCGCAGTTGCTGCTGAACATTCCGGCGAACCGCGAGGGGTTGTTGTCTGATCCGGATTGCCGTGTGGCTGCGGCGTTTGGTGCTGAGGTGAAGCGGCGGTTTGGTTCGCCTGTGGGGATGAGGAGTGGCAAGGGCGAGTCGATCGAGTTGAAGCTGGCGAAGCCGATGCGGATTGATACGGTGGTGTTGCAGGAGGAGATTGCGCTGGGGGAGCGGGTGCGGGGGTATCGGCTGGAGGCGCGTACTGGTGGTAGCTGGAAGGAGATTGGGGCGGGGTCGGCGATTGGGCATAAGCGGATTCAGCCGGTGGAGTCGCAGGTTGTGGATGCTGTGCGGCTGGTGGTGACGGAGGCTGCTGCTGCGCCGATGATTCGGACGCTCGCGGTTTTTGATACGGTTGTTGCGCCGCCGGCGGATTGGGATGCGGTGTCTTCGTTGTGGTCGGCGAACCTGGTGGGGAAGTGGGCTGCGGGGAGCTTTTCGCTGGACCTGACGAAGGCTGTCCATGCCGCGACGGAGTATTTGCTGCGGTTTCATCCGGTGGCGGGTGCTGTGACGGGCTTGCGTGATGTGATGCTGCAGATTGGAGAGGCTTCGAATCCTGCGCTGGTGAAGCGCGTGCCGGGGCGTAGCGATGAACTGCTGCTGGATATTACGGGGCTGGATAAGACGATCCGTGTGAGCGGGAAGGTCGAGGGTGCGGAGAGCGGGTCGGTGACGCTGGAGCGGCGGTAGCGCGCGCTTCGCGCGCGAGAAGCAGGTTCCTCGCTGTGCTCGGAATGACAGAAAGAAAAACAAAAGCAAAGACGAACGCAGATTACCTGCGGGAATGACAATGAAGAAAGCAAGCTGCGGTGTTTATTTTTGGCCGTAGGTGGCGTTGGCGCCGTGCTTGCGGAAGTAGTGGCGGTCGAGGAGAGATTGGGCGACCTGCAAGGAGTTGCCGGGTAGGGTGAGGGTGCGGTAGGCCATGCGGGCTATGGCTTCTAGGACGACGGCGTTGTGGGCGGCGTCGTGCGCGGTTTTGCCCCAGGCGAAGGGGGCGTGGCCTGCGACTAAGCAGGCGGGGACGGCGAGGGGGTCGATGAGGAAGGTGCCGTCTGTCGCTTTGAAGCGGGAGACGATGGCGAGGCCGGTTTCGTGGACGTAACGGCCTGCGATGGCTTCGTCGGTGAGTGGTGGTGAGCAGGGGACGGGGCCGTAGAAGTAGTCGGCGTGGGTGGTGCCGAGAGATGGGATGGGAAGGCCAGCCTGGGCGAAGCTGGTGGCGAACTCGGAGTGGGTGTGGACGACGGCGCCGATGGTGGGGAACTCGCGGTAGAGGAGCGTGTGGGTGTCGAGGTCGGAGGACGGGTTGAGTGCGCCTTCGACGATTTTGCCGTGGAGATCGGTGACGACCATGTGCTCGGGGCGGAGGTCGTCGTAGTCGACGCCGGAGGGCTTGATGACGACGAGGCCCTGCTCGCGGTCGATGCCGGAGGCGTTGCCGAAGGTGTAGAGGACGAGGCCGCGGCGGACGAGCTCGAGGTTGGCTTCGAGGACCTGTTCGCGGAGAGAGGGGAGAAGCATGGGGACTCCTGAGTTGGTGGCGGTGTTGAATGTCTGCATCCCACTCATGACCACGATACTGCCGTGGTCATGAATGGGGCACCCGAGCGTTGGTGCCGGTACGAGCACGCAGCAGATTCCCTTCGGGAATGACAAACAAAAGGCAACAGCAACGACGTTTGGGTTCGTTGAGTTTATCGGAGTTGCTGGCGGGGGTCGCGGAGTTTGGTGTCGTTGTCGATGACGATGAGTTCGAGGTTGGCGATCTCAGCGAAGTCTTCGAGGTGTTCGAGTGTGAGGGCCTGGCTGAGGCAGGTGTGGTGGGCTCCGCCGGCGTAGATCCATGCGGCGGCTGCGATCTTGAGACTCGGTTGTGGCACCCAGACGGCGCGGGCTACGGGGAGTTTGGGCAGCGGCTGCTCGGGCTGGATGACGTCGACGAGGTTGACGAGGAGGCGGAAGCGGTCGCCCATGTCGACGAGTGAGGCGTTGACGGCGGGACCGCTGGGACAGGTGAAGACGAGGCGGACGGGATCGTCCTTGCCGCCGATGCCGAGGGGGTGGACTTCGACGGCAGCTTTTTCGGTGGCGATGCTGGGGCAGATTTCGAGCATGTGCGAGCCGAGGACTTTCGGCGTGCCGGAGAAGTCGTAGGTGTAGTCCTCCATGAAGGAGGTGCCGCCGGGCAGGCCTTGCGCCATGACCTTCATGGTGCGGACGAGGGCTGCGGTCTTCCAGTCGCCTTCGCCGCCGAAGCCGTAGCCGGAGGCCATGAGGCGCTGGGTGGCGATGCCGGGGAGCTGGTCGAGGCCGTGGAGGTCCTGGAAGGTATCGGTGAAGGCGCCGAAGCCGCCCTCCTCGAGGAAGGCGCGGAGGCCAAGCTCGATCTTTGCGGCGGTGCGGAGCGAGGCGGGGCGGTCGTGCTCTTTGGCGATGGAGTAGGTGTCGCGGTACTCGGCGACGAGTTTGTCGATGTCGGCGTCGGTGAACTGGTTCATGCGGGCGACGAGGTCGCCGACGCCGTAGCCGTTGACGCTGTAGCCGAGGGCGATTTCTGCTGAGACTTTGTTGCCTTCGGTGACGGCGACCTCGCGCATGTTGTCGCCGAAGCGGGCGACCTTGAGGTTTTGCGACTCATGCCAACCGACGGCGGCGCGGGACCAGGCGGCGATCTCGGCGATGGTGTCGGAGTCCTGCCAGAAGCCGACGACGACCTTGCGCGGAAGCTTGAGGCGCGCGGTGATGAAGCCGAACTCGCGGTCGCCGTGCGCGGCCTGGTTGAGGTTCATGAAGTCCATGTCGATGGTGGACCAGGGGAGCTGCTTGTTGAACTGCGTGTGCAGATGGAGGAAGGGCTTCTGCAGAGACTGCAGGCCGGCGATCCACATCTTCGCGGGGGAGAAGGTGTGCATCCAGAGGATGAGGCCGATGCAGTGGGGGGAGTTGTTGGCCTCGCGGCAGAGGGCGCGGATCTCGTCGGGCGTGGTGAGTACGGGCTTGAAGACGACTTTGAAGGGGATCGAGGTGCCGGCGGTGAGCGAGGCGGCGATTTTTTGCGAGTGCTCGGCGACCTGGATGAGGGTCTCGGGGCCGTAGAGGTGCTGGCTGCCGGTGACGAACCAGAGTTCGAGGGTGTCGAAGTTGAGCATGAGGGTCTGAATATTCCTTTTAGGAAACGTTTTCTAGGGAAGTGTAGAGAGGTGGGAAGGTGGGTGTCAATGCGGGTGGAAGGGAGTTCGGATGCTTATGCATCCTGCGAAAAAACGCAGATCTCTCCGCCGCGTCCGCAAGAACGCGGACTTCAGTCGAGATGACACTTCATGGGTGGTACGGGCGAGACGCAGATTCCCTGCGGGAATGACAAACAAGAAGAGCAAAAGCAGATTCCGATTCCTTGGGGAAATGACAAGCGAGAAAGGCAACAGCAAAAGCGTTCCCGCGAAGGGCGCTACGTTAGCAAAGGTTCGCCACGGGAGGGTGCAGTCCTTGAGTGTTCGGCGATGCGGCGGAGTTCGGGAAGGATGTTGCCGAGGGATGTTGCGGGGCTGTTGGGTTGGCCGAGGGAGAAGTAGATATCGCGGTAGAGCGGGAAGAGCTGGTTGTAGATGGCCACGGCGGCAGGGCGGGGGGTGAAGGTCTTGAAGGGGAGGCAGAGTTTTTGCTGCGCGGCTTCGATGGTGGGGAAGACGCCGGCGGCAACCATCGCAAAGATGGCGGAGCCGAGGCTGGTGGGGACGCCATCTGGGACGAGGACGGGTTTGTTGAGGACGTCGGCGTAGACCTGGTTGAGGACGGCGTTGTGCTGCGGGATGCCGCCGGCGTTGATGATGCGGATGACGGGGACGCCGTGCGAGGCCATGCGGTCGAGGATGATGCGGGTGTGGAAGGCGGTGCCTTCGATGGCGGCGAAGAGCTCGTCCTGCGCGGTGTGGATGAGGTTCCAGCCGAGGGTGATTCCGCCGAGCTCGGAGTTGACGAGGACGGTGCGGTCGCCGTTGTCCCAGGAGAGGCGGAGCAGGCCGGTCTGGCCGGGGGCGTAGGCTTCGAGGCCCTGCGAGAGGGATTTGACGTCGGTGGCGGCGCGACGGGCGATGGCTTCGAAGATGTCTCCGGTGGCGGAGAGTCCGGCTTCGATACCGGTGAATTGGGGATGCACGCTGCCGGGAACGACGCCGCAGACGCCGGGGACGAGCTCGGTTTTTGCGGCCATGGCGATGATGCAGGTGGAGGTGCCGACGACATTGACGACGTCGCCTTCGCGGCAGCCGGCGCCGATGGCGTCCCAGTGGGCGTCGAAGGCGCCGACGGGTATGGGGATGCCGGGTTGGATGCCGAGTTGGTTTGCCCAGTGCTCGGATAGATGGCCGGCGATGGCGTCGGAGGTGCTGTAGCGGCTGTTGAGTTTTTCGCGGATGCCGTCGAAGAGAGGATCGAGCTTGGAGAGGAAGGACTGCGGCGGAAGGCCGTCCCAGCGGGGGTTCCACATCCACTTGTGTCCCATGGCGCAGATGCTGCGTGGGACTTCGGCGGGGTTGGTGATGCCGATGAGGGTGGCGGCGACCATATCGCAGTGTTCTAAAGCGGTTGCGAATTTTTCGCGGAGAGATGGGTTGTGGCGGAGCCAGTAGAGGAGCTTGGCGAAGCCCCACTCGTGGGAGTAGACGCCGCCGCACCAGTCGATGGCTTCGAGGTGCTCGGCGTGGGCGAGGGCTGTGATCTCGCGGGCTTCGGCGTGGGCGCGGTGGTCGCACCAAAGCATGTAGTCGTCGAGCGGCTGGAGGTGGGCGTCGACGGGGATGACGGAGGAGCCGGTGGTGTCGAGCGCGAGGGCGACGACGTCGGCGCCAGAGATGCCGGTTTGCTGGAGGACGTCGCGTGTGGCTTTGGCGAGGGCCTGCATCTGATCGTCGTGGGACTGCGTGGCGAAGTCAGGGTCTTCGCGACGGCGGTGCAGAGGATAGCCAGCGGAAGCAGTGCCGAGGCGTCCGCGCTCGCTGTCAAAGAGCGTGACACGCACGCTGAGGGTTCCGAAATCGACTCCAGCAACGACAGCCATGCAGCGGTCTCCAAGGCTCCGGGCGATGATATCTCGTTTGTTGAAAACGTTTACCGGCAATAAAGACAGTAGCTGGCGGCGTGGATACGCGTCAACCCCGTGCTACTCTCATTCGAAAGCGATGCCTGAATGAAATTTTGCTGGCGTGCTTTGTATGGACAACCCCCTGGATGAAGCGTTCCCGAAAGTCTGCGAAGAGTGCGACACCTGCGAAGATCGATATTCGCAGTGTGGCTGAACGTGCGGGAGTTTCGATTGCGACGGTGTCGCGGGCGATGAACCGTGTGCCGACGGTGGATGCGGAGCTGGCGGAGCGCGTGTGGGCGGCGGTGAAGGAGCTGAACTACCTGCCGAATACGCAAGCGCGCGCGCTGGTGTCGGGCAAGAGCCGGTTGCTGGGGCTGATTGTTTCAGAGATTACGAACCCGTTTTTTCCGGAGCTGATCCAGGAGTTTGAGAACGTGGCGGTGCGGCACGGGTACGAGATCCTGATCGCTTCGACGAACTATGAGCGCAAGAAGATGGAGGAGTGCGCGCGGCGGATGCTGGAGCGCAAGGTGGACGGCGTCGCGGTGATGACGTTCGGCATTGAGGATTTTCTGTTCGAGCGGTTTGCGGCGGACAAGGTGCCCGTGGTGTTTGTGGATGCCGCGCCGGAGCGGCCGATGAGCAGCGCCCTGGCGGTGGACTATCGGGTGGGCATCGACGAAGGCGTGCGGCACCTAGTGGGGTTAGGGCATACCAAGATCGGGTTCATTACCGGGCCACTGCGGTTGCGGTCGGCGCAGGCGCGCAAGGCAGCGTTTGTGGAGTGTATGCAATCTGCCGGAGTGAATGTTGAAAGCGTGTGGGTGGTGGAGGGCGAACATACGCTGGAGAGCGGGCGCGATGCGATGGAGAGGCTGCTGGCGATGAAGGAACGGCCGACGGCGGTGATGTGCTCCAACGATATGACGGCGATTGGGGTGCAGCATGCACTGTTTGAAGCAGGGCTGAAGGTGCCGGAGGACCTGTCGCTGATTGGGTTCGATGATATCCACTTGGCGGAGTACACGATCCCTCCGCTGACGACGGTGCGGATGGCTTGCAAAGATCTGGCGGAGCGGTCTGTGGGGGCGCTGCTGGTCCATCTGAAGTCTGGGGTTGCTGAGGCCGCGGCGGAGATGATTCCGACGCGGCTGATTGTGCGGCAGACGACGGGTGCACCGAAGGAAGGGAAGAAGGCGAGGCGTTGAGGGATGGCGGTAGGGAAACGGGTCTCTCCGCTGCGCAGGACGATGGAGCTGTCCTACTTCGGTCGCCACAACACATCTGTGGTGGATGTGTTGTGGCGGTGTGAATGTGCTGCTAGTAGGCGGGTGGTGGCGTTGGCGCTGTGGAGGATGGGACGGGTTTGCCGGTGACGGTGAACGGTTCCATGAGTTCGACGCGGGTGCCGTCGGGGTCGAAGAGGTTGACCTGTCGCTTGCCGTTGACGCCGGTGTGGATCTCGAGGGGCTTGCCGTAGTCCTTGAAGGCGGGGCGGGATTTTAGTTCGGCGACGGCTTTTTGTATGTCAGGGACGGCGAGGGAGATGTGGTTCTTGCCGCCGAGGCTGCTGGGATTGAGCGGCGGGTGGAAGAGCATGAGCTCGACGTAGTCGTCTCCGTCGGGGGCCCTCATGTTGATCCAGCTGATCTCCTTGGCGCTGGGGCCGTTGCGCCAGGTTTCGGTGAAGCCGAGCATCTTGTAGAAGGCGACGGTCTTCTCGGCGTTTCCGACGCTGTAGCCGGCGTGGTAGATGCGCGGCGAGATGCGTGTGGCTGGGAGGAGCTTCCCGGCGGATTGCATTTCTTTGCCGGTGGGGAGGCTCTGGACGAACTCGATCAACATGCCGTTGGGGTCTTTGATCTCGAAGGCGTAGTCGCCGGTGTGGGTGGTGCCGTGGCCGGGTTTGACGTTGTAGCCTTTGGAGCGGAGGTAGGCGCGCGTCTGCGCGATGTTGTCGACCGAGAAGCAGAGGTGGCTCATCATGCTGGGCGGGTCGGTGGGCGGTTCGTTGAAGAGCTCGATGTGCTGGTGGTCGTTGATCTTGATGAAGGCGATGCGGACTTCGTTGGTGCCGGGTTTGTCGAGCGTGTAGGACTCGTCGTAGCCGAGGAGGCCGTGCCAGAAGTTGAGTGCTTTGGGTAGGTCCGAGACGAAGTAGCCGACGTGCGAGATGCCGGTGATGCGCGGGCGGGGGGCGGGCTGCTGCGCGGGGAGGCTGGTGACGGCGAGAACGGCTAGGGCTAGTTTTTTCATGGGGCCTCTGGAGGAGCGAGTTCCGACGCGGGTGAGTATAGTTCGCGGTTGCTATGAATGTCTTGTGCGGGCAGAGAAGCAACCTCGGGGGCTAAAGCCCCTTCTTTCTGGCGATCTATGAGACCCGACCCTAAAGGGCCGGGGTACCTAGAAGCCGTTCGCCTGTTGTTGACAAGTTTAGAGTGCTATTTTCGGGTGGGTGTTTGCGGGATGATATAGGGGTTTTCCGGCCAGGCGTGGCGGGGGTAGCGGCGCATGAGCTCGCGGCGTACCTGTGGGTAGAGGCGCTCCCAGAAACCGGCGAGGTCGGTGGTGGTTTGGACGGCGCGCTGGTTGGGGGCTAGGAGATGGACGACGACGGGTTCTTTGTGGGGGCCGATGCGTGGGGTCTCCTTCATTCCGAAGAAGTCCTGCAGGCGGGAGGAGATCCAGGGAGGGCGGTGGGCTTCGTAGTGGATTTTGGCTTGGCGGCCGCTGGCGAGGCGGAGGCTGAGTGGGGCGAGGTCGTTGAGGCGTCTGGTGTCGAGTGAGGATTCGAGAAGAGGGAGAAAGTTGCAGGCTGCGTCCTTGAGGTCGGCGAAGCTGTTGAGGCCGAGGCAGAGCTCGCGGAGAGTCTGTTTGAGGCCGGGTGTTGGCAGACCAGCGAAGGCGAGGCGCGCGAGGAAGGCGTCGAGGGTTTCCTGGTCGACGAAACGTTCGATACCGGCTTCGATGGCTTTGTGCGCGAGGAGCGTGGCGGCGTCTTCGGGTGATGCGGGGCCGCGGGATTCTTCGAGGATGAGCTTGTCGTAGAGGAGGGCGCTGCTGCGTTCGACGCGCTCGGCTGTACGGTTCCAGATGGGTTCGCTGGTTTCGGTGATGCTGTCGGGGAAGAGTTCGAGGAGCCATTCGGGCTCGATGCGGGCGGCCATGCGGATAAGGGGGAGCGGGTTTTCTTTGCGGTCTTCGGCGTCGAGGGCGAGGAGGAATTCGTAGGGTGGCGGGGTGCCGGCTAGCTCGGCGGTGATGCCGGTGGAGAGCTGGACCTGATTGCCTGCACGGCGACGGGCGACGCGATCAGGGAAGCCGGAGAGGAGTGAGAGGAGCAGGGCGTCGTCGTTGTGGGTTTGTTGTTTGGGTGGGCGGGCGATGCGGAGGAGTTGGTCGGTGTGCTGTCGCTGGCGGTCGTCGGGTGGGAGATCGAGGGCGGCGAGGATGTCGTTCTTGTGTGTGCGGGTATTGAGACCGAGGAGAGCGGCTGCGCGGCAGCCGTCTTCGCCGACGCCGCGGTCGATGGACTCGAGGACGATGCGGGCGAGGCGAGGCGGGAGTGGGAGACGAGCGAGGCGCTGGGCCATGGAGCCAACTGCGCCGAGGCGGTCGAGAAGGGATTCGGTGAGGGTGATGGCTTCGGGCGGTGGCGTGTCGAGCCAGTGGAGGTCGGCGAGGTGCGCGATGTTCATGGCGCGCAGGGTGAGGAGGAGTTGGGAGAGGTCGGCGCGGGCGATCTCGGGGGTGTCGTGGTCGGGGCGGAGGCGGAAGTCTTCCTGCAGATAGAGGCGGAGGACCTGACCGGGTGCGGTGCGTCCGGCGCGGCCTGCACGCTGGGTGGCCGAGGCTTTGCTGATGCGTGCGATGTGCAGGGTGGGCAGGCCCGTCCAGGGAGAGTAGGTGGCGGTGCGGGCGAGGCCGCTGTCGATGACGGCGGTGACGCCTTCGACGGTGACGGAGCTTTCGGCGACGTTGGTGGCGAGGATGAGTTTGCGCTCAGGGGTGGGGAGGATGGCGCGGTCCTGTTCGGCGGGGGTGAGGTCGCCGTGGAGAGGCAGGACGAGCAGGCCGGTGCGACGGGCGAGGGGTTCGCACTCGCGGATGGCGCGGCGGATCTCGGCTGCTCCGGGGAGGAAGGTGAGGATGTTGCCGGTGTGGCCTTCGGCGTTGAGGAGCTCGACGGCGTTGGCGACCTGCGTGTGCAGGGGTGCGGGCGAGTAGGGGAGATGGCGGATGGTGAGCGGGTACTGGCGGCCTTCGGAGCGGAGGACGGGGCAGTTGCCCAGGTAGTGCGCGATGGGGGCGGCGTCGAGTGTGGCCGACATGACGATGATGCGGAGCGTGGGGCGTGTTTGCTGGAGGCGCTTGAGGAGAGCTAGGGCGAGGTCGCTGTCGATGTGGCGTTCGTGGAACTCGTCGAGGATGACGGCGTCGACGTTGCTGAGTGTGGGGTCGGTGAGGAGGCGGCGGGCGAGGATGCCTTCGGTGACGAAGCGTATACGGGTGCGCGCGGAGAGTTTTTCTTCGAAGCGGACTTGATAGCCGACAGTGTTGCCGACCTCTTCGCCGAGCTCGGCTGCGACACGGCGCGCGGCAAGACGGGCGGCGATGCGGCGGGGCTCGAGGACGATGATCTCGCCGGTGACGAGCGAGAGGAGTGCGGGTGGGACGCGGGTGGTTTTGCCGGCGCCGGGAGCGGCTTCGATGACGAGGTTGGGGGTGTGGCGGAGGGAGTCGACGATGGCGGGGAGGATGGCGTCGACGGGGAGTATGGGGCGAGAGGTCACTGTGTTGAGGGGAACATGCGGGTTTGCGGAGCGTCAACGCGGCGGGGTGCTGGTAGTCTGGGCGGGCTTGAAGGAGTGGTGCGATGGGGCTGCGGGATGAGGCGCGAGGGATCTTTGCGGATGCGCTGCATGAGGTGGAGATTGGCGCGGTGATGCGGCGGGAGGTGCGCTGCGAGGGCGGTTGGTTGAGTGTGCGGGGATTGCGGTATCGGCTGGCAGAGTTTGAGCGCGTGGTGGTGGTGGCGATAGGGAAGGCCGCGTTGCCGATGGTGGAAGGGGCGATGTCTGCTTTGGGGAATGTGGTGCGTGTAGAAGGGGTGGTGGTTGGGGTGAGTTTGCCGCGAGTTGCGGATGCGCGGCTGCGGTATCTGGTGGGAAGCCATCCGGTGCCGGATGAGCGGTCAGGTGCTGCTGCGGATGCGGTGCTGGACTTGATGACGAGTTGTGATGAGAGATGTTTGGTGCTGGTGCTGCTGAGTGGTGGGGCATCGAGTTTGGTGGAGCGGCCGCTGAGTGCGGCGATGACGATGGAGGATGCGGCGGAGCTGCATCGGGAGCTGGTGCACTCGGGGCTGGCGATTGGGGATATGAATACGCTGCGGAAGCATTTTTCCGCGGTGAAGGGTGGGCGGCTTGCAGTAGCGGCGCGTGGAGTGACGATGTGTACGCTAATCGTGTCCGATGTGCCGCCGGGAGATGCGAGTGTGGTGGGGTCGGGGTCGACGGTGGCTGATCCGACGACGGTGGAGGACTGCTGGAGGATTGTGAGGGAGCATGCGGAGTCGCTGAGGCTGTCAGAGAAGCTGCGGCGGTACTTTGAGGCGGCGGAGTTGGTGGAGACTCCGAAGGCGGGAGATGTGGCGTTTGCGAAGACGGATGCGATGGTGCTGCTTTCGAGCGATGAGCTGTGTGCGGCGGCCCGGAAGAGCGCAGAGCGGCGTGGGTTTGCGGTGGTGGTGGATAACGGTTGCGATGAGTGGGGATATCGGGAGGCTGCGGCGTATCTGCTGGACCGTGCAGAGGTGCTGGCGCGGGAGAACGAGCGGGTATGTGTGTTGTCGGCTGGGGAGGTTAGTGTTCCTTTGAGTGGGAAAGTTGGAGTTGGTGGGAGGAACCAGCAGTTTGTGTTGGAGTGCGCGCGGCTGGCCGCGGAGCGGGGGCTTGTGGTGACGGTGCTGAGTGCGGGGTCGGATGGGATTGATGGCAATAGTCAGGTGGCGGGCGGGGTGGCGGATGAGACGACTGTGAAGCGGGCGCGGGAGCTGGGATTGTCGGTGGAGGATGCGTTGGCGCGGTTCGATAGCTATGAGTTGCTGGCGGCTCTGGGGGATGCGATTGTGACGGGGCCGACGGGGAATAATCTTCGCGATCTGCGTGTCCTGCTGGTGGGACGTGTACCGAAGGGCGGGACAACCGTCGATGACGCTATACAAAGGCATGTGGTGACGGCATAATCGGATTTTCCTAAGGATGGTTGACTTTGGCGCTGCTGGGATTAGCGATGAGCTTTGCGGATTTGCCGGTGGGGGGCGCTGGGACGTGGGCGCAGAGCTATGACCCGATGGGGCATTGGTGGTTGACGACGCTGATTGCGGCGGTGCCTTTGGTGCTGCTGCTCGCGTTGATGCTGGGGATACGGATGAAGGCGCACCGCGCATCGTTGATTGCGCTGGCGGCGCTGTTTGTGGTGGCGGTGGGGCTGTTCCATATGCCGGTGAAGCTGGCGGGGCTGGCGACGGGGTATGGGATTGCGTATGGGCTGTTTCCGATTGCCTGGATCGTGTTTCCCGTGATCTTTATGTATGAGCTGACGGTGCATGCGAAGCGGTTTGAGCTGCTGCAGCAGTGCTTCCAAGGGGTGACGCAGGATGCCCGGCTGCAGCTGCTGCTGATCGCGTTTGCGCTGGGGGCGTTCTTTGAGGGGGCGGCAGGGTTTGGGACTCCTGTTGCCGTGTGTGGGACGCTGCTGATTGGGATTGGGTTTGCTCCGCTGGAGGCCGCGGCACTGGCGCTGCTGGCAAATACGGCCCCGGTGGCGTTTGGCGGGCTGGGTACGCCGGTGGTGGCGCTGCATGGTGTGACGGGGTTGGATATCCATCTGCTGTCGCGGATGATTGGGGTGCTGCTGACGCCATTCTGCGTGCTGGTGCCGTTCTGGTTGATTGCGGTGTTTGCAGGGTGGAAGCGGATGCTGGAGGTTTGGCCAGCGATTCTGCTGTCGGGCGTGTTGTTTGGCGGCGTGCAGCTGCTGGTGGCGTCGTTCCATGGACCGTGGCTGGTGAACATTGTGGCGTCGGTGGTGACGATTGCAGCGCAGGTGATGTTCTTCAGGGTTTGGCGGCCGCGGCGGATTATAGGGACGCAACTGGAGGATGTCGCGGAGAGCGGGAGTGAGCTGTGCCGGCCTTCGCGTTCGCTGGTGATGCGGGCGATGATGCCGTGGGCGATCCTGACGCTGTTTGTGGCGCTGTGGGGCACGCCGTTGGTGGGGCACTGGCTGGGGTCGTTCAGCACGATGATGTTTCCGATTCGTGGCCTGGATAAGGTGGTGCTGCGGATGCCTCCGGTGGTACCCGCGCTGCATGCCGAGGCGGCGGTGTTTACGTTCGACTGGCTGGCGGCGACAGGGACAGGGATCTTTATCGCAGCGTGGGTTGCGGCGTTTGTGATGGGGCTGAAAGTGCGCGAGACATTGGGAGTGTTGCGGCTGACACTGTGGAAGACTCGCCACACCATCATTACGATTGGGGCTTTGATGGGCTTTGGGTTCCTGATGCGGTTCTGCGGGCTGGATGGGGTGCTGGGGCTGGCGTTTGTGAAGACGGGGGCTCTGTATGCGTTCTTTGGAACGCTGATTGGCTGGATCGGAACGGCGGCGACGGGGTCGGATACGTCGTCGAATGTGCTGTTTGGGAGCCTGCAGAAGCTGACGGCGCTGCAGCTGGGGATCCCGGCGGTGGTGATGGCGGCGGCGAACTCGGGTGGTGGAGTGATGGGGAAGATGATTGCCCCGCAGAGTGTGGTGGTGGCGAGCACGGCGGCGGGGATCTATGGAAGCGAGGGAGTGATCCTGAGGCGGGTGGTGCTGCACAGCCTGGCGCTGGCGTCGCTGATGGGGGTGACGGTACTGGTGGCGCTGCATGTGCCGGCGATTGTGAGACTGGCGGCGCCGTAGCGTGTCAGGACGCTAAAGTCGAGAGGTGTGAACCGAATTTGGTTCGGGATATCCACTGAAAACTGAATATTCACAGGATAAGGCCTTGAATGGTGTGGGTTTGCCACGCATACTCGCAGCTAGAGCGTTGCTGCGCAGGTAGTTACGCTCTGAATCGCCCGGTGAAGCAGCGGATAGATGCCTGTGGAACCGCCCGAGAGATGAGCATCATGAGCCGTTACTGCCGAGAAGATGTAGTGCGCATCCTTCGACTGCCGGTCCGCCAGCTCGCGAAGTGGGAGAAGGCAGGTCTGGTCAAGACGTCGGAGGAGTACTCCTTTGATGAGCTGGTGAAGCTGAGAAAGCTGCGGGACCTTGGGGCGTCACGGATTTCGGTGAAGAGCATTGTGCGTTCTGTGGACGCGATGCAGAAGGTGTCGGGAATGGCGAACCCGCTGCTGGAGTCGGTTGCGGTGGGCTGTGGGTCGCGCGTGGCATGGCGCCAGCATGGGGCGCTGGTGGACCCGGTGACGCGGCAGATGGCGTTTGATTTTGACCTTGGGCCGAAGGCGGGTGGCATGGCTGTTGTGCACAAACGCGGGCAGGACCCAGTTGGCCAGAACGGCGAGACGCAGGAGATGTTTCTGCGGGCGGTGCGGCTGGAGGAGATTCCGGGCCGGCTGAATGAGGCCAAAGAGATCTATGAGACGATCCTGGAGATGAACCCGGGCCATGCGGCCGCGGCGATCAACCTGGGGACGATCCGGTATAACGAGCGTGACTATGCAGGGGCCGAAGGGATGTACCGGCGGGCCACGGAAGCCGATCCGGAGTATGCACTGGCGTTCTTCGATCTGGGCAATGTGCTGGATGAGCAGCAGCGGCTGCCGGAGGCGATTGACGCCTATGAGCGGGCACTGAAGCTGGTGCCACAGTATGCGGATGCGCATTACAACCTGGCGTTGGCCTATGAGCGCACGAAGGAATCGCGCAAGGCGCTGCGGCACTGGACGGCTTATGCGCAGCTTGATCCGACTGGGCCGTGGTCGAACCATGCCCGCGGGCAGGCGAAGCGGATACTGGCGAGCGAACGGCTGGCGATCGTAAGCCGGCATGGGCGCACGATGATGAAGATGGCCGGTTAGCGTCCACGCTGAAGACAAGCGTTTTTCTATCCATATAAGATGCTTCGCGGAGGGCTTATGCCTGTGCTGCGTCGCGTTGTTTTGCTGATCTGGATGGCTGTGTTTGTGAGAGCTGCGTGGGGGCAGGCCATGCAGCATCCGGGTGTGCTGGTGAGTGGAACGCAGCTGGCGTATGTACGGGCGCAGATCAAGGCGAAGCAGGAACCGTTCTATAGCGAGTATCAGAAGGCGGTTGCGAGCGAGTATGGTGCTCTCGATTACAAGAGGAAGGGCCCGCCTGCGGATGGGGTGATCGACTGCGGGCCGTACTCGCACCCGGACAATGGGTGCCACGCCGAGGACAGCGATGCGAGTGCCGCGTATCTGCAGGCGCTGTTGTGGAACCTGACCGGCGATCACCGGTATGCGGAGAACGCAATCCGCATTGTG